>VYFG01000020.1 GCA_009842505.1 Gammaproteobacteria bacterium
AGTCCTCCCAGCGGAGTTCCAGGATCTCGTTCCTCCGGCATCCGGTCAGCACCAGGAGCCGGATGGCGGCAGTGGCATGGAATTTGGCAATTCCCTCCGCGGGGGCAATGTCCAGCGTCCGCCCGAGAGAAGCCAGTTCTTCGGAAGTCAGGAACCGTTCCGGTTCCGCATCCCGGCGGTACCGGCGAACCGACCTGCACGGGTTTCCCCCGGACGGGATCATCTCCCACAGCTCCGCCAGGCCGAACATCTTCTTCAGGATGTCCAGGGCCCGGTTCGCCGTCGTGGGCGTGTCACGGAGTCCGTACTGGAACGAGAGAATGTCGTCCTTCTCCACTGCGGACACCTTCAGCTTCCCGAGCACCGGGAGAATGTTCTTCCCGAGAACATGGCGGTAGTGGCCACCGGTGGTCTTCTTGGTGAATACCGCCACGTATTCCCGCAGGTAGCGCTCGGCGAGATCGGCCACCGTCGGCTCGACCGCCTCTTCCTTCGAAACCGGCCGGCCGGACTTGAGGGCGGAAATCGCCTCGACGGCATCCCGGCGCGCCTGGTCGGGAGAAACCTCGCCATGACGGCCGATGGTCACCCGGTGGGACTTCCCGGAGGCCCGGGTCTGGATGACATAGACCTTGGCCCCGGAGGGGTACACCCGGACGCCGAATCCGGGAATGTCCCGGTCCCAGAACACCATGTCCCTGTCCCGGACGGACAGGCGGTCCACGGTGCGCTTGGTCAGGGCGCGATACTGTTTCTCTGGCATAATGGTTTCTTCGGTTGTTGGATTTTTTCCGCTTCGGGGAGTTTCTGGATCTAAGTGCTGCCGTAAGCAAATCGAAAGCGAGTGACCTATAAACCAGGCGTATTAGAGCGTATCGGAGACGGGGATGCAAGGGACAAGGAGATATGCCAAAAGAACACGGAGAGGCATATTATTTAACTATTACAACAGGTTAAAGAGCCAATCGCATCATATCGCATGTAAGGACGGACATGGGGTTGTCATGGTGGAGAGCAGTCAGATTATTGAACTCGGAACGGGTGGATAGATGTCGAACCGTACCAGCTTGCCCTTGGTTTCCCCCGATTTTCCGGGCAGCAGCGGCTCTGCATGGCGCGGTCTTTTCACCACGACACGCCGAACGGCCCGGCATCTTGCCACTTCGAGCATCTGGCGGTCCCGATCCGGGCAGTACGGTATGATTTCCTGCAGGAGCCGGATCCCTTTCCTGGACAATGCGCTGCCCGGGCGCGGCGGGTACATCGGATCCAGGTATACCGTGTCTACCTTGTAGTCCAGGTTCCCGAGCCATTCAATCGTGTCGGCAAGCACCAGATTGAGGCGGGAGGCGAGTTCGGTATCGCCACAATGCAACAGACCGTCCGCAAGGAGTGCGTGGAGCAGGGGGTGTTCCTCCACGGCGGTAATCCGGTAACCCGCGGCAGCCAGGTGGGCGGCGTCCACGCCAAGCCCGGCGGTGCCGTCGACGATTTCACGGCACCCGGACCCGATGGCGCGAAGCAGCGGGTCCCTTCCCCTGGCGTTCCGGCGGGATGACAGGTTGACCTGGAGCGGCTTGGGGGTGGAGTCCATGCAATAACTGAGTTCCAGGCGTCCGACCCCGTTATAGCCGATCAGGTACCGTGCATCATGCCGGCTTCCGGGGTTGACCAATGGCACATTCAGGAATTCGGCCAATCGCATTTCCCTGTGACAGGATTCGCTGTCGGGGTGCCGGGAATCCGGCGGACAGACGGAAACCAGAACGGCGAATTGCGAGGCGATCATCTGGTGGCGCGATCCGGGAAAGGGACGGCTATAATACCGTGCCACGACCGGACACCACATTCAATTCTGGAGGTTTCATGGGTTTTCTGACCGGCAAGCGCGCCCTGATCGCAGGGATCGCCAGTACCCGTTCCATCGCATGGGGCATCGCCCAGGCCATGCACCGCGAAGGCGCCGAGCTGGCTTTCAGCTATCCGAACGACAAGCTGAAGGGGCGGGTGGAAAAATGTGCCGGAGAACTCGGCTCCGATATCGTCCTGCCCTGCGATGTGACCAGCGATGAAGAGATCGGCAGCCTGTTTTTAACGCTCGGGGAGCGCTGGGACGGACTCGACATACTGGTGCATTCCGTCGCATTCGCGCCGGCAGGAGAACTGGAGGGACTGTATCTCGACGCGGTGACCCGGGATGGTTTCAGGGTGGCTCATGAGATCAGTTCATACAGTTTCGCGGCCATGGGGAAGGCGGCGGCGGCGCTGATGGACGGGCGTAACGGCGCCATGGTCACGCTGACCTATATCGGTTCGATGCGCTCTATGCCGGGGTATAACGTGATGGGCCTCGCCAAGGCCAGCCTGGAGGCCAATGTCCGGTACATGGCCCAGTCCTTGGGCGGCCGGGGCATTCGGGTGAACGGCATCTCCTCGGGGCCGATCCGGACCCTTGCGGCCTCCGGGATCAAGAACTTCAAGACGATGCTGGGGCATTTCGAGCATGTGTCGCCGCTTGGCAGGGCGGTGACCATAGAGGAAGTGGGCAATGTCGCCGCGTTCCTGTGCTCGGACCTGGCGTCTGGCATCACCGGCGAGATCACCTACGTGGATGGAGGTTTCAATACCGTGGGGATCAGCGATTACTTCGTGTCCGGCGCCGCGGAATAGTGTTCACAGTCACGGATCATTCCCGACCCGGCTGCACGCGCCCATGTCAGTGACTGATCGATGGGGGCGGTCCGGACCCGGACTGCCTGATGCATACGTAAATAAGGTGAGAACATGAACAAATCGGTCGAGAGGATCAACCTTCTCAAGCCGGCGGAGCGTCCGTTTTCGGAAGACCCCACGATTTCCTTCACGATCCCGGCATACTGGTACTTCGATCCGGACATCTATGACCGGGAGAAATACCGCGTTTTCTACCGGAGCTGGCATTATGCCTGCCATGCCAGCCAGCTGGCCGAAAAAGGAAGCTATTTCACCACCCGCATTCACGATCAGAACATTTTCGTGATCAGGGGCGATGACGGTGAACTGCGGGGCTTCTATAACGTCTGCCAGCATCGCGGCCATGAACTGGTCCGGGGTACCGGCAGCACACGCCTCATCGTCTGTCCCTACCATGCGTGGTCCTACAGGACGGACGGCACCCTGGCCAACGCGCGCAACACCGGGACCAGCCCGGAATTCAGGGCCTGTGACTTTTCGCTCAAGCCGGTCCGGGTGGAGGTGTTCCTGGGGATGGTCTTCGTTAATTGCGACCCCGATGCCGAGCCCTTCGGGGAGATGATGGACGGACTCGAGGAGGAGATTCTCGGCTATGTTCCCGATGCCGGATCGCTGGTCTACTCGGACCGCAGGGAATACACCGTGGCCAGTAACTGGAAGGTGATCATGGACAACTTTCTCGAGTGCTATCACTGCCATGTGGCCCACCGCGACCTCGTGGATTTGATCAACATGGATGCCTACTCGACCCAAACCCACCGCTGGTGGTCCAGCCATTGTTCCCGCGGTCCGGTCAACGCGGACAGCTCGGCCTACAAGGTCAGGGCCGACGTCGACTTCAGCTATGCGGCCTGGTTCATATGGCCCAATATCACGCTCTGGGCGATGCCCGGGGAACCCAACTTGTCGGTGCTGCAGATGAATCCCGACGGGGTGGAGCAGACGCTGGAATTCCTGGACGTGTTCACCACTTCGCCGGAATTGAGCAACGAGATGCGGGACGCCTGCCGCTACCTGGATGACGTACTGCAACCCGAGGACATCGGGCTTTGCGAAAGCGTCCAGCGGGGGCTGAAGTCCATCGGCTACAACCAGGGCCGCTTCATCGTGGATGACTGCCGTTCGGAACTGAGCGAGCATGGCGTGCACCACTTTCAGCAGCTGGTGCGCGAGGCGCTTTCCTGACCCGCCCAGCGGACAGCGGGCGGGACGGGGCGTTCACTGCCTCACAGTCACAACTCGTCTACGATCCGGTATATTGCCTCGACGTTGGTGGCGCCCAGATGCCTCGACCGCTCCGGTGACCAGCCCTGGAGTGCATTGGGTGCACCCGCGGTGTCCTTGAAGGGCATTTCGTGTGTCATGGTCAGGGCACCGAAAGTTTCCGCGATGTAATTGGTGAAATAGGACAGATTGGCTTTCCCCGGAGGCGTGCTGGGATAGCCGTACTCGGTCTGGAAATCCGGGTTGATCAGGCTGAGTTCCCGTTTGTAGGTGTCCAGCAGCCGCTGGCGCCGGCCGTCCCAGGAGGGCACTCCCTCGGCCGACGCGATGAAGTTGCAGGCAAGGATTTCGTCCCCGTGCACGTCGATCCCGAGATCCACGCCCGTATCCTCCATCATACGCCGCACGTGCAGCACCTCCGGGCTTTTCCGGTTGTCGGGTTCATGCCAGCAGCGGTTCAGGTTCGCACCGGCCGCATTGGTGCGAAGATGGCCAAGCGAGGATCCGTCCGGGTTCATGTTCGGTACGATATATAACGTTACCCGGTTCAGCAGTTCCCGGGAAACGGGGTCGTTGCTGTCAAGAAGCCGGCTGATGAATCCTTCCATCCACCATGATGCCATGGTTTCGCCGGGATGCTGCCGGGCGATGGCCCAGCAGATTTTCCGGTTCGCTTCCGCGTTTCCGATCCGGATGACATCCAGATCCCTTTCCTGCACCGTGGTGCCGGCATGCAGGACGGTCGTCCGGGGAGAGGTTTGCACCACTGCGACCAGGGCGGCGAGTTTTTCCAGGGAATACGGCGCGAAATAGGCATAGTGGACCGAGTCGTATCCCGGTTGGTGCCGGATGCAGAGTTCGCCGTCCTCGTAACTGGTGTCGACGCGGAACCAGAATTCCCGGTCATAGGAAGCCACGGCCCGGTAGCCTTTCCAACCGTCCGGATAACTGCATTCGCCGGCGTTGACGATACGCAGCAGGCATTGGCGGTGTGCGACCCCGGTCAGGCGGAAGTAGAACCATTGCAGGAAACCGGATTCCCGGTCCCTGCGGATTTCCAGCCGGATGTTGTCGGCTTCACTGCAATCGATTGGCCGGATATTGCCGCCTTCGAAGTTGCTCGATACATGCATGTCTGAAGTATTGACCATTTTTTCGGAGCATAGCACTCCCCGGGTCCCGGGAAGGACGGTTGTTTGCATTCCCGCTGCGGACCGTGATCGTTCACGCAGTACAATCCACGGGTGATATAGACAGGTACCCATGGTCATGACCGAAGAAATCCACCACACCCCTGACATGCTGAATCGCAGCTATTCCTCGCCGGAAATTGAAAACCAGCGGCGCCTTACGATGGCGCAGCTGGCGGTCCAGGCGGGTGAAGACGTGCTGGACATCGGCTGCGGGTCGGGCTTCCTGACCCTGGAGCTGGCCCGGGCGGTTGGCGAGAGCGGATCGGTGGATGCACTGGACATCTCCCCGGAAATGGTGGACGCAGCCCTGGAACGGTGCCGGGGGATGCCGCAGGTCTCCGTCAGCCCGGGGGATGTGACCGAACTGCAAAAACCCCCGGGGAGCTACGATGCGGTAACCTGCACCCAGGTGCTGCTGTATGTGGCGGACGTGGAAAATGCGCTTGCCCGGATGGTCCGGACGCTGCGTCCGGGCGGCCGGCTCGCGGTCCTGGAAACGGACTGGCGCGGCGTGGTCATGAACAGCGGTTATCCGGAACTGACGGACGCCGTCTTCCGGGCCTGGGACGATGCGGTGCCGAGTCCGAACCTGCCCGTCCGGCTGCACCGTCTGATGCGTGTTGCAGGCCTTGAGGATATCCGGGTGACGGCCATACCGCTTCTGAACACGGAATATGACCCGGGACTGTTCTCCGTCAGCACGCTTGACTGGATGGGCAGCAACGCGGTTCGGCGTGGGGCCGTTTCCCGGGAGGAATCCAGGAAGTGGCAGGATGACCTGGAAAGCCTGGGCCGGGAAGGGGACTACCTCTTCTGCGTCAACCGGTTCCTGTTCATCGGGCGCAGGCCCTGAGGCAATCCGGGGCATGCGGTCTTGACAGAAGCCGTCCGAATCCGCACATTGGTCCCATGAGTCTCCATTCTTCCATTGAAGCCAAGCTGCTGGCGCTGGACCCGGTCCACCTGGAAGTGGTCAATGAAAGCCATATGCACAGCGTGCCGGCGAATTCCGAGACCCATTTCAGGGTGACCGTGGTTTCGGAAAGGTTTGATGGCCAGCCGCTGCTGGCGCGTCACAGGGTTGTCAATGGCATGCTCGAGGAGGAACTTGCAGCCGGCGTCCATGCCCTGGCGCTGCATACGCGGACCCCGGACGAGTGGTTCGCGCAGGGCGGTGCGGTGCCGGAGTCCCCACCCTGCCTTGGCGGTTCAAAGACGACCTGACAGCGGTCCCTCCTGTAGCACTTGAAATCCGGCCGGGAATCCGCATGTTACCGGCGTGGCGGGAAGTCTCCCGAAGATTCCCGGACCACAGGATGTTTCAAGTGTTTAACCATATTGCTTCACAGGAGAATATGACCATGACTACGATCGACCTTACCCCCCTTTATCGCAGCACCATCGGCTTCGACCGGTTCGGTTCCCTGCTGAACGCCGCCCTTGGCGCGGAAAAGCCCGCTTCCGGCGGATATCCGCCCTACAACATCGAAGTGGTCGGCGAAAACCAGTACGCCATCACCCTGGCGGTTGCCGGCTTCACCCGCAATGACATCGACATCCAGGTGGAACACGGTGTGCTGACCATCCGCGGCAAGCAGGATTCCGACGACAGGGAGCACAACTACCTCCACCAGGGCATCGCCAATCGGGCGTTCGAACGCAAGTTCACCCTGGCGGATCATGTGGAAGTCACCGGTGCGGAACTGTCCAACGGCCTTCTGAAGCTCAATCTGGTGAAGGAAGTGCCCGAGGCCATGAAGCCCCGGAAAATCGAGATCGGCGGTGATTCCGACACCGTGCTGGAGCACAAGTCCGGAAAAGCGGCCTGACCCGGTCCCCGGGTTGATCAAGGGAGGGTGGTGACATTGTCACCGCCCTTTTTTCATTTCTGCACACGGGAAAGACGGTATAAGATCCGCTCATGACAGCCGTCTCCCTGTACACCGCGACCCAGGTCCGGGAGCTTGACCGGGTCGCCATCGAGGAATTCGGAACCCCGGGCCTGGAACTCATGGAACGGGCGGGCAGACGCACGTTCGACCATGTCGTGCGCCGGTATCCCGGACATGTGCCGGTAGTCGTGCTGTGCGGGTCCGGCAACAACGGCGGGGACGGCTATGTGGTGGCCAGGCTGTTGCATGAGATCGGCATGGAGGTACACATCGCTGCCACCGCCGAACCCGGAACGCCGGACACACGGGAGATGTGCCGGAGATACCTGGAAGCCGGGGGACGCCCGGCTTCCCGTGATGGCGGCATTCTGGAGCGTGCCGCACTGGTGATCGATGCGATGCTCGGTACCGGACTGTCCAGGGCACCCGAAGGCACCTGCGCAGAATTCATCAGGGCCGTCGGTTCCTGCCGGTGTCCCGTGGTTGCCGTCGATCTTCCCTCCGGGCTGTCCGGCGATAACGGCAGGGCGTTCGATCCCTGCATACGCGCCGATCTCACGGTGACCTTCATCGGCCGCAAACTCGGACAATACACCGCGGATGGTCCCGATCACTGCGGGGAACTGGTGTTCGACAGCCTGGGATTGGACCGGACCGTGTACCGTGAAGTGCCTGCCGCCGCCGTACTGACGCGTGCTCCCGAACTGCGGCCTCGTCCGAGTAATTCCCACAAGGGGATGTACGGCCATCTGGTGGTTGCGGGTGGGGAACCCGGCATGCTGGGCGCGGTGCTCCTCGCCGGCAGGGCGGGGCTTCGCAGCGGCGCGGGGCTGGTGACGGTGTTGAGCGTGGTGTCGAACCTGGGCCGGGCACCGCTGGTGCAGCCGGAGCTGATGACGCGGGCCTATTCGCCGGACAGGGGGCCGGAAGAGCCATTCGCCGGTGCGGACGCGGTGGTTTTCGGTCCGGGGACCGCGGGCGGCGAGTGGAGTGCCGGCCTGTTCGGCATGCTGGCGAAGATCGGGGTGCCCATCCTTTTGGATGCGGGCGGGCTTCATCTGCTGGCGGCCATGCCTGAGCGTAACGACAACAGGGTGCTGACTCCCCACCCGGGCGAAGCGGCGACGCTGCTGGGATGCAGGACCGGCGAGATCCAGGCCGACCGTCCCGCGGCCGCGGCCGAGATCCGGCGGCGCTACGGCGGCGTCTGTGTGCTCAAGGGTGCAGGAACGGTGATCCACGGTACCGGTACCGAAATCTGCGACCGCGGTAATCCCGGCATGGCATCGGCGGGTACGGGCGATGTGCTGAGCGGCATCATCGGGGCGCTCCTCGCCCAGGGCCTGTCGCCGTGGGATGCGGCCAGACAGGGCGTCTGGCTGCATGGGGCGGCGGGAGATCTGGCATGCGGCGAGGTGGGGGAACGGTCGCTGACGGCTTCGGACGTGATCGGCCACCTGCCGGCTGTACTGCAGGAGTTGACCGGATAAGGTCGGGATTTTCCATGCCGGCTGACTGACCGCACTCCGTTGCCCGGGAGATGTGTCCCAGGGGGCAGGCCAGACCCCCGATTTCCGTTCTCGGCAGGTTCTGGCGCAAATCCGACTTGCGCGGAATCCGCCCTGAAGGCAAAGTTCCGCCAGCCATTCAAGCCCCCATGATGAACGGACTGGAAGACAGACGCGTGTTGATCACCGCCGGTGCCGGCGGGATCGGTCATGCCATTGCCCTCGAATTCGCCGCCGCCGGGAGCAGGGTCCATGTGGTGGATGTGAACGCGGATGCGGTAGAGGAGCTCCGCGCCTCGGTATCCTGGGCGGATCGGGGGGCATTTTCCTCAGGGGACGTGTCGGACGAGTCCGCCGTGGCCCTGATGATGCGGCATCAGCAGGAACGGTTCGGCGGTATCGACGTGCTGGTCAATTGTGCGGGCATCAAGGGACCCACGGGACCGGTGGAGACGCTGGAACTCGGGGACTGGCGGGAATGTCTCGCGGTCAACCTGGATGCGACATTTCTCTGCTGCAAGCATGCGGTGCCATTGCTCCTCGAGGCAAGTGATGCCAGTATCATCAATATTTCCTCCACCGCGGGCTGGCATGGCTACCCCCTGAGAACGCCCTATGCCTCGGCGAAATGGGCGGTCATCGGCCTGACCAAGTCCCTGGCGATGGAACTGGGACCGCGGGGCATCCGGGTCAATGCGATCTGTCCCGGGAGTGTGAGCGGAACCCGGATGGACCGGGTAATCACGGAGGAGGCCAGGGAGAAAGGCGTCCCCGAGGACATGATCCGGCAAAGCTATGCCCGCAACGTATCATTGCGGACATTCATTGATCCCGAGGATATCGCCCGCACCGCGGTGTTCCTGGCTTCTGCCGGAGCGCGCCGGATCACGGGACAGGCCATTTCCGTCGACGGCCACCTGGAATCGCTGGGCGGCGTCGATGACTGACTTTACCTGGTAACGACCCTATGAACTTTGATTTGAGCGAAGAACAGAACATGCTGGTGGAAACCGCCAGGCGGTTCGTGGAAGAGGAGTTGTATCCCTATGAGATGGAAGTGGAGCGAAGCGACGAGGTGCGGCCCGAGTTACGCCGGCAGATCGTCGAACGGTCCTTGGAAATCGGGCTGTACGCGGCAAACATGCCGGCGGAACTGGGCGGTGGCGGACTCGACCCCCTGTCCATGTGCCTGCTTGACCGGGAACTGGGCCGTGCCAGCATGGCGCTGCAGTACACCGTTGCCAGGCCGAGCAACATTCTGCAGGCCTGCGTGGGTGAACAGCGGGAGAAGTACCTGTTTCCCTGTATCCGGGGGGAGAAGATGGACTGCCTGGCGATGACCGAGCCGGGTGCCGGTTCCGACCTGCGTTCCATGATGTGCCGCGCCGACAGGGAAGGGGACGACTTTGTCATTAACGGCACAAAACACTTCATAAGTCACGCGGATGTATCTGATTTTGTGATTCTTTTTGCGGCCACTGGCGTGGAGGAAACCAAGCGGGGACCGCGCAAGAAAATCACTGCGTTCCTCGTGGACATGGGGACGCCCGGATTCACCGTGCGCAAGGGATATCACAACGTTTCCCATCGCGGCTACCACAACAGCATCCTGGAATTCGACCAGTGCCGGATTCCGTTGGACCAGGTGCTCGGCGAGGTGGACCAGGGGTTCGAGGTGGCCAATGACTGGCTCGGCAACACCCGGCTCCAGGTGGCGGCCATCTGCCTTGGCCGCTGCGACCGGGCGTTCGAACTGGCGGCGTCCTATGCCGCCGAACGCAGGCAGTTCAACCAGACCATCGGCAAGTTCCAGGGGGTGGCGTTCAAGCTGGCGGACATGGAACTGCGAAGGCGTTCCGCCGAGTTCATCGTGTACGACGCCGCCTGCAAGGCGGCGGAGGACCGGATGACGGACATGGACGCGGCCCTGGCCAAGCTGGCCTCCACCGAGGCCCTTGGGTTTATATCCGACGAGGCGCTGCAGATTCACGGGGGCATGGGGCTGATGTCCGATCTGCCCCTGGAGCGGATCTGGCGGGACGCCCGGGTGGAACGCATCTGGGAAGGCACCAGCGAAATCCAGCGGATGATCATATCCCGCTCGATACTGAGACCCCTGGAGAATGTCGCCTGAACCCGGTGCAGGTTCCATGATCCGGCGCCTTCGCCGCTGTCTCAGTCCCGCCTCCATCGCGGTGGTCGGGGGCCGGGAGGTCGAGCGGGTGGTTTTCCAGTGCCGCAAGATGGGATTCGGCGGCGACATCCAGGTGGTGAACCCCCGGCGTGCCGAGCTCGGGGGGCTGCCCTGTGTTCCGGACATAGACGCGCTGAGGGAGGTGCCCGACGCGGCCTTCGTGGCGATTCCCGCGGAGCCCAGCATCGAAGCCATGGAGCGGCTCTCCCGGATGGGGGCCGGCGGCGCGGTTTGCTATGCCTCCGGATTCCGGGAAGTCGGCGCGGCGGACCGCCATCAGCGCCTGCTGGCCGCCGCCGGCGACATGCCGGTGATCGGGCCGAACTGTTACGGCTTCATCAATGCCGTCAACGGCGCCGTGCTGTGGCCGGACCAGCATGGCATGGGCCGCTGTGATTCCGGGGTTGCCATCTTCTCTGCCAGCGGCAATGTCAGCATCAACATGACCATGCAGCAGCGTGGCCTGCCCCTGGCGCTGATGGTCTCCATCGGGAACCAGGCGAATGTCGGCGCCGAAGAGCTTCTGCAGGCGGTACTGGAGGACGATCGCATCACGGCGGTAGGTTTGCTGATCGAGGGGCTGCGGGATCTGCCGAAATTCGTGGAGGTGGCGGGACAGGCCGTCGAGGCGGACAAGCCGGTGGTGGCCCTGAAGCTCGGACGCTCCGCCGCCGGGGCCCACATCGCCATGAGCCACACGGCCACTCTGGCCGGGGAATCCGGCCTGTATGACGCGCTGTTCCGAAGGCTCGGGGTGGCACAGGTCCCTGACCTGGAGGCCTTTCTCGAGTCCCTCAAGCTCCTGTCGGTCTGCGGGACGCTGCGGGGCAACCGGATTGCTTCCATGAGCTGCTCCGGCGGCGAGGCCTCCATGGTCGCCGATCTTTCCGAAAGTCTCGACATCTCGTTCCCGCCGCTGGACGCGCAGCACCGGGCGGCGGTTGCCGCCACCCTGAACGAGTATGTCAACGTGGACAACCCGCTGGACTACCACACCTTCATCTGGGGCGACAGCGCAGCCATGGAGGCCACGTTCCTCGCCATGATGCGGGGCGGATACGACCTCACGCTGCTGGTGCTCGATTTTCCCGCCACCAACCGGTGCGATGCGACCGAATGGGAGGAGGCGGCAAGGGCGTTTGCCAGGGCCGTCGGCAACAGCGGATATCCCGGGGCAGTGGTGGTGAGCATGGGGGAAAACGTGACCGGCGAGATCATCAGGGAACTGGCCGGCCACGGCATTCCCGTGCTGATGGGCATTCCCCAGGCCCTCGGTGCCGTCGAGGCGGCATCCAGGGCGGGCAGGATACGGTTTCCCTTGCCCCGCCTGCCCTCTGTTGTCCATGGGGGTGGCGTTGCGGTGGAAGCCATGAACCCGGAAACCTGCAGCGAGGCGCACGCAAAGGGTCTGCTGGCGGAATCCGGGTTCAGGGTGCCGCGGGGATCACTGGCCGGGAGCGTGGACGACGCGGTGGCCTTGGCAGGGGAAATCGGGTTTCCCGTCGTGATGAAGATCGCCGGCGATGGGGTGGCCCACAAATCCGAGCACGGGGGGGTCAGGACCGGCATAGGCGACCCCGCTGCTGCCCGGGAGGCCGCGCAGGCATTGCTTGCGGTGAGCGAGCGGATTCTGGTGGAGGAGATGGTGCAAGGCAGCGTGGCGGAACTGATCCTGGGCGTGGCCAGGGATCCGCAGTTCGGAGACTATTTCATGATCGGCATCGGCGGAACCCTGGTGGAACTGCTTGCCGACAGTGCCATCCTGCTGCCCCCGCTTTCCGACCCGGATGTCCGTGAAGCGCTCTCGTCGCTGAAATTCGCACCGCTCCTGGAGGGCTACCGGGGTGGCCGGCCCGCGGACACCGATGCGGTCATAGATTCGGTGATGGCGCTGGAGGGCTTCGTCAATGCCCATTGCGGCCACCTCCTGGAGGTGGACATCAATCCCCTCATCGTGCATCCCCGGGGAGGCGGCACGACGGTGGCGGATGCACTGATCATTTTCGGCCAACCGGTCAATCAATGACCTGGGGCATACTTTCAAATATATCCTGAACAGGCAAACAACCATGGAATCACCACTCAAGATCAGCCGTGAAGGCTCCGTTCTGGAAGTCGTTCTCGACCGCCCGAAAGCCAATGCCATCGACGTGTCCACCAGCCGGGAAATGGGCGAGGTGTTCGCGGAATTCCGCGACGACCCGGACCTTCGGGTTGCCATCATTACCGGCGGGGGAGAGAAGTTCTTCTGCGCGGGGTGGGACCTCAAGGCGGCCGCCGGCGGCGAGTCGGTGGAATCCGACTATGGCGTTGGAGGATTCGGCGGTATCCAGGAACTGCCGGATCTCAACAAGCCCGTGATTGCGGCGGTCAACGGAATCGCCTGCGGGGGCGGCTTCGAACTGGCCATATCGGCGGACATGATCATCGCATCCGAAACCGCCTCTTTCGCGTTGCCGGAAATACGCGCCGGCACGCTGGCGGATGCCGCCACCATCAAGCTGCCTCGGAGAATCCCCTATCACGTGGCCATGGACCTGCTGCTCACCGGCCGCTGGATGGATGCCGCGGAAGCACACCGGTGGGGACTCGTCAACGAGGTCACGGAACCCGGGGCGCTCATGGATCGTACGCGGGAGCTTGCCCAGCTGCTGGCCAGCGGTCCTCCCCTGGTATTCGCGGCCATCAAGGAGACGCTCCGGATGACCGAGTCCCGGACAACCCAGGAATCGTTTGACCTGTTGCGCGCATCCGCCATCCCTACCGTGCGCACGCTGTACGACAGCGAGGACCAGCTCGAGGGTGCCCGGGCGTTCGCCGAAAAGCGCGACCCTGTCTGGAAGGGGAGATAGATCGCCCGGCAGGAGGGCCGCCCGCACCGGACGGGTCCGGGCGGCCGGGACCTGTTCCCCGGGTTTCCTGAGGGTTCCTCAGGCCTCCTCAGGCCTGGTGCCAGTGACCGTCCACGCCGAAGAACTCACTGCCGTCCCGGCGATAGAACGTCGATTCACCGCAATCCAGCAGCCTCGAGATCATGGCCGGCGGTGCCAGGCCCAGGCTGTTCGCGGATTCGGCCAGGCGCCGGGCGCCCAGTTCGTCGATGAGTTCGAAGGGCCCCTTCTTCCAGCCGAACCCCCAGCGCATGGCCCGGTCGACATTGACGATGTCATCCGCGATTTCAGGCACAAGGTCCGCGCTGTAGCAGAGGGTTTCGGTCATGAGGCTGCGGACGAAGCGTCCGTTGGCGCTGTCCGCGGCGAACAGCCCCGTGAGGGACTGCTCGTTTTCGGGCAGTGCCACATTGCCTGAGGGCTGCCACTCATCTCCGGCGAGATCGAAGACTGCCATGGACTTGCTGCCGTCGTCGTGGCGGATGAGTTTGTAGAATCCGCCACCGGACTTTCTGCCGAGCTGGCCCCGGTTGTACAACCTCTGGACATTGTCGGTGAACCGGACGAATCGCCGTCCCGCGTCACCGTCCGGCAGGTTGGCCTCCAGGTTGCGCCCGACGTTGTACATGACATCCAGTCCGATCAGGTCCACGAGTCCATAGAGCCCCGTCGCCGGCAGCCCGATGGGCGCTGACATCAATGCGTCGACGGTCCCGATATCCAGACCGTCCTCGTTCATCGCGGTTTCCGCGATATGGAGTCCGGCCAGCATCCACATGCAGCCGATGCGGTTGCCGATAAAGTTGACCGTGTCCTTCGCGTATACCACGCCCTTTCCGAGGGTGTTTCCAAGAAAATCCGCGAGGGTCCCGATCACCTCCTCCCGGGTGGCCTCCCCCGGCACCAGTTCCACCAGTTTCATGATGTGCACGGGGTTGAAGAAGTGGGTCACGGCGATATCGCGGCACAGTCGTTCCGGCATTCCCGCGTAGATGTCCCTGAGCGGGATTCCCGATGTATTGGTGGTGATGATGGCGCCGTCCCGGCGTACCGCCTCCACCCTGCTGAACATGTCCCGCTTGATGCCGACATCCTCCACGATCGCTTCGCAGATCCAGTCGCAGTCCGCCACCCTGTCCAGGTCTTGGTCAAACGAACCGGTCCGGATATTGACCAGCAGGCCGGGATCCTGCACCACCGGCGCCCGGCCACCGGAAAGTCTCTCGAGGGCGGCATTGCAGTTGGCCTCGTTCAGGTCCAGGAGCAATACCTGGCAGCCGGCGTTGGCGCATATGCCGGCGATGCCGGATCCCATGGTGCCCGATCCGAGCACAGCGACTTTTTCGATTCTGGTCATGACGATAGGAAAATAGGGTGTTGGAGTGGAATGTGCGCGATCAGACGTTTCCGTCCCGGACAAGTTCTCGAAGCGTGAATTTCTGGATTTTTCCCGTGGAGGTCTTCGGCAGTTCCATGAAGACCACGTGCCTCGGCCGCTTGAACCCGGCCATGTGCTCCCGGCAGAAGCCGATGATCTCGTCCGCGTCGGCTTCCGTTCCGGGTTTCAGCTCGACAAAGGCGCAGGGCGTTTCACCCCATTTTTCGTCGGGCATGGCTACCACCGCAGCCGCGGACACCTTGGGGTGCCGATACAGGACGGACTCCACCTCGATGGAGGAGATGTTCTCGCCGCCGGAGATGATGATGTCCTTCAGGCGGTCCTTGACCTCGATGTATCCGTCCGCGTGGACCACGGCCAGGTCTCCGCTGTGGAACCAGCCGTCCTTGAAGGCCTCGTCGGTTGCCTGCGGATTCTTGTAATAGCCTTTCATGATCGGGTTGCCGCGTATCACCACTTCACCCATGGTTGCCCCGTCGGCGGGCACTTCCCTGCCGCTGCCGGTGTCAATGACCCGGACGGACTCCATCATGGGAAACCGTATGCCCTGGCGTGCCTTGATTTCCGCCTGGTCCTCCACGGCCAGCCGGTCCCAGTCGGGGTTCCAGTCGCAAAAGACGACGTGGCCGTAGGTTTCCGTGAGGCCATACACATGGGTGACATTCATGCCAAGGGCCGCGGTCCTTTCCAGCACCTTGCTGGGAGGAGGGGCGCCGGCCGTCATTACCTCCAGGGTGTAGTCCGGCCGGAACTGCTGTTCGGGGGGCGCCGCGGAAAGCATGGACAGGATGATCGGCGCGGCGCCGAAATGGGTGACGCGGTGGTCACGGACGGCATTGAAGATGACCTCGGCGGAAATGACCCGGTTGCAGATGAAGGTTCCCCCCATGATGCCCATGGTCCAGATATGCCCCCAGCCGTTGCAGTGGAACAGCGGCACGGTGTACAGGTAGACCGGGTGTTTCGGAACCCGCCAGGCCGCCACCGTGCCCATGGACATCAGGTAGGAACCGCGATGGTGATACACGACGCCCTTCGGCCTCCCACTCGTGCCCGAGGTGTAGTTCAGGGTCAGCGCATCCCATTCCGATTCCGGGTATCCCCATCCGCTGTCGCTGTTGCCCATGCCGAGGAGGTCGTCGTAGGTGATCCGTCCGAGCCGGTCCCCGCCGCCTTCGGGGGAGGGGAACTGCTCATCCACGATGTCCACCACCTCCGGGGGTGTTTCCATGGAAGCCAGTGCCTGCCGCACCACCGTGGAATAGGCCGTATCGGTGATCAGCACCCGGCAGTCACCGTGTTCCAGGATGTAGGCGATGGTGTCCGGGTCGAGGCGCACGTTGATCGCGTTGAGCACACCGCCCGACATCGGTACCCCGTAATGGGCCTCCAGCAGTTCCGGCGTGTTCCCCGCGATCATCGCCACCGTGTCGCCACGGGAGATGCCGAGAGCATTCAGCCCGGAAGCCAGCCGCTTCGCCCTGGCAGCCACCTCCATCCAGGTATACCGCCGGTGGCCGTAGATGATCGCGTCGTGATCCGGGTACGCGTCGCTGGCCCTCGCAAGGATGGAGATCGGGCTCAGAACCACATGGTTCAGGCCGGCAATGGGGGGCAGGGTGTCGTAGTGTTGTTGCATAAACGCCTGCCGACGATGTCTGCGGAAATGGATAACCGGCGATTGTAAGGCAATTGCGACCGCTTCGGTCGCATCCAGGTACGGCCCCGGGGGCATTTCCTGTCTATCATCGCACCCCGTTCCGGTGACAGCCGCCACGATCCCATGCCCAGCCAGAGACTCGTATATTCCCGCCGCATCCGTTCCACCCCGTTCGAGCAGAGAGTATTCGAAAACGGGGTCAGTGCCGTGTCCGTGTACAACCACATGACGCTGGGGTCCGTATTCCGTTCCCCGGTCGAGGACTATGAACATCTTCGCCGTTATGTCCAGGTCTGGGACGTTTCCTGCCAGCGCCAGGTGGAGGTTGTCGGGACCGATGCCCTGGCACTGGTGGAGTTGACAACACCCAGGGATATTTCGTGCTGCGACATCGGGCAATGCCTGTACACGCCGCTGGTGGATGAGAACGGGGGCATCGTCAATGATCCCGTCATCCTGCGGCTGGACACGGACCGTTTCTGGATCTCCATCGCGGATTCGGATGTGCTCTTGTGGCTGAAGGGCCTGGCGGCGGGACGCGGAATGGATGTGCGGGTTTTCGAGCCCGATGTCAGCCCTTTGGCGGTCCAGGGCCCTTTGTCGGACGACCTCATGGAAATGCTGGCAGGCCCGGAGGCGCGTGAACTCGGGAATTTCCGGTTCATCCTTTGTGAACTGGCCGGCACCCCCGTTGTGCTGGCGCGCTCGGGCTGGAGCGGCCAGTGCGGATTCGAGATCTACCTGCAGGATTCCTCCCGGGGCCTGGATCTGTGGGACCTGGTCTGGACGGAAGGCCAGCCGTTCAATATCCGCGCGGGCTGTCCCAACCTGATTGAGCGCCTGGAGGCCGGGCTGCTTTCCTACGGCAGCGACATAACGCTCGAAACGAACCCCATGGAATGCGGTCTAGACCGGTTCTACAGGCTCGGCAAGACCGCGGAATATCTCTCCCGCGATGCCCTGGACCGGATCAGCCGGGAGGGGGTCCGGCGTCGGCTGGTCCATCTGCTGATCCCCGGCGACGCCGTGCCCGCACCGAGGACGGTCTACCGGGTGTCAGACGGATCGGGGCATATGGTCGGCATCGTGACGAGCCTTGCGTGGTCGCCGCGCTTCCGGGGGAATCTGTCATTCGCGACAGTGGATGTCCCGGCCTTGGAGCCGGGGACCGTTCTGACGGTCCATACAAGTGACGGTGACCGGGAAGGCACGGTCAGGAACCGGACATGGCAGTGAATGGTCGTGGCCGTCTTCCCGGTCGGCCGGTAGCCGATGCGTCGGCGGAACTATCTGGGGTCGGCGGGATGCGTTGAGTGCGTGACCAGCTCCAGGGTTTCCTGGATTTTCAGCCGGCGCGCCATTTCATTGTACTCGTTGATAATATCCTGACAGTCACGGGCCAGTTTGCTCATGTAGCCCACAGGATTGCGAAGTTCCCAGTGCTCCGGCGCGATGATGAGTTGGCCCTTGGCTTGTTCCCTGCGCAGAAAAGGGGGGGAACACCAGATCTCCTCTCCCAATTCGGTCATGTGGTAGAACCAAAGTCCGTTTTCTTCCGCCTCCTCCATCATAGGCTCCAGGCTTGTGGAAATTACTTGCTCCAGTATGTGCAGATTAGACATAGGCACCTCTCCTTTGTGAATCACTGACCCTAGACTATACTTCCTGCGCCGTTAGGGGTCAAAACAAAATTGTTTATTGACACTATAATTATATATATTTCAGATAATTATATTATTTATATAATGTAGTTTATTCGATATGGGAAAGAACCTCCTGTTCGTACATCCGGTACGCCGTTTCGGACATGCCGAGGGACAGGTACGTTGACTTGGCTGCGTGGTTGTCCTTCTCCACATACAGCCTGAAACCGCAAACCCCCTTCTCCCTGGTCGCCAGTTCCCTGACCCGGTTGTACAGTGAACGGTAGAGTCCCAGGCGGCGGTAGTCCGGCAACACGTACACGCTCTGGATCCACCAGAACATGCCGTTGCGCCAGTCGCTCCATTCCATGGTGACCATCAGCGACGCCACGATGAACGTCTTCCCGGCCGGGCCGGTCTCCGCCACCAGGTAGAAGCCGCGCTCGGGGTGCTTGACCATGCCGCGGACGCCCGCCGTGATGGTGTCGGGATCCAGCGACAGGCCTTCCGTTTCCTGCGCCATGCGGGTATTGAACGATGCGATGGCGGGGATGTCGTCCGGTCCGCCGTGGCGTATCCTGAATTCCGCAGGGGGCGGCATGGGCTGGCCGATGAAGGGGGTGGGATCGGATCTTACCCGAAGCCCCACCGGCGGAATACCGGTGGGAGATTCAGGATTTTCCGTCGGGTTGCAATGCGCACGATCCAGGCCGGTGGTTCCGGCTCCCGTCGGCGTGGCCCCGGGGTCGTGGATGAATCAGTTGTCCAGCAGCGCAGGCCAGTTCTTGTCCGCCTGCACGATCAGGTTCTCCTTGTCGTCCAGCCACTGCCGCTTGATGTCCGCGTCGTAGTTCAGGTAGAGCTTGCCATCGTGCAGGCTCCACTGCTTCGGGTCGCCCTTGGCCGTGTACCCCCCGGCGGCGGCCCAGGCGCAGTATCCGCCATACTGCGGCGCATATTTTTCCGGATCCGCAAGGAACAGATCCAGGTTCTCCTGGCTGGCAAACAGCCAGTTTGCGCCCATGTACGAAGTATTGAACTTCTTTTTGCCCTTCACGGGCTTGTTCTCGGTGAAATAGGCGGTGACGTCATAGCCCCCGGCGGCATTCTTGGAGAACAGGGAAGTGTAGATCGGGTCCTTGGCAGCAAAGGCGGGTGGTACCAGGACCAGCATCAGGGCCAATGCGGGCAGGATTCGTGAAAGAGTGGTTGCCTTGAACATATTCATGGTGACGTGATGAAAGTTGCATGATACACCTGAGACGCGCCGGCGACGAAATGGTTCCCTTGCATGGACGGCAATCTGATACGATTGCCGGCGTTCCAGTCCTCTGCCACCACCCTGCAAATATCCGGAGATGACCGATCAGTACGACTACATCATCGTCGGTGCGGGCTCGGCGGGATGCGTGCTTGCCAACCGGCTGAGCGAGGATCCCGGCAACCGGGTGCTTCTGCTGGAATCCGGCGGTTCCGATCGCAGCATTTTCATCCAGATGCCGACGGCGCTTTCCATTCCCATGAATACCGAGCGTTTTGCCTGGCAGTTCCATACCGAACCAGAACCCTTCCTGGATAACCGGGTCATGCATTGCCCCAGGGGCAAGGTGCTCGGCGGATCCTCCTCCATCAACGGCATGGTCTACGTGCGCGGCCATCCGCTGGACTTCGATGCATGGGAAGAAGCCGGGGCGGAAGGATGGGGCTACCGGTATTGCCTGCCGTATTTCCGCCGGGCCGACGACTGGAAGTTCGGCTGTGACGACTATCGGGAGCAGGGCGGGCCGTTGTCCGTCTGCAATGGCAATGAGATGCAAAATCCGCTGTACCGCGCCTTCATCGAGGCGGGTGTCCAGGCGGGTTATCCGCCGACCGGGGACTATAACGGCCATTGCCAGGAAGGCTTCGGGGCCATGCACATGACCGTCAGGGGCGGCGTTCGCTGGTCGGCGGCCAACGCCTACCTGAAGCCGGCGATGGGTCGTCCCAACCTGAAAGTGGTCACCGGGGCGCTTACCCGGCGGGTGCTTCTGGAAAACCGGGTCGCCACGGGCGTTGAGTATGACATCGGCGGCAATACCAGAAGGGCCGGGGCGGACAGGGAGGTGATCCTCAGCGCCGGGTCGGTGGGCTCTCCCCATCTGCTGCAACTGTCGGGCATTGGCCCGGGCGAAGTGCTGCAGGCAGCGGGCATTCCGGTCCTGCATGACCTGCCCGGGGTGGGGGAGAACCTCCAGGACCACCTGGAATACTATTTCCAGTTCCGGTGCCGCCAGCCGATCACCCTGAACGCGAAACTGGGGCTCTTCAGCAAGTTCCTGATCGGGGCCAGGTGGCAGTTCTTCCGCAGCGGGCTCGGCGCCACCAATCATTTCGAATCCTGCGGATTCATCCGGTCCCGGCCGGGGCTGGAGGCGCCGGATATCCAGTACCATTTCCTGCCTGCGGCCATGCGTTACGACGGCAGGGCGGCGTTTGACGGGCATGGCTTCCAGCTCCACGTCGGCCACAACAAGCCCGCAAGCAGGGGGCATGTCAGGGCGAAAACGCCCGAGCCCGCGGACAAGCCGCAGATCCTGTTCAACTACCTGCAGCATCCGGACGACATCCTGGGATTCCGCCGCAGCCTGCACCTTTCCCGGGAAATCATTGCTCAGGAGGCGATGGATCTGTACCGGGGTGACGAGATACAGCCCGGCGCGGACGTCCAGTCGGATGACGAAATCGATGCCTGGGTCCGGCAGAACGTGGAAAGCGCCTATCATCCGTCCTGCAGTTGCCGGATGGGCAACGACGACATGGCGGTGGTGGACCCGGAAACCCGGATCCGGGGCGTGGACCAGCTGCGGGTGGTGGATTCCTCCATTTTTCCAATCATCACCAACGGCAACCTGAACGCGCCGACCATCATGACCGCGGAACGCGGCGCGGACCTGATCCTGGGCAAGGGCATGCTGCCCCCTTCGGTTGCGCCCGTGGGTGTAGCCGAGGGATGGGAGGATTCCCAGCGCAGCGGCATGCCGGCCCGCCGGGCGGGCGATGCCCGGTAGGTTTTCGGTGGCGCTCCCGGTGGTCAGCCGGGAGCGGATCGAAGAGACACTGGCGGCCCGATGGGGCCTGCGAGGCACCTTTGTCCCGCTCAACGGGGAGCGTGACCTGAATTTTCGTGTCCTTGTCCGGGGACAGCCGGAAGGGCGCTCTCGGGTATTCAAGATCTGCAATGCCTCCGAGGATGCGTCCATGCTGGAGTGCCAGGAACAGGTCCTTGCCAGAATGGCGGCACTTGACGGTCTTGAATTTCCCCGGGTGGTTCCGACGGTTGACGGCGAAAGCAGGGCAACCATCCGGACGGACGACGGGGGCCTTCACCTGTGCCGGCTGACAAGCTGGGTCGACGGACGGCTTTTTTCCGGGGTGAATCCCAGGGGGGCGACCCTCCACCGTTCCCTGGGGCAATGCATCGCCAGGGTCGATCAGGCACTGCAGGATTTCCGTCATCCGGCGCTGGAGCGCCGGATGCCCTGGGATCTGTGCCGGGCCGTGGAGGTGCTGGAGGCATATCGGTTGCCGGATACGGATCCGGGCCGGGAAGACCTGATCGCCGGATTCACCACCTTATATCGGGATCGGGTGCTGACGGTGAGCGATACCCTGCGCCGGGGAGCCATCCACAATGACGCCAATGACAACAATATCCTGATCGGACTTCCAGCAGGCACGAATGAACGGGTGTGCGGGCTCATTGACTTCGGCGACATCCTCTATGGATGGCTGGTGTCGGATGTCGCGATCGCCTGCGCCTACGCGATGCTGGACAACGATAATCCGCTTGATATCGCGGCCGACATCGTGGCCGGATACCATGAACAGCATCCGCTTCTGCCGGAGGAGGTCGGAGTGGTCTTTCCGCTGGCCTGCATTCGGCTCTGCCTCAGCGTCTGCATCGCCTTCCACCACCAGATTGTGGAGCCCGAAAACAGTTATCTGGGCATTGGCACGATGTCGTCTTGGCGGATGCTGGAGATCCTTTCAGAGGTGCCGCCGGATTATCCCACCCAACTATTCAGGGATCGGTGCGGGCTCAGGATATAGTCCTGATTCAGGACATGTACCTAATGGCACTGGCCAGGAATTTGTTTGAGCTAATGCATTCCCAGTACTACTGGGTGGGCCGGGGTGAGGGAGAAGGATTTGGGAATTGTTCCAAGCAGATTTTGCGACAATAGAATCCCCGGCATGCTGGAATACCTGTTCCCGGTCTTTGGATTGAGCGATCACACGGCCCGTGTTTCAATCCGTTTGACTTTTGGCCGTAGGACTAGTTAATCGCTCCTGCCGACGGCCAACCCGCTACGTGGCTTGTCCGCGGCAGAGCTTGCTCGTTGAACGTCAGAGATATTTGCATGAACACATTTATAATTCTTCTTCGAGGCATCACGCCCATCGGCAAGAACAAAGTTCCGATGGCACCGCTTCGCGAAGCGCTAACCGAGGCTGGGCTAGGAGGGGTGCGAACGTACATTCAGAGTGGTAACGTACTGGCCACGTCTGATCTTACGCAAGTGGAAATAGAAAAACTCGTGCATGACGTCATCCACAGGGAATTTGGTGGGAATATAGCTGTCTTGGCAAGGACGACGAAAGAATTTTCAAGTATCTTGAAGCGGTGTCCTTTCACAAATGTCGACAAGCCGAAGCTGTATTTCTCGCTGTTGGCGGCCAACCCAGACAAGGAACTCCTGAGAGAGTTCCTGTCTACTGACTTTTCGCCCGACCAGGTGCGGCTCGTGAATGACACGATTTACACGCTCTACGCGACCAAGCATAGTGCCTCCAAGTTCAACAACAACTATTTTGAGCGCAAGCTCAAAGTTGTAGCCACGACTCGAAATCTCAATACAATGAGCAAGCTGGTTGCCTTATCGAGGATAAGTAAGACGCCTCGGCGATGAACCTGCATCGCCATCGCTCACCTTATGCAACGCCGCTAGGCGCATGCGCCACAAGTTGGGGCAGGTGATGATGGGGCGCGACCTCACGCACCCGTTCGTCGGGCGGGTTCTGCTCGACGATGTCTATCTCGGAGGCGAGTGAAGCGGGGCAAGCGCAGGCGGGGGCACCGGACAGGATCCCCTTCGTTGCCGCGACCGAGACTATCGAGGTTGGCCCTCCATTGCGTGTAAAGCCCACTTACGCTTGGCTTGAGTGGGATTCAGGCCAACATTTGTGTAATTCTGTCCTTGAGAATCTGAAACAGGCTCCAAGCCCTGGAGTGGCCATCTGGTTCGTCGTGTTCGGGCATCGCCTGCCCGGTGTGATGGGTCCGGACGCGTCCTACTGCAGTACGGGATAGCCCGCGAGGATCGCCTCATGTTCCATCTGCTGTGTCCGTTCGTAGTCCGAGACCTCCACTGGACTGAAGCCGGTCAGTCGGAGGGTGTCCCGGGCAGGGGCGGGCAGGGACGTCAGTGCCTCGTTCAGCGCCTGGCGAATCCGCGAAGTCCCGAACTGTGATTTGCGTGGGCGGATAAACGGCAAGCCGGTAGTGGTTGCGGACTGGCTGAATACGCGCACACCACCGGCCAGGGCGGGTTCCACGGCAGCGATGTGGTGGAAACTGACCGCATCGATGGCGGCGATGTCCGCCTCTCCCCGGGCGACCAGACGCATGCTTTCCGTATGCGAGCCGCTGTTCAGCACTCGCCGGAAGAATGTCCGCCCCGGACTCAGGTCCTTCAGCGCGAAACGCAGCACGTTCATTCCGCTGTTGGAGTCGGCATGGTTCAGGGCGACGACACCTTGTGAAAACTCGGCCAGGGAGTCGCGTTCGTCATCCGCGCGGCAGATGAACCAGCTCCTGTAACCGGTGCCGTCGCATCCAGGAATGTCGAACACCGGCACCGCCACCGGTTCGTGGGTGGCCTGCCAGCGCTTCAGGTAGGGGTATCCGCAGGTATGCCCGATCAGGAGGTCGGGCGACAGGTAGGTTTCGTCGGAACAGTCGAACACCACCGTGGCCTCGGGGTATTCGGCGCCGGTCAACGACGCATCGAGAATATCCGGAAGCGGCTCCAGGAGCGTCTGCCAGGACCGGCGCAGGGGCTCGGTGAAGGCATACATGCCGCAGGAGATGATCCAGTTGCCGGTCCGGTTCATGTGTCCGGCCCGGTCAGCAGAGCCGGGTAGACCGGCGGTGCCACCGGACGGACCAGGAACCGCAGCCACTCGAGGTAACCGGAGAAGTAGAACCCGCCGTTTCGTTCCAGGGTGTCATCCCGCTCCCGGAGAAACTTCGCCTTCAGCCGGTACCAGGGCATCCCGGGATGGCGGTGATGGACAGCGTGAAAGTTGTTGTTCAGGAAAAGGATCTGGAAAAAACGGCAGCTCTCCACCACGACGATGCGTTTCATCGGGTCATTCGCCACCCGGTGCTCGTAGAAGGAGCGCATGCTGATCAGTGCATGTCCCATGTGCGCGGCGACGAGGTATGCCCAGATCGGAACGGAAAACACCGAGTGCACGAGCCAGAGTATGGCACTCACGCCCAGGATATGGCCGGTCCAGTTCAGCCGCTGTACCGGCGTTCCCCCGAGGAGCTGGCGCACACAGAGCACTGCCATGTTGACGGCGCTCCGGACGGGGTTGATCAGCAACCGCCCGAGAAGGGTCATGTTGGCCCACCACAACGCCTTCGACAGGGGACCCATCCTGTTCCAGTGCTCCCGGGTGTGAAAGAAGCTTTCGGGGTCGACGCCCGGTGTCGTCAGCTGTTCGTCCTTGTGATGTTCGAGGTGGGATCTCTTGTATTCGGCATAGGGATAGACCAGGCTGATCGGCGGCGTGCCCAGCAGGTCGTTGAACCAGGTGATGCGGGTCGGGTGGCCGTGGATCAGCTCGTGCTGCAGCGAGAGGTGCATGGCGAGGCACAGGCCAAGGAGCGGAACGGACGCCAGCGGGTAGTATTGGTAAAGGCTCAATAGCCCGAACCATGCCAGGTAGTTGCCTGCCAGTATGGCGAGGGTGAGCCACTCGACGGATGGGACGGGGGTTTCTTGGAGCTTCATTGGGAACCTGTTTCGATATGGAAACTTGTACCCCCACCCGGCTCTCATGGCAACATGGGATTGGTGCGCATAATTGTCATAAAGATAAACTAAAAGACGTAAAATTTATTTTTGTAAACAAACATTCAAAAAGTCATCAGCACCTGTTACATTGCCGGACCATTGCCAACGATCATGACCGGGGGGCCGTCTTGCGACGTCGACAACGTGCAAACAGGGGGGATCAGTCGTCCGTTCTGGAACAACTTCCGGTCACCCAGTTGCGCAACCCCTTTCCGCCCATCGAGGTGCTGAGTGCGGAGTCCCTGGAGCGGATTCATGACGGCTCCATGCGAATCCTGGAGGAGGTCGGGCTCGAAATCGTGAACGACCGGGCCAGGGAACTGATGGTTCACCATGGGGCCGGTATCGACCCGAAGACCGGGTACGTGAGGATGGACCGCGGACTTGTCCTCGAAAAGATCGCCCTGGTACCCGCGGAATTCACCCTCCACGCCCGCAACCCGGTGCACAACAGCGTCTTCGGCGGCAACCACATCAACTTCACCCTCGTGGCGAGCCCGCCCAACTGCTCGGATCTCGATCACGGACGCCGCAGCGGCAACATCGGGGATTTCCGCAAGTTCCTCAAGCTTGGTCAGCAGTTCAACGTGGTGAAGATGTTCTCCGGGTATCCCGTGGAACCGGTGGACCTTCCGGCCCATACCCGGCATCTGGATGCCTACATGGATTTCATCACCCTGACCGAAAAGCCCTGGCATTGCTACAGCCTGGGAAACGGGCGGGTGGAGGACGGACTGGAGATGACCCGGATTGCCCGTGGCATCGACGCCGACCAGATGATGAACGAGCCCAGCATCACCACCGTTGTCAACACCAACTCCCCCCTCAAGGTGGATGGCCCCATGCTGGACGGCCTGATGCTGATGGCGGAGTGGGGCCAGCCCGTGGTGGTCACGCCGTTCACCCTGGCGGGGGCGATGTGCCCGGTGACCCTGGCGGGCGCCCTGGCGCAGCAGAACGCGGAGGCGCTCGGCGTCATTGCCATCTCCCAGATGGTCCGGCCGGGCGCGCCGATGATGTACGGGGGTTTCACCTCGAACGTGGACATGAAAACCGGTGCCCCCGCCTTCGGTACCCCGGAATATGCCCGTGCGGTGCTGGCCGGCGGTCAGCTCGCCAGGCGCTATGGCATTCCATACCGCACGTCCAATGTCAACGCGGCCAACGCGCCGGATGCCCAGGCCGCCTGGGAATCGGAGATGTCCCTGTGGAGCGCCGTGATGGCCCACGGCAACATGATCAAGCACAGCGGCGGCTGGCTGGAAGGCGGCCTGTGCGCCTCGTTCGAGAAGCTGATTCTGGACATGGAAATGGTGCAGATGATGCACCGGACCCTGCAGCCCATCGAGGTCACGGAGGAAGACCTGGCACTGGATTCCATCCGGGAAGTGGGCGCCGGGGGGCATCACTTCGGCACCAGCCATACCATGGCCCGTTACAAGGATGCCTTCTACAAGCCCATCGTTTCGGACTGGAGCAATTTCGAGACCTGGCGCGACAACGGCGCCCTGACCGCGGACCAGCGGGCCAATGCGCTGTTCAAGCAGATGCTCGAGGCCTACCGGCAACCGCCGCTGGACCCGTCGGTGCACGAGGAACTCACCGCCTACGTCGAGCGGCGCAGGGGCGAAATCAAGCCTGCATGGTAACGGGGCAGGGGATACGATCATGAAGTACGCCCAGCGAGTGGAGGTATTCCGGGAAAGGATCGGGGAGGTAATCACCGGCAGCGGCCTCAACCATTCCCGCTTCGCGGCTTCCATCGGCGTCGACCGTTCAACCCTTTCCCAACTGCTTTCGCCGAACAACCTCCGCCTGCCGAGGGCGGATACCATCGCCGCCATCGCCGAGGTCTACCAGGTCAGCGTCGACTGGCTCCTCGGACTGACCAACCGGGGCGTGGTGGACGCGGACCTGTTGCGCGGCCCCCTGGAATTCGAGGATTTTTCCGAATCCTCGGCGAACCAGAAGCTGCTGGAATGGCACCGGGAGGCCAGCGGCTACAAGATCCGCTACATTCCGGCCATCCTGCCGGATCTGCTGAAGAACGAGGAGGTGGCCGGTTACGAGTTCCGCCGCTACGGGATCGGGCGCACCGACCAGAGCATCCGCGATTCCCATATCCTGCTGGTCCAGCAGCGCCGCGCGGAAGCGGAGATGGAGTCCTGCCAGTCCGTGCAGGATATCGAGGGGTTCGCGTTCGGGCAGGGCATCTGGCGGGGGCTGTCCCGGGAAAGCCGGGTCCGTCAGCTCGAGCACATGATCGTGCTGGTGGATGAACTCTATCCGAGATTCCGCTGGTTCCTGTTTGACGGATGCGAGGTCTACACTGCCGCGTTCACCATCTTCGGGCCGTTGCGCGTGGTGGTGTTCATCGGGCAGTCCTACCTGGTGCTGAACAGTACCGAGCACATCCGCATGTTCACTCGCCGATTCGACGAACTCATCCGGTTCGCCATCGTGCAGCCGAACGAGATCACCGATTACCTGGACGACCTGATCAGGAGAATCCACTGAAATGAAAAGCCATACCCGGGTCGCCGTGATCGGCGGCGGCGTGGTCGGATGCAGCGTTCTTTATCATCTGACAAAGCTCGGCTGGACCGATGTCACCCTCATCGAACGCTCCGAGTTGACTTCGGGTTCCACCTGGCATGCGGCCGGGGGGTTCCATACCCTCAATGCGGACACCAACATGGCCGCGCTGCAGGGCTACACGATCCAGTTGTACCGTGAACTGGAGCAGCAGTCCGGCCAGAGCTGCGGGCTCCACCATGTGGGCGGGATCACCCTGGCGGGCTCGCCTGACCGGATGGACTTTCTCAGGGCCGAACGGGCCAAGCACCGGTACATGGGTCTCGACACCCATCTCGTCAGCCCGGCGGAAATCCGGGAACTGTCTCCGATCACCAACACCGACGGCGTCATCGGCGGGCTGTACGATCCGCTGGATGGACACCTCGACCCTTCAGGCACGACCCATGCCTATGCGAGAGCTGCCAGGAACAACGGCGCCGAGATCATCCTCAGGAACCGCGTGACGGCACTGAACCCGAGACCCGACGGGGGATGGGAGGTCGTGACCGATCAGGGCAGCATGATTGCCGAACATGTGGTCAACGCCGCCGGCCTGTGGGCCCGGGAAGTGGGCGCCATGGCCGGGGTGTACCTGCCGCTCCACCCCATGGAGCACCAGTATCTGGCCACCGACACCATCGAGGAGGTGGTGAATCACGGCAGCGAATTGCCCCACGTGATGGACCCGGAAGGGGAAAGCTACCTGCGCCAGGAAAGGGACGGGCTGGTCATCGGATTCTACGAACAGAACTGCGATCCCTGGGCCGTGGACGGCACCAGCTGGGATTTTGGCCATGAACTTCTGCCGGACAACCTCGAACGGATCGGAGACGCCCTGGCCATGGCGTACCGGCGCTACCCGGTGCTGGAGAAGGCCGGAATCAAGACCGTGATCAACGGACCCTTCACGTTCGCTCCCGACGGGAATCCTCTGGTGGGCCCGGTACAGGGACTGCGCAACTTCTGGTCCGCTTGCGGGGTCATGGCGGGATTCAGCCAGGGCGGCGGCGTCGGCCTCGTGCTCGCGGAATGGATGGTTGAGGGCGAGCCCTCCCGTGACGTGTTCGCCATGGACGTGGCCCGTTTCGGGGATTTTCCCACGGCGGGCTATACCCGCATCAAGGTGCGGGAAAACTACCAGCGGCGGTTTTCCGTTTCCTATCCCAACGAGGAACTCCCGGCTGCGCGGCCCTTTCACACCACGCCGGCATATGGAATCTGGCAGCAGCAGAACGCGGTATTCGGGGCCGGTTACGGCATGGAGCACGTGAACTATTTCGCCCCGGAAGGGGAGGAGCCCTGGGAGATTCCCAGTTTCCGGCGCTCCAACGCGTTCGAGGCAGTGGCCGCGGAGTGCCATGCGGTGAGAACCGCCGTCGGGATCAACGAGGTGCACAACTTCAGCAAATTCGAGGTTTCCGGACCGGAGGCCGCGAACTGGCTGGACCGGATCATGGCGGGCCGGTTGCCCCGGACCGGGCGCATCAGCCTGGCGCCGATGCTGAGCCCCAAGGGCCGGTTGATCGGGGACTTCACGCTGTCCCGGCTTGATGCGGACCTTTTCCAGCTCACGGCGTCCTACGGCTCGCAGAACTATCAGCAGCGCTGGTTTGAACAGAACCTGCCGGCCTCCGGCGTCCTGCTCAAAAACATCTCCCGGCGGCGTGTCGGCTTCCAGATCGCCGGTCCCAATGCACGGGAACTGCTGGCCCGGGCAGCGTATGGCGACGTATCGAACGACTCGTTTCCCTTCCTGTCGGTGCGGCGCCTGCGGATCGGTCCCTGTGACGCCATTGTCCAACGGGTTTCCTATACCGGTGATCTCGGTTACGAAATCTACGTGGACGCGGACCAGCAGGTGGCATTGTACGGCGAACTCGCCGCGGCCGGGGAAGGCCTCGGCCTCAGGCCCTTCGGCATGCGGGCGATGATGAGTCTCCGGCTGGAAAAATCCTTCGGTTCGTGGCTCCGGGAGTACAAGCCGGACTACACGCCCATGGAGACCGGGCTTGACCGGTTCGTGGCCTATGACAAACCCGCCGACTTCATCGGCAAGGCGGCCGCCCTGGCGGAGCGGGAGAACGGCGTCGGCAGGAAGCTCTGCACATTCGAGGTGGATGCGCTGGATGCGGACGTGGTGGCGGACGAGCCGATCTGGGTGGCGGACGAGGTTGTGGGCTTCGTGACGTCCGGGGGGTATGCGCACCATGCCCGAAAAAGCGTGGCCATCGGCTTCGTCCCGGTGGACATGATCGGACCGGATCTCGACGTTGAGATCGAGATACTCGGCGAGAGGCGTCCTGCACGGCTGTTCACCGGGGCGCTGTTTGATTCCGATGGTGAGCGGATGCGCGGCTGACTCCGTGTCCCGTCCGCGCCTCCGGCGGCCACCACCCGGATCTGGACCGGGAGCCGCCCGGGAGGCGGGGGATCCGGCAAATGCCCCGGGGGGGTTGACTTCAAGTGCGCTGGAACCCTTGTAATCCGCGAGTATGAACAACGATACCGGCCATCACCCCGCCACCGGTTCCGGGTGGAAGGAGATCCTGCACGCGGATTACCGCCGTTCCCTGGCCCTGGTCTGCCTGTCGATATGGCTGCACGCCTCCATGGTGACAGCCATTTCGACGATGGTGCCGAAAATCATCGAGGATATCGGCGGCATCTCGCTGGTTCCCTGGAGTTTCGCGCTGTACGACATCGGGTCCATTGTGGCCGGGGCGGGCAGTGGGCTGCTGGTTTACCGCTATCGGCTGCGCGCGCCCATGGCCATAGCGGCCCTGCTGTTTGCCGTGGGCAGCATGGTCTGTGCACTGGCGAACGCCATGCCGGTCCTGGTTGCCGGGCGGCTGCTGCAGGGCTTCGGCGGCGGCGGGCTGATCGCCATTTCCTTTGTCGGCATCGGATCCCTGTTCCCGGCGCACCTGATGCCAAGGGCGATGGGAGCGGTGTCCGCGGTCTGGGGCACCTCGGCCTTCCTTGGCCCGCTGATCGGGGCCCTGTTCGTGCAGCAGTTTTCCTGGCGGCTCGCGTTCTGGGTGTATGCGGTTGCGGCGATGGTGCTTTCGGTCTGGATACGAACGGGAGTTTCGGCAGAGGGGTCCCGCAACATTCCCGAATCCGGGCACCGGTTCCCGGTCCGGAGAATCGCGTTACTGTCCGTCGGCGTGCTGCTGATCGCCGCCGGGGGAATCGATGTCTCTGCCGTGGGAACGCCCCTCCTGGTGATAGCCGGTATCATGATCCTGGCACTGTTCCTCAAAATGGATTCCGCGCGGCAGGATGACCGGCTGTTGCCCGCAAGGCCCATCGGCTTTCACAGCAGCGTCAGCGCGGGGCTGACCATGATCCTGTGCTTTACCATGGCAACGATGGCGATCACCGTGTATGGACCGCTGTTCGTGGTCTATCTGCACCAGGTGTCCATACTCACCGCCGGGTACATCGTGGCCTGTACTTCGGTGGGATGGAGCCTGGGTGCGGTTGTCTGTTCCGGGATTCCCGCCTCCCTGGATACCCGTGCCATCCTGGCGGGTATGGTGATGCTTACGCTGAGCATCGTGGGATTTCTCTACGCCATCGCAACCGGGCCGGTGATCCTGCTGGCCCTGCTCGCCCTGCTGGAGGGCGCCGGTTTCGGAGTGGCCTGGGCCAGCATACTTCGCCGCATGCTCGCCCTGGTCGACAAACAGGACCGCGAGCGGGTCTCCGCAGCGATACCAACCATCCAGAGGCTGGGTTATGCCATCGGGGCCGCCTGGATCGGAATCGTGGCGAATGCGGGCGGCCTGGATATCAATGCTGACAGGGAGACGACGGAGTCGGTGACCAGGTGGGTATTCGGTGCCTGCCTCCCCATGGCATTGGTCGGACTGCTGGCGGCGGTGCGGTTTGCCGGTCGCCGGTAGGGCGCCGTGCGGGCCGCCGACCGGTGCTAGGATAACCGGTCCAGTCCGGGAAGCCCGTACCTGACGGGTGAAAAGGCTTCCAGGCTTTCCAGTATTTCCTCCGCACCCCTGTACCTGGATTTGTCCATGTTCGGATCCGGCACCGCGATGACCCTCATGTTGGCCGCGACCCCGGCTGCAAGACCGGACGGGGCGTCCTCGAAAACCAGGACATCCTGCGGGTCCGCTCCCAGCTGGTCCGCGGCGGCCAGGAAGATATCCGGGGCCGGCTTGGCCCGCCGGATTCCCGGGTCGTCGCCCGTGACGGTGACTTCAAACAGGTCAAACCAGTGCGTATGCCGGGATATCTTGATCCGGAACAGTTCCCTGGAGGAACTGGTGGCCACGGCCATGGGAATCCTGTGCCGGTGCAGGTGCCGGACAATGCTCTCGGCGCCGGGCATGGCGTCGCATGCGGCGAAACCCTCCTTCAGCATGGTGTTGCGTTCCGCAAGGTATTCGTCGGGGGTGATCGGAAGGTCGAGGGCCTGCACCAGGTAACGCGCGGATTCCGCTTCCGCACGGCCGATCATGTTGGCCTTGATGGACCAGTCGAAGGTCTTGCCGAATCGTGAAACGATCTTCTGCGTGACCCGTGTATAGACGATTTCGGTGTCCAGCAGCAGCCCGTCGACGTCAAAGATCACGGAACGGACGGGATTTGGATGTTGCATACACTCTCCTTCTGGAGACACGCTGCCATGCGAATCTGTAATTGATGTACCGGCAGCAGGCCGGGAACTACCCCGCGGAAGTGAAACGGCAGGCCCGTGTCCGGACGACGCCCGGATTGTAACTGACAAACGCCGGACGTCAGGAGCAGAAAGGCTGTCAGCAAACCTTCGTTTCCGTCACGGCCCGGCAAACCCGCAATATCATCCGGCGTGGTGTGCCTGTGGACAATCCTGCTGTTCGTGCAGGCCGGATCCGGCAGGAGATTGCCGGGATGTCTGCGTTGTCGGTCTGTTGCCCCTTCTTGAAATCCGCCGGGCCAATCCTATTTTCCCCTGTGAGATTGTCATGCCAGGTGGTAGAATTCAGGTGTCGGGTGGAAGTCACTTGTACCCCGGCAACAGGCCTTTCCCTGATCCCGGCCGCATGTTGAAGACATAGTACCCATGACCATGCCTATTACCCTCACAGAATCCGCCGCCCAGCGCGTCAGAAAGCAGCTGGCGGAACGTGACGGCTTTGTTGGCCTGAAGCTGTCGGTAAAGAATGCCGGATGCTCGGGCATGGCCTACGTGCTCGACTTCGCGGCCGATGCGACGGATGGCGAGCAGGTATTCGAAAGCCGGGGTGTCAAGGTGATCGTCAGCGCCGAGCACATGGACTACCTGTCCGGCACCGAGATCGACTACGTGGAGGACGGTCTTTCCTCCGTGTTCCATTTCCGCAACCCCAATGTCACGGAGCAGTGCGGCTGCGGGGAAAGTTTCACCGTCAATTGACGTCTGCGGCCCGGATGGCCGCTCCCCCGACTCATCCTACGATCGGAATGACGCTGTCCGGCCGCGATCATCGTTGTTGGCGCCCCCGCAGATGAATGCACTTCTGGTAGCACCCCCGGTCAGGCAGGAATCCCGTTCCGGACCCAGCGTGTCCGTGGCGACCATGGGCTGCAAGGTCAACGCGTTCGAATCCGCCCTGATCGGCGAAAAAATCGCCGGCTTGGGCTTTGCCGTCTCCCCTGGTGCGACGCCGGCCGATATCCGGATCGTCAATACCTGTACCGTGACTTCGGAGGCGGACCGCCAGGCGCGGCAGATGGTACGGCGCATCATCCGGGAAAATCCGTCCGCCTGGGTGGTGGTGACTGGGTGCTACGCCCAGACCGATCCGGAGGCCTGCGCCAGGATTCCCGGCGTGGACCTGGTCGTGGGCAATGCGCGCAAGCTGGATATCCCGGTCCTGCTCGGGCCGTTGATGCGGGGGGGACTGCCGCCCGTGATGGTGGATGACTTCGACCCGGATATCGGTCTGCCGGACCGGCTGATCAGCGGTCTTGAGGGCAGGACGCGCGCGTTCGTACAAGTACAACAGGGATGCGACCGGGGCTGCACCTTCTGCATCATCCACACCGCCCGCGGCCCCAACCGTTCCTTTTCCGCCGCCATGGTCAGGCGCCAGGTGGAGCGGCTGGTGCTGAACGGCTACCGGGAAGTGGTGCTGTGCGGAGTCGATATCGGGTCCTACGGCGAAGACCAGCCGGGAAGCTTCGGTCTGGAAGACCTGCTGGAGCACGTCCTTGACCTGCCCCGGGGGTTTCGCCTGCGCCTGAGTTCCATTGACCCCGCCCACGTGACCGATCGCCTGATTTCGCTGATGGCCGCCAACCGCGACCGGATCTGCCCGCACCTGCACCTTTCACTGCAAAGCGGCAGTTCGCTGATCCTGAAGCGGATGAAACGCAGGGCTACCCGGGAGATCCTGCTGGACAGGATCGGGGCACTGCGGACGGCACTGCCGGACCTGGTGCTGAGCGCGGACATCCTGGTGGGATTTCCCACGGAGACCGAGGCGCATTTCGCCGAAACCCTGGACCTGGTGGAGCGCCTGGATATCGCTTTTCCCCACGTGTTTGCCTATTCGAAGCGGTCCGGCACACCGGCCGCGCGCATACCCCGCCAGGTGGATGGAGCGGAAAAGAAGGAGAGGGCGTCCCGGATGCGGGCCGCGGGCATCCGGGTGCGTGATCGCGTGGGGGCGGGGCTCGAGGGAAGAACCCTGCCGGTCCTGGTGGAAGGGAGCGCGGCCGGCGGGGACGATGCAGTGACCGGGCGCGCGGACAACTATTTCGGCGTTCGCCTGCCCCCATCCCATGCCCGGTCTGAGGATTGGCAAGAGGTTGAAATCGCGGGATTCGAGGACGGGATGCTCGTTGCCCGTGATGCGGGCTAAAGGGTAGAATTTGCGGCAAACCTTTCCCTGCCGCCGCCGTGTCCCCGGTGGCGGTTCTGTCTGCACGGCTCTAACGGAGAATCCTGGAGAAATATATGGCCATTGAACGCACGTTTTCTATCATCAAGCCCGACGCGGTCGCCCGGAACCTGATCGGCAGGATCTATCAGCGGTTCGAGGACGCTGACCTCCGGATCGTGGCCGCCAGGATGGAGCATCTGACCCGTGAGCAGGCGCAGGAATTCTACGCGGTGCACAGGGAACGGCCATTCTACGGCGACCTGGTGGAATTCATGATTTCCGGGCCAGTCATGCTGCAGGTGCTGGAAGGGGAGAATGCGGTGGCAAGGAACCGGGAAGTCATGGGGGCCACCAACCCGGCGGATGCCGCGCCGGGCACCATCCGGGCGGATTTCGCGAAGACCGTGGACGAGAACGCGGTGCACGGCAGCGATGCGCCGGAAACCGCGGCGCAGGAGATCGCCTTCTTTTTCACGGATGACCAGCTTTGCCGGCGGACCCGTTGACGCGGGCAGGCGCGCCCGGCTTTCGAGACAACCATGCAGGTTCCGACGACCAATCTCCTTTCGCTGGACCGCCAGGGTCTGGAGGAACATTTCATCCGCATGGGGGAGAAACCCTTCCGGGGCCGCCAGCTGATGCAGTGGGTCTACCAGCGCATGGTGACCCGGCCCGAAGAGATGACGGATCTCAACAAGATGCTGCGCCGGAAACTGGCCTCCGAGGCCAGCTTCGCCCTGCCGGAAATCACCAACCAGCAACTGTCGGCCGACGGCACCTGCAAGTGGCTGCTCAGGCTGCGTGACGGCAACTGCATCGAGACGGTATTCATCCCGGAGAGTGACCGCGGTACGCTGTGCGTTTCGTCCCAGGTGGGCTGCAGCCTCAACTGCGATTTCTGTGCCACCGCTCGGCAGGGGTTCAGCCGCAACCTCACGGTGGACGAGATCATCGGCCAGGTGTGGATCGCCAATGAACGACTCGAATCGATCGGCTACCGGCATGGCGGCAACGACCAGGTCCCGGTTCCGGACAGCCGTCGGCCGGTGACCAACGTGGTGATGATGGGGATGGGGGAGCCGCTGGCGAATTTTGACAACGTCGTGTCCGCCATGAACCTGATGCTGGATGATTACGGTTTCGGGCTGTCACGCCGCCGAGTTACCCTGAGCACCGCGGGGATGGTGCCGGGAATGGACCGGCTGCGGACGACCTGTCCAGTCAGCCTTGCCGTGTCGCTGCATGCGCCGGAGGATTCCCTGCGGGACCGGCTGGTTCCGCTGAACCGAAAGTATCCCATCCGGACCCTGCTGGACGCCTGCCGCCGTTATGTCCGCGGGGCAGGGAGCCAGCGGGTGACTTTCGAATACGTGCTGCTCAAGGGCGTCAACGACACCCCGGCCCAGGCCCGGCATCTCGCAGCCCTGCTGGGGGACATCCCGGCCAAGGTGAACCTGATTCCGTTCAACCCGTATCCCGGTGTTCCCTACCGCCGGAGCGACCCCGGCGTCATCGAGCGGTTTCGGGATGTGCTGCTGGGGCGCGGCCTCGTCACGGTGACGCGCCGCACCCGGGGCGATGACATCGATGCCGCCTGCGGTCAGCTCGCCGGGGACTTCACCGACCGGACCCGCCGTTCGGAACGCATGCGCAGGGTACCGGTTCCCTCGAGGGACAATGCGGCAACCCCGGCCCCGGAGACGGCGATGGACGGGAGTTGGTGATATGATTTGCCGGGAACAGGTTTTTCTGTCCGTCCGTGCGCCGTCCAGGCGGACCGTCTCCACCGGCGCCGACATCACGTTCCCGGACCGGGAGGGTGTCATTCATGACCCGTCCTGCCGGGCGTCGATTGCCGGTTGACCACCAGATCATGAACAGCGTCCTGTCCAACAGAAATCCGGCCCTCGGCATCCCCTCTCCCGGGCAGTTGCTGTCCGCGAAGCGCGAGGAGTACGGCTGGTCCAGGCGTGACGTGGCCAGGGAACTGCACCTGTCCGAGCGGCAGATCGAGGCGATCGAGCAGGACGATTACGCCCAGCTGCCGGAGAAAACCTACGTGATGGGCTACTGGCGGAGTTATGCCCAGTTGCTTGAAATGTCCATCGAGGAGTCCATCCAGGTGCATCGCGCCAATCTGGATGGCCATATCAATTCCCTTTCGGCGCCTTCCGGTCATACCGAGGTTCACGGCAAGGTGGAACGCTCCCGGAAGCGTGGCGCCCTGCTGTTCGGCCTGCTGCTCGTGATTTTCCTGGTGGCCGTCTGGTATTGGCAGGATCCGGATGCGGGCGTGTCCGAGTGGATTGGCACCAGCATGAAGAAATTCTCCCAGTCGACCACCCAGGAAGCGCAGGATGCTGTCATCGAGACCGAACCCGCGCCGGCAGAGGAGCCTGCCGCCACGGGAGAACCGGCCTCCAACGGGGCAATACTGGCATTACCCGAACCGAACTTCTCCGAGAACCAGGAAGTGGTGGAGATCAATACACGGGGTTATGAGGTTCTGGTATTCGAGTTACCGCTTCCGGCCCCGGCCCCGGCGCCGGCCATCCCAGAAACAGCGGCTGGGGCTGACACCGAAGCATCCGCTGTGGCCGCTGCCGGGATCGGCAACACCGCCCAGTCCGGAACCCCGGAGCAGGCGGAAGACCAGGCCGCCTCCGCGGAAACCCCGTCTGAGGAGACGGCGGCCGGCGGTTCGGCACCGGCGGCATCACAGTCCGAGGCGATACCGGAGCCGGCACCCGTTGCCGTGGATAACCGCATCGTCTTCCATGTTTCAAAGGAGTCCTGGATCGATGTGCGCGACAGTACCGGAGAGCGGCTGATCTACCGTACGGTGAACCGGGGTGAGGACATACAACTGACGGGGATCCCCCCCTACTCGGTGTTCATCGGCAGCGCCGAGGGTGTCAGGGTGCAGTATCGGGGCGAGGAAGTGCCGTTCGAGGCCCATGAAAGCGGCCTGTTCGCCCGGTTCGAGGTTGGCGCGCAATGAACCGAACCCGGGTCGGGTCCCCGGAAACCGCAGTCCGCAGTCCATGAGCAGAATCCAGGCCGTCAAGGGCATGAATGATCTCCTGCCCGGGCAAATCGGGCATTGGCACCGCGTGGAGGCGGTGCTGCGGGATGTCGCCTGGCGTTATGGCTACCAGGAGATCAGAACACCGGTTCTTGAGAAGACCGAACTGTTCCGCCAGGCCATCGGCGACCAGACGGACATCGTCGAGAAGGAGATGTACGTTTTCGAGGACGCCGGGGGCGTCAGTCTGGCCCTGCGTCCCGAGGCGACCGCCAGCACCGTGCGTGCGGGCAACGAGCACGGCCTATTCCATAACCGGAAACAGCGGCTCTGGTACATGGGGCCCATGTTCCGGCGGGAGAGGCCGCAAAAGGGCCGTTACCGCCAGTTCCACCAGTTCGGCATCGAGGCATTCGGCTGGCCGGGGCCGGATGTGGATGCCGAGGTGATCCGGGTCGGTACCCGGGTATGGAAGGAACTGGGGGTTGCTGGTGTGAAGCTGCACCTGAACACGCTGGGTTCCGAGGCATCGCGAACCCGCTACCGGGATGCGCTCAGGGACTATTTCACCGCCCATGTCGACAGCCTGGACGGGGACAGCCGGCGCAGGCTGGAGCGCAATCCGCTGCGCATCCTGGACAGCAAGGTTCCGGAAACCCGGCAGATCGTCATGCAGGCGCCCTCCATGATGGATTTCCTCGAATCCGGGGAGCGGGAGAATTTCGACTCACTGGTGGATTCCCTGTCACGATCCGGTATTGAACCGGTGATTGATGACCGTCTTGTGCGGGGCCTCGACTACTATACCGGGACGGTGTTCGAGTGGGTCACCGATCAACTCGGATCCCAGGACGCGGTTTGTGCGGGCGGCCGGTACGATGGGCTGGTGGCGTCAAGGGGCGGCCATCCCACGCCGGCGGTGGGATTCGCCATGGGCCTGGAACGGCTGGTGGAACTCATGAGCGTACAGGACATCCCGGCCGACGGCGGCAACCTGGATGTCTACGTGATCTCCATGGCCGACCAGCAGACGGCGGTGGATATCGGCGAGGCACTGCGCGACGCCGGGTACCGCGTCTGCGAACACTGCGGCGGGGGCAAGCTGTCCAACTCCATGAAGCGGGCGGACCAGAGCGGCGCCCGGTTCGCGGTGGTCGTCGGTGAGGAGGAACAGGCGGAGGGCAGTGTACAATTGAAGGACCTCAGGGGTGGACGGGGTCAGGTGCGTGTTCCACGCGAGTCCCTGGTGCAGACCATGCGGGAAATCGGTTAGTACCCCTCCATCTCGGTGAGGGGATTGGCGGGCCATCTGTAGCGGGCCCTGATCACTGGAATCAATCGGCCGCGTCATCGAGCGGGCGGCATCAAATCAGAATATGGCAGAAGAACCAAATCCCCAGCTTGCCGGGGATGAAGACCTTGAACGGGCGCGTGCGTTCTGGCAGGAGAACGGGCGCTCCATTGTCGCCGGAGTGCTGCTGGGAATTTTCGCAATCGGCGGCTGGAACGGCTGGCAGTTCTGGCAGAAGTCCGAGGGGGAAAACGCGTCCACCCTGTACCAGAACCTGGTCAGCGGCGAGATCGGACCCGCAGCGGCGGCATCCATTGCCGGAGACCTGATGGGGGATTACTCCGGATCCCCCTATGCCGCGAATGCGGCGCTTGTGATGGCGAAGATGTCCGTGGAGGCGAAAGACTATGCGGAGGCGAGTCGCTATCTCAAGTGGGTGGCCGACAACGCGGGGGAAGAGGCACTGGTCCATATTGCCCGCCTGCGGCTGGCCCAGGTCGCAATGGCGGAGAACCGGCCGGACGAGGCGCTCCTGACCCTGCAACAGGGGGGTGCCGTTGCCGCCGACGGTCCGTTCGCTGCCCGTTACCAGGAGCTAATCGGCGATGCGGAAGAAGCGCTGGGCAACCACGAGGCCGCCAGAAAAGCGTGGGAGACGAGCCGTGGACTGCTGGAATCCGGTTCCCCGTCTGCCAGGCTGGTGCAACTCAAACTGGACAATCTCGGCAAACTATGAATATTCGGTTACTCGCTGCCATCGCATTCTCCCTCCTGTTGCTGCAAGGCTGCAGCGGCAAGGAGAAAGAGACCGTGTGGGGCATCTTCAACGAGCCCGTCAAGAGGGAGGAACTGCCGGAACCGGTCGGGGCAGAGGAACTGTCCATCGCCTGGAAGAATGGGGTGGGGGACGCTGGCGAGGACGGGTA
>VYFG01000084.1 GCA_009842505.1 Gammaproteobacteria bacterium
CCTCAGTCAGTTACATCGGGCGGGGTGTTCACGGCCGCGAACATGAACGTTTGATTCCGAAATCTGTTCGTAATCAAATTCACTCAACATGGGTGCTACGCCATCGTGTTAAATTGGTAAGCCTTCGTTCGAGCCGTGATGAAAGGCTGAACTGGATTGAAGAGTACGGGCCCATCCAGCATATCGCCCATGTATCCCAAGTAAATTCGCGAACTGATGAAATACCGATCACGGCTCCACCGAAGGACAGGCAACGGATAGGCGGCGGGAAGGCCGGCAGGGACGAAGTCCAGAGGCGCATCTCCCCGGGCCATTCCGGGACGGCGGCCACTCAGGGTCCGGTCCGAATGATGCCCGCCCCGGCCAGGACGTCGTGCGGAGGCATCCAGATGCCTTCGTGGGGTTGCTGGAACATCCGCTCGAGAAAGTCCTCGCTGACCCCGATGCCGCGCATCAGCGCGATGTCGTGGGCCTGTTCCCGCTTCGGGTCATAGAATGGAATGGTCTGTTTCAGCTTGCTGTAGTCCACCGCGTACTGGTGGAACCCGAGTCCCGCATCCGGGGCCAGGGTCCGCCGTCCGCCGCCGAGGAATGCCAGCACGCAGGCGGACAGGCATTCCGCCTCCACATGCGTATCCAGCCCATTGTCGGACACGATCCGAAGAAGCCCCCGGCCCTCGTAGATCGATCCGCCGGGGCTGTTCAGGATCAGCGTCCTTCCGCCCGGGTTCTGTTCCAGGAACGCACGGAAATCCCGCGTTATGCCAAAATCGATCTCCCCGCTGATGGTGTACCGGCCGGTTTCCCGTTCGTATCCGAAACGGTATTTCAGTGACGGTGCGGTCCACACGTTCTCCTGTTCGCTGCGGGTGAATATCATCGTCTGGATGGATTCGACGGTACTGACGAGCAGTACCAGGACCGCGGCCAGCAACGCCCCGAGCAGGGCCGTCTTGATCCCGTCCGCACCGTGCCTGCGGTAGTGAAGTTCGGCGATGCGAAGAACGCGGGCACCGGCCCAGGGAACCCCCACGAGCTTGGGCAGGATGACCAGGGCGATGCCAATGCCAAGAGGGAGATGGTGGGCCCGGACCAGGGGCACCATCACCAGCATGTCCAGGACCAGCAGCAGGGCGAAAGGGAACAGGAAATCCCTGCCGAGCAACCGGTAAAAGGGGAAGTGGCCGCTATCAGGACGTTCGGCGGCGTGTTTCAATGGCATGTAGTGCGGGACCAGTCTTGATTTTGCCGGATATCGCCGTTAAGGTAATCGGAACACCAATTGTAATAAAAGGCCGTCGTTGATGGACTTCCCACGTCCGGTCGCGGCGAGTTCATAAACCCCTCGAACTGCCGGAGAGAGAGTATCCAGCCATGACCGATTCCCCCCCTCCACTGGTTCGGTTCGAGAATATACAGAAGAGCTACGACGGCAGGATTCTTGTCGTCAAGGATCTGAACCTCAATGTGGCCCAGGGGGAGTTCCTCACCATGCTGGGACCCTCTGGCTCCGGCAAGACCACCTGCCTCATGATGCTCGCGGGATTCGAGCCCGCAACCCACGGGGAAATATTCCTCAAGGACCAGCCGATCAACCGCGTCCCGCCCCACAAGCGCGGCATCGGCATGGTGTTCCAGAATTATGCGCTGTTTCCGCACATGACGGTGGCGGAAAACCTCTCGTTCCCGCTGGAGGTGCGCAAGATGGACAAGCCCGAGCGCGAACGCCGCATCAATCGTGCGCTGGAAATGGTCCAGCTCGGCGAGTTCGGTGACCGCCGCCCGGCCCAGCTGTCCGGCGGCCAGGCTCAGCGGGTCGCCGTGGCGAGAGCACTGGTCTTCGATCCCGACCTGGTGCTGATGGATGAGCCGCTGGGCGCCCTGGACAAGAACCTGCGCGAGCAGATGCAGTACGAGATCAAGCACATCCACGAGAACCTGGGAGTGACCGTGGTGTACGTGACCCACGACCAGAGCGAGGCGCTGACGATGTCGAACCGGATCGCGGTGTTCAACGACGGCGTGATCCAGCAGCTGGCACCCCCGGAGGATCTCTACGAGAAGCCCCTGAATGCCTTCGTGGCGAATTTCATCGGTGAGAACAACCGCCTGCTCGGCAGGATCACCGGTGTGAACGGCGACAGCTGCACCGTGGACGTGGACGGTGGCGGATCCGTGGTCGCCAACAGCATCAACATCGGGGGCGAAGGCGCCAGGACGACCCTGTCGCTGCGCCCTGAGCGCGTGGCGATCAATCCCGAACCCGGGTCGCTGCCGAATATTTTCGACGCCAACGTCGAGGAGCTGATATACCTTGGTGATCACATCCGAACACGCGTAGCAGTGTGCGGCCACGACGACTTCGTCGTAAAGATTCCCAATTCCAGCCACCATGCCAGCCTTGAAGTGGGCAACTCGGTGAAGGTCGGCTGGAATGTCGAGGATTGTCGGGCGCTGGATTCTTCGGATTGAGTCCGGCGCGTGACATCACACCCACCGCAAGTCGATTGCATGTACATTCCGTATCATTCCTGAAACTTGCTAACCATACTAAACCAAGCTTTATTGGACCCCTAAGAGGAAATCAACATATGAAAACTCTGTTCAAGAAAACCCTGATCGCTACCGCGGTCTCCGTCGGTGTGGTCGGTACCGCGTCCGCCAAGGACCTGGTGATCGTCTCCTGGGGCGGCGCCTATACCGCCAGCCAGCAGAACGCCTACCATGAACCCTACATGGCGTCGAACCCGGACATCAAGATCATCAACGACGACTCCGGCAACGATGCCGTCGCCAAGCTGCGTGCGATGGCCGAGGCGGACAACTGGTCCTGGCACCTGGTGGACATGGTGGCATCCGATGCCATCCTGAGCTGCGACGAGGGCCTGATCGATGAGGTCGACCATGATGCCATTCTGGCCGCGGCGCCCGACGGTACCCCGGCCACCGAGGATTTCGGCAACCTGATCGTATCCCCCTGCTTCATCCCGCAGATCGTGTATTCCACCACCTTCGGCTATCGTACCGACCTGGTGAAGGCGGCTCCCACTTCCATTGCCGACGTGTTTGACCTGGAGAAGATCCCGGGCAAGCGTTCGCTGGAGAAAAAGGCCATCAACAACCTGGAATGGGCATTGCTGGCCGACGGCGTTGCGCCCGACCAGGTGTACGACCTGCTGGGAACCGACGAGGGAGTGGCGCAGGCTTTCGCCAAACTCGACACCATCAAGGACCAGGTGATCTGGTGGGAAAAGGGCGCCCAGACCCCGCAGTTGCTGGCTGACGGCGAAGTCGTCATGGGCTCCACCTACAACGGCCGCCTGTTCTCCGTCATCGAGGAGGAAAAGCAGCCCATCGCCATGATGTGGGACTGGCAGGTGTTCGACCTGGACGGCTGGGTCATTCCCAAGGGTGCGCCCGACAAGGACGAGGTGCTGAAGTACGTCAAGTTCGCCACCGACACCCAGCGTCTGGCTGACCAGGCCAAGTTCATCTCCTACGGTCCGGCCCGCGCGTCCTCCGCGCCGCTGGTGGGCAAGCATGCCACCCTCGGAATCGAGATGGGACCGCACATGCCGACCAACCCGGAGAACGCCAGGAACACGCTGGTCTACAACTACGAGTTCTGGGCGGACAACGTGGACGATCTCAACGAGCGCTTCACCGCCTGGTTGAACCAGTAACCGTCACCGGCTTCCACCGGTCGCCGGCTTGTGGCCGGCGGCCGGTGGGATAACGGATTGACCGGGAATGTGCCCGCCCCCGGCGGTGCATTTCCGGCTGATCCGGAATCGCTGAACAGCCGTCTCTGACAGAACATATGACCAGCGCCACCGCAACCGACGCGAATCCCGCGGGCACCGGCGAGGTGATGACCGCCGACGGCGTGCCGCTCAGGATCAGCCTGGCGCGGGCGCGGCGGCGCAGCCGGAACCGTGCGTTGCTGCTCGTGGCGCCCCTGTTCCTGTTCGTGCTCATCACGTTCTTCATCCCGATCCTGTCCATGCTGTTCCGCAGCGTGGAAAACCAGATCGTGGGGGAGACGCTGCCGCATACGGTCGAGGCACTGCAACAGTGGGACGAGTCAGGCGGCGACCTGCCTCCCGAGGAAGTTTATGCCGCTCTGGTGGAGGACCTCCGGATCGCCAACGAAACCAAGACCGCCGGCAAGGTGGGGCGCCGGATGAACTACGAGAAGTCGGGGTTCGCCAGCCTGTTCCGTACCACGGCGAGGCGGATCAAGCGGATCGAGGCGCCCTACAAGGAAACCCTGATCAAGGCGAAGAAAGATTGGGGGGAGCTGGAAACCTGGCAGGTGCTCAAGCGGGAGAGCGACGCCTATACATTGTCCTATTACCTGGCCGCCGTCGATTTCAGCTATACCCCGACCGGGGAGGTGCTGAAACTCCCGGATGACCGGAGTCTCTACGTCGGGCTCTTCTGGCGCACCATCTGGATGAGCCTGCTGATCACGGTGCTCTGCCTCATCCTTGCCTATCCGATCTCCTACCTGCTGTCCACCCTGCCGGTCAAGACCAGCAACCTGCTGATGATCCTGGTGCTGTTGCCCTTCTGGACGTCCCTGCTGGTCAGGACATCCGCCTGGATCGCGCTCCTGCAGAAGGAGGGGGTGATCAACGACCTGCTGGTCTGGGTCGGCCTGATCGGGGACGAGCACAGACTGACCATGATCCATAACGCCACCGGCACCATCGTGGCCATGACCCACGTGCTTCTGCCGTTCATGGTGCTGCCGCTGTACAGCGTCATGAAGACCATCCCCCCGAGTTACATGCGTGCGGCAAGATCGCTCGGAGCCACACCGTTCATGGCGTTCGTCCGGGTCTACATGCCGAACACGGTGCCCGGCATCGGTGCGGGCGCACTGTTGGTGTTCATCATCTCCATCGGCTACTACATCACCCCGGCCCTGGTGGGCGGTCAGAGCGGGACGCTGATCAGCAACTTCATCGCGTACCACCTGAGCATTTCCCTCAACTGGGGCCTGGCCGCGGCGCTCGGGACCATCCTGCTGGTGCTCGTGCTGGCGCTCTATATCCTTTACGACAAGATCGTCGGCATCGACAACATGAAGATGGGTTGACGATATGGCGCTTCCTCTGCACGCAACCACGGGTGAAAAGATCTGGTATTACGCCTTTCGCACGATCTGCGGCCTCATCTTCTTCTTCCTGATCGCCCCCATCATCGTGGTGATCCCGCTGTCTTTCAACGCGGTGCCGTTCTTCACGTTCACCGAGGCTATGCTCACCTTCGATCCGGCGGGCTATTCACTCAAGTGGTACCAAGATTTCTTCACCGATCTCAACTGGCAGGGAGCGGTGAAGAACAGCTTCATCATCGCGGTGTTCTCCACCCTGATCGCCACGGCGCTCGGCACCGTGGCGGCACTTGGACTGAGCCGGCCGGAAATGCCGGCGCGGACGATGATCATGGGCATCCTGATTTCACCGATGATCGTTCCCCTGATCATCGCCGCTGCGGGGATGTTCTTCTTCTACAGCGATATCGGCCTGGCCTCCACCCACATCGGGGTCATCCTTGCCCACGCCGCCATGGGGACGCCGTTCGTGGTGATCACGGTGACCGCCACGCTGGTGGGGTTTGATCACAGCCTCACCCGCGCAGCCGCCATGCTGGGCGCCAACCCCACCCGGACCTTCTTCAAGGTCATCGTACCCCTGATCCTGCCGGGAGTGATCTCCGGCGCATTGTTCGCCTTCGTGACCTCCTTCGACGAGGTGGTGGTGGTCCGTTTCGTGGGCAGCTACCAGCAGCGCACCATCCCATGGGCGATGTTTTCCGGGCTCCGCGAACAGATCAGCCCCACCATTCTGGCCGTGGCCACCTTGCTGGTCATTCTCTCCGTGCTGATGCTCACCACGGTGGAGTTGCTGCGTCGGCGGAGTGACCGGATCCGGGGGATCGACCAGTAACGCCCCGGCCACCTGCGGGGGCCGGTTCCGGGGTCGGGGTTAGTCCGGTGTGCGCCGGGTTGCCCGGTCGATGAGTCTGCGAACCGCGTCCAGTGAATTGGTCACCGGCCGGAGCCGTTCCTCTCCCTCCATGATGTGCTTCAGGGAGGGCGGCAGGGGCACGCTGACACCGCAAGCCGTCTCCACCGCGTCGGCAAATTTCGCCGGGTGGGCGGTCCCCAGCACCACGGTGGGAATGCCCGGCTCTCCATGCTCCCGGGCCGCGGCCACGCCGATCACGGAATGGGGATCCATGACCTCGCCGGAATTCCGGTAGACCCGGCCGATCTCGGCGCTGGTGGCTCCGTCGTCAAGCCGGTGCGCGGCGAACAGTTCGCGGGCCCTTGCAAGTTCGTCGCCGGCGATCTGAAACCGACCATTGCGGGCGAACTCCTCCATCAGCCCCCGAATGCGGCCCGCGTCCCGGTCCAGCAGTTCATACAGGTAGCGCTCGAAATTGCTCGAGATTTGTATGTCCATGCTCGGCGACAGGGTGGGACTGACGCCCTGCTGCTCCATCCTGCCGGATTCGAAGAACCGGGTGAGGATGTCATTGCTGTTGCTGCCGATGATCAGCCGGTTGATGGGCAGCCCCATCCGGCTGGCAACATAGCCCGCAAGCACGTTGCCGAAATTGCCCGTGGGCACGGAGAAATTGACTGGCCGGTCCGGCGCTCCCAGCTCAAGCGCCGCGCGGAAGTAATACACCACCTGGGCCGTGATCCGCGCCCAGTTGATGGAGTTCACCGCCGAGAGATTGTGTCGGGCACGGAAGCCGGCGTCGTTGAACATCGCTTTTACCAGGTTCTGGCAGTCGTCGAAGGTGCCGTCCACCGCGAGGTTGTGTATGTTTTCATCGAGCACGCTGGTCATCTGCCTGCGCTGCACTTCGGACACTTTCCCCTGGGGATGCAGCATGTAGAGCCTGACGGCCTCGAGTCCGCGGACCGCCTCGATCGCCGCGGAGCCGGTATCGCCGGAGGTGGCGCCGACAATGGTGCAGGTTTCGCCGCGTTCGCCGAGGAGGTGATTGAACAGGTGCCCCAGGAACTGGAGGGCGAAGTCCTTGAACGCCAGCGTGGGACCGTGGAACAGCTCCATCACGTACAGCGAGGTATCCAGCTGTTTCAGCGGCGCGATCGCCCCGTGGTCGAAGCGGGCATACGCCTCCCGCGTCAGTCTGGCGAGGGTATCCCCGGGAATGTCGTTGCCGGTGAAGCAGGACAGGATACGGAACGCCAGTTCGGGGTAGGGCAGCCCGCGCATGGCGCGTATCCGGTCGGCTTCCAGCGTCGGCCAGGACCGGGGCAGGTACAGTCCACCGTCTTCCGCGAGACCCTTCAGGGTGACATCTGCAAATCCGAGGTGCGCGGCGGCACCCCGAGTACTTTCATAGATCACGTCGGGATATCTGGGTTTCGCCCGGGTTCGGAGGGCCGCAATTCTACCATCGCCGCTGCCGGCCGGTCCCCACGCGGCATTACCCCGGTTTCAGGACCGGCGCCGATTCAGTTGCCCCCGGCACCGATTTCATGCGCCTCGAATATCGCGGGCAGTTCCTGCAGCGCGATCTTGCCGAGGGGAGTTCGCGGAAGTTCCTCGACGACGGCAATCCGCGAGATCCGGTTGTGGGCGGACACGAGCGCATTGAATTCCCGGATCACACGCCGGGCCTCCCCGGCCGTGTCGTCGCCATCCATCGCCAGTACGCAGGCCGGCCGCATGTCCACCTCCAGCACGCCGGCCTCCTTGATCGCGGGGTCTCGTTCCAGCAGGGTCTCCAATTCTTCCGGATAAACGTTCTTGCCGGCCTCGGTCACGATCAGTCGCTTCAGACGGCCGGTGAGGGTGACGCGTCCCTGGTCGTCGATCCGGCCGATGTCGCCGGTCTTGAACCAGCCGTCCTCGAGAGCCTGGGCGGTCTGTTCGGGATCCTCGTATCCCAGCATGACGTTGGGGCCCTTGATCCAGATCTCCCCCTGGCCGCTTTCGTCGGGTTCATTGACCCGTACCTGGACATGCTCCACGGGCTTGCCCACGCTTTCCGGGGCGCTGTCGAAGTTTTCCTGGATGCAGGCAAGGGGGGCGGTCTCGGTCAGGCCGTAGCCCTGGCGCAGCGGCAGGCCGAGTTCCTGGTAAAAACGGGTGATCCGACCGTCCAGGTGGGAGCCCCCGCTGACCCAGACATTGATCCGTCCCCCGAGACGCTTGCGCAGGGGTGCGTTGAGGATCTGCCTGAGCCTGGAAGGGGAGGCCCTGAGCACCCGGCGGTAGAGGGCAAGGCCCTTGCCCCCTTCCCGGAACTTCTTTTCCAGGCCCAGCATCACGTTGCGGAACAGCCTGGGGACGGCGATCACCACGGTGACCTTCTCCTCCTCAAGGGCTGCAACGATTTCGCTGGCGGCCAGAACCTTCGGCGTGACCAGCGAGGCCCCGACATAGTAGGGGAGGTTCACGTTGGCGGTAATGCCCATGGCGTGGGAAAACGGCAGCAGGGAGATGAACCGGTCGCCGGGACCGAATCTCTGGATCTTCACCGCGGCCAGTACGTTCGCGGCCAGGTTGCCATGGGACAGGCGCACCACCTTGGGGTTTCCCGTGCTCCCGGAAGTGTAGAGCCGGGCCGCGACGGCATCCGGATCGTCCGCCGCCGCAATGGCATTTTCCGCAGCGGCCAGTTCCTCTTCAGCGTCCAGGGTAATTTCCATACGCGGCTCGTGGACGATCCCGGAACCGTGCACCAGCATGATGTCCGGCTTGACCGCGTCAATCTGGGCGGCGATGTCGTGGTCGCTGTTGCCGATGTGGATCGGGGCGATCATGCAGCCGATTCGCCATGCGGCCAGGGCGGCCACGGTCCATTCCGGGCCGTTGGGTGCGGTGATGCCCACGGTGGCGCCGGCGCTGATCCCGGATTTCCGGAGCTTCTGCGCGGTGACCAGGGCCGCCTGGTGGATCTGGCGGAACTGCACCTCCCTGCGGCCTTCCTGCTGGCGGCAGATCCAGGCCAGGTCGTCCCCGTGCAGCAACAGGGATGGCTCGATCAGCTTCCAGAGATTGCTGGTCACGGCGGTTTCAGGGATGTGAGAGTGTACGGCCTTGTTTCATTGTTCCTTCCTTTCCGCTGACCATCCAGCGGGATTACCGAATCAATTTAACCACAAACTCGGGAGAGGGACAACGAAAGGTGCCGTTCACCGAGGGACCATTCAGCAGCCGGTGCGGAAGGCAGTCCCGGCATCCTCCGGTACCCCGGCCGGGGGATGCGCAGTGAAAGTCATGTTGACTGGACCGTCCCGTGATCCCGGACGAGGGCATTGACCAGGTCTTCGAAATCTTCCGGAGGAGGCTTGCGCCAGGACAGGGATTCACCGGTTTCCGGGTGCGACAGGGACAGGAAGACGGCGTGCAGTGCCTGGCGCCGGAATCCCGCCAGGACGCCGGCAAGCTCTGGGGTCGCGCCCTTCGGAGGACGTGGCCGGCCGCCATAGACCGGGTCCCCCACCAAGGGGTAGCCCCACCACGCCAGGTGTACCCGGATCTGATGGGTCCGGCCGGTTTCCAGGCGGGCCTCCATCAATGCGTGCGCACGGTATTTTTCCAGGATGCTGACATGGGTGACCGCGGGTTTGCCCCGGTCCGACACCGCCATGCGGCGTCGGTCCACGGGGTGGCGGCCGATGGGCCTGTCCAGTGTTTCCCCGGACACCGGCACCCCGGCGGCGACCGCGAGATAATGCCGGCTGACACTCCGGTTCGAAAGCTGCTTCACCAGGTCCTGCCTCGAGGATTCCGTTCTCGCCACCACCATCAGACCGGAGGTGTCCTTGTCGAGACGATGGACAATGCCCGCGCGGGGCAGCAGACGAAGACCCTCGTCCCGGGCGAGCAGGCCGTTCAGCAACGTGCCGTCCGGGTTGCCGGCCCCGGGATGCACCACGAGGCCGGCGGGCTTGTCGATCACGAACAGGTGGCTGTCCTCGTGGAGAACTTCCAGCGCCATGGGCTCGGCCAGCCACTCGGAGGGTTCCGGGGGCGGGATGGAGACTGCCACCGGCCCGGCGCCGGACAGCCTGTCACTGGCTTTCAGGGGCCTGCCGCCTGCCAAAACCCGGCCGGTCCGGATCCAGCCCTGGATGGTGGAGCGGGAGTATTCAGGCAGCAGGGCCGCGAGCGCCCGGTCCACCCGCATCCCCTCCAGTTCCGGCGGTATCCGCAGGGAGATTTCGCAGTCCGTGTCCCGGCTGTTCGTGTTCATGCAACAGGCTTGCGTTGTGTGGCAAAATCGGCCAGTGAAGAATGCGGTGCGCGGGCCCCGGGCGGGCGCCCTTACCGCATTGTACGACAGGTGTTCATCTCAGCGTGTCCGGACTCATCATGCCCATATCGAAAACACTTCTCCTCCTGGTCATTGTGGCTTTCCTTTCGGGGTGCGCGCTGTTCAAGGAAGAGGAGATCGATGAAAACGCCACCGTGGAGGAACTCTATGCCATGGCCCGGGAAAGCATGGACAAGGGCAACTGGGGTGTGGCGGTGGAACGCCTGCAGCGGCTGGAAGCCAAGTACCCCTACGGCGTCTACGCCGAACAGGCGCAGCTCGACACGATCTTTGCGCAATATCGCCTCGAAGAGATCGAACTGGCCATTGCCGCAGCGGACCGGTTCATCAAGCTCCATCCCACGCATCCGTCCGTGGATTACGCCTACTACCTCAAAGGCCAGGCCAGTTACGAGGAGGATCGATCCACCATCGGAACACTGCTGGGGAAAGACGATCTCAGCGACCGCGACCCCGTCCTGACACTGGATGCCCTCGATGCCTTCAGGGATGTCTATACCCTGTTCCCGGACAGCAAGTACGCCCCCCCGGCCAGGGAACGGGTACGCCACCTCACCAACACCATGGCAAGGCATGAGCTCGCCATTGCCAGGTACTATCACGCCAGGGATGCCCATGTGGCTGCGGTCAACCGGGCCAAGACCGTGGTGGAGGAATATCCGGACACCCCGTCCGTGGAGGAAGCCCTGGGGCTGATGGTGTCGAGCTATAACATCATGGGACTGCCCGCTCTGGCCGATGATTCGAGACGCGTGCTGGAGCTCAATTTCCCGAACAGCATCTACCTGTCCGAGGATGCGCGGTTTGCCGGGGCCAGGTACACCGACGGCGGCAAGCGCCGGCAGGAAGGGGACGAGGGATTCTTCTCCAGAATCCGCAATTTCTTCAAGCGAAAGCCGTCCAGCTGAACCACACAGATTCGGCAATACGGCCGCCAGGGCCCCGATGAAATCCGGCACGGTACCGCTGACCGGTTATGCCGATCCCCTTTCCGGCAGGCCCGGCGACACCATCGAATTCAAGGTCAGCAGCCTGGGTCCGCATCCCTGGCAGGCGACACTGGTGCGGGTGCTCTGTGCGGACCCCAACCCGGCCGGGCCGGGAATGGTCGAGGAGGTCCTGCCGGTGGATCTCGGTGGGCCCTTTCCCGCCAGGGAACAGCCATTTCGGCCGGGTTCCTTTGGTATTGCCGACGACATCGGATTGCCGGACTGCACCGCCGTGGTCCGGCTGTCGGCGCTCTTCTCGCCATTCCTCCTCGAGACGGAGAAACGCCAGGCGATCATGACGCTGGCGGGGCAGGAACCGTCCACGACGCCGTTTGCCGTGATCGAACTTGCAGGGACGGACGGCGTCGTGTTCAGAGTTGGCGGGGAAACCGTCGCGGCAGCGGCCCTGCCTTTCCGGCGGCGGCACTGGTACCGGGTGGAGGCGTGGCTGGATGCCGGAACCGGGGAATGCGGGGTGGCAGTCTCCGACATCGAAAAGGGACACAAGGCCACCGGCCGGGATGCCTGGAAGGATGCGGCGTTTCCTGCCCGCATCCGTTGCCTGATCGCCGCCGGGTGGGACCGGGGAGCCGTGCATCATTTCAACGGCAAGATAGAGGCCCCGGCAATTCACTCGGATGAGTCCGGAGTGCTGGCTGCATGGGATTTCTCCCGGGAAATTTCATCAACCCGCATCATCGATACCGCGCCAGGCAAACACCACGGCCGGTTGGTCAACCATCCCGCCCGCGCCATGACCGGGTTCTCCTGGGACGGCAGCGAGATGAACTGGCGGCACCGGCCCTCCCACTACGCCGCCATCCACTTCCACGAGGATGACATCGTGGACTTCGGATGGGATACGGATTTCAGCTTCACCATACCGGACGATCTGCCGTCGGGCTCCTATGCCATGCGGATCGACGGCGGGGAACACAGGGACTGGCTGCCGTTCTTCGTCCTGCCGCCCCGGGGCCGTCCGGCCAACCGGCTGTGCATCCTGGTCTCCACGTTCACTTACGCGGTCTATGGCAACCACGCGCGGCCGGATTTCATGCCCGAATGGGTGGACCTGGCGGCGGGGAAGGGCGGCTATCCCTGGAGTCCGGCGGTATACCGGCAATATGGCCTGTCAACCTACAACGTGCACCGTGATGGCAGCGGCATCTGCCACGCAAGCCATCGGCGGCCGCTGTTCAACATGCGTCCGGGCTACATCACGTTTCCCAACCTGGACTGTTCCGGGCTGCGCCACTACCAGGCCGACTCCCATCTGCTGTATTGGCTGGAGCGCCAGGGGTTCGGGTTCGATATCGTCACCGACCGGGAACTGCACGAGGAGGGCGTATCCGCGCTGGACGGCTACGCGGCGGTTTGCACCGGGTCCCACCCTGAATACCACACGCCGCAGACCCTGGACGCGCTTTCGGACTGGCGTCGCCAGGGGGGGCATTTCATCTATCTCGGCGGCAACGGCTTCTACTGGCGGGTGGCACTGCACCCGGAGGACCGGGGCGTGATCGAGATACGCCGGGCCGAAGGCGGCATCCGTGCCTGGGCGGCGGAACCCGGCGAGTACTACCACGCCTTCGATGGCGGCTACGGCGGGTTATGGCGCCGCAACCGCCGGCCGCCGCAGCTGCTCGGCGGTGTGGGCTTCTCCGCCCAGGGAACGTTTCTCGGTTCCCATTACCGCCGCACCCGCCTCTCCCGCGAGGATCCGGGGGTGGCATTCATCTTCGAAGGCATTGAAGATGACGTTCTGGGCGACTTCGGACTGTGCGGCGGCGGGGCGGCGGGATTCGAGCTGGACCGGTTCGATCCGGAACTGGGCTCGGACCCGGAAATCAGGGTGATCGCCCGCTCCGAAGGCCATGGCGACGACTACACCCTGGTTCCCGAGGATAGACTGACACATATCACCAATTGGCCGGGCGTACCGGAGCGGGACCTGATCCGGGCGGACATGGTGTATCAGGAACTGGAGAATGGGGGCAGGCTGTTTGCCACGGGCTCCATCACCTTTTGCGGCAGCCTGCTGGTGAACGGAGGCGACAACAACATCTCCCGGCTCCTGGATAACGTCATCCGGCGTTTTCTGGAATAGCTGCGGCAATGACGGTCGGCCAGGGACAGCTCACCGCAGCTCGCGTCGAGTGCCCGCCCCGAATTGGCCGGCATGATGGGCTTGATATGGACCAGCCCTTTTTCTCGAATGCGGCGCTCCATCTGTTGGGCGCGTTCTGCAAGCGGGTCCGGAGGCATGATCGGTCCCCCTGTAACGGTCCAGGCATGGCATTGTGATTTCCTCTTGGGTAATTACCCATTGGCATGACGGGACAATCACTCTTTTTCATGCCAGCCAGGATCCTGGCCAAATTTCCAATATGTATTATGTAATACGCACAACATAATATATTGCGTGTTTTATAAGACAGCTCATAAAGACTCGAGCGACCAGCGCCCGGACTTTCAGATCCATGGTGCGGATCACCCGAACACCACACCTTCGAAGAGTTTCCGTGCGGTACGCAGAATCCCTGCTCGCTTGACAATGATCCCACCGTCCGCCCGCCTTACCCGCATCACCACGCCGGTTTGACCGGCAGGGTGTTCCACCGGCACGGTGATGTCGATGGCCTCGGTGACCGCCGGCAGCCGGGAGAGGCGGGCGGCTGGTCCGTCGGCAAGCATGCAGGCGGTGGCAACGCTGAGAGCGCCCAGCACCCCGATGGACGCATGGCACCGATGCGGTATGAAGGTCCGGCTGCTGATCGCGCCTCCCTGTCCCGGCGGCGCCACCAGCGTCATCTTGGGAACCGTTTTTTCCCGTACGTCGCCAAGATTCATCCGAGGGCCCGCCTGGAGACGGATGGATTCCAGTTTCTCCTTGAGCGGACCGTTGGCATCCAGTTCCTCACGGGACTCGTAGCCGCGGATGCCGAAAGCTGCTGCGGGCAGCACGACCACGGGCATTCCGTTGTCGATGCAGGTCGCCTCCACGCCGTCGAAAGAGTCGACGGAGCGGCCGGTGGGAAGCAGGGCGCCGCAGGTCGAACCGGCGGCCTCCGGGAAGTTCTGCAGAACGGGCGCCGCGGTGCCTGGCACCCCGTCGATGCACGCATCGCCCTCGTAGGTGACCTCTCCGCCCGGGGTTTCCACGGCGACCTCGGCAACCTGGCCGCTGTTCACCATGTAGACGGTGAGCTCGGTGCGGTCACCACTGGCCCGGGCAAGCCCCTTTTCCATGGCGAACTGGGCCACCCCGGCGAGGATGTTGCCGCAGTTCTGCCGATCGGTGACGATGGCCTGGTCGACGAATACCTGCAGGAACAGGTAGTCGATGTCCACGCCGGGGCGGTCCGAACGCGAGACTACCGCGACCTTGCTGGTCAGGGGGTCGGCGCCGCCGATGCCGTCGATCTGGCGCGGGTCCGGCGAACCCATGATTCTCAGGAGAAGCGCGTCGCGTTCCGCGGCTGCCTCCGGGAGGTCGCCGGCGACGAAAAAGGCGCCCTTGGAGGTGCCTCCCCGGATCAGGGTGCAGGGGATAGCCCGGCTCACCGGTCCTGTTCCAGGTCGTCCAGGCTGTCGAGGTAGACGAGGCCCCCGTCCTCGAGCCCCGGACGCATCCGGTAGATGTCCAGTCCCGGGACCCCGTCGGCAAGCTGCCTGCGCGTTTCCGCTTCGCTGTCCTCGCGCCGGCGCCCCGCCGCCAGAACCTCCCCGGCCCGGACGCGGGGCACGACGACCACGCCGTCATCGTCAGCCACCACCACATCGCCCGGGGTGACAAGCTGGCCGGCGCAGACCACCGGAACGTTGACACAGCCCAGGGTTTTCTTCACGGTGCCCTTTGCCGATATCGCCCGGGCCCAGGCTGGAAAGTCCATGGACTTGAGGTCGCAAACGTCACGGACACCGGTATCGGTGACGATGCCCACCACGCCATGGGCCCTGGCCGACGTGGCCAGGAGGTCGCCGAACATGCCGTCGGTATTGTCCGCCGTGCAGGCCACCACCAGGAGGTCTCCGGGACGGCACAGTTCGATGGCGACGTGAATCATCCAGTTGTCGCCCGGCTGGGTCAGGATGGTGATTGCGCTGCCGGCGATCCGGGCGCCGGGATAGACCGGGCGGATGCAGGGCTTCAGCAGGCCGGTGCGTCCGGCGGCTTCGTGCACGGTGGCAACGCCAAGTTCCGCGAGCCCCCGGACGGTGTCGGCGTCGGCGCGTTCGATGTTTCTTACGGCAACTGGCTTCATGGTTACTTTCCGGGTCTCGACAGGGTTTCGGAGAGTGCCCGGCGACCGGGCCCGTTCCGGGTACCGGTGCCGGCGAGGCGCCGGCTGCCTGGTTCGGTCCTGATGTGCATTCGATGGTCAGTAGGGAAGCCCGACATAGTTTTCCGCCACGGCGGTCATCATTGCCTGTGAACTGAACACATAGTCGAGTTCCGCATCCTGCATGCGATGCTCGAAGGGCTCATTCTCCGGCAGGGTGTGCAGGAGGTTGGTCATCCACCAGGAGAACCGTTCGGCCTTCCAGACCCGGCGCAGGCACTGCTCGGAGTAGTCGTCCAGAAGCGCGGCGTTGCTGTCGTGGTACCAGGCGATGAACGCGCGTGAAAGATAGTGGATGTCCGAGGCGGCCAGGTTGAGTCCCTTGGCGCCGGTCGGCGGGACGATGTGACCCGCATCCCCGGCCAGGAACAGGCGCTTGTACCTCATCGGTTCGGCGACGAAGCTCCTCAGGGGGGCAATGCTCTTTTCGATGGAAGGGCCGGTGACGAGGATGTCCGACAGGGTGTCGGGCAGGCGCCGCCTGAGTTCTTCCCAGAATCGCTCATCCGGCCAGTCCGCCACCTGGTCGTCCAGGGAGCACTGGACATAGTAACGGCTGAGGCTGGCGGAGCGCATGCTGCAAAGCGCGAACCCGCGGGGATGCCTGGCATACACGATCTCATCGTGCACCGGCGGTGTCTGGGACAGGAGGCCCATCCAGCCGAAGGGATAGACACGCTCGTACACTCTCAGCACCGTATCGGGAATGGCCCTTCGGCTGGGGCCGTAGTAGCCGTCGCAGCCCGCGACAAATTCGCATTCGAGCGTGTGATCCTCGCCGCTGGTCCGGTAACGAAGGAGCGCCCCGTCTTCTTCCAGGGAATCGATACGCACCTCCTCGGCTTCATAGACCAGCCGTCCGCCGCCGGCATCCCTTGCGTCCATCAGGTCCCGGGTGACCTCCGTCTGTCCGTAGATCATGACCGAACCGCCGGCCAGCTCCCTGAGATCGACACGGTGAATGCCGTTGTTGAAGGCAATGCTGAAGCCATGGTGCACCATGCCCTCCCGGTCCATGCGTTCGCGCACACCGGCCTGGCGCATGAGTTCCACCATGCCCCGTTCCAGGACCCCGGCGCGGATCCGTCCGAGAACATATTGCCGGGAACGCCTTTCCAGGACCACGTTGTCGATTCCGTTCCGGTCAAGCAGCTGGGACAGGAGCAGTCCGGACGGACCGGATCCGATGATGCCGACCTGTGTGCGTTCGCTCGCCATTGCCCCTTGTGATCTTTTGCCTATGCGTCCAGCCGATGCTCCAGGTCATGCAGTACCTGGTAGCACGGCAACACCTGTGCCGCGCTGGCATTGGGTTCCCGTCCTTCGCGGATGGCCGCGAAGAACTCCCGGTCCTGCAGTTCGATGCCGTTCATCGATACGTCCACCCGGCTCACGTCGATGGCGTTCTCCCGCCCGTCCACCAGGTCGTCGTAACGGGCGATATAGGTGCCCGTATCCCCGATGTAGCGGAAGAATGTCCCGAGGGGCCCATCGTTGTTGAATGACAGGGACAGGGTGCAGATGGCGCCGCTTTCCGCCTTCATCTGTATGCTCATGTCCATGGCGATGCCGAGTTCGGGGTGGATCGGCCCCTGGACGGCGTTGGCCTGTACGACCGGGCTGCCGCACTGGTACTGGAACAGGTCCACGGTATGGGCCGCATGATGCCAGAGCAGGTGATCGGTCCAGGAGCGCGGCTCGCCGAGGGCGTTCATGTTGCTACGGCGGAAGAAGAAGGTCTGCACATCCATCTGCTGGATGCTGAATTCCCCGGCCTCGATCCTGCGGCGTATCCACTGGTGGCTCGGATTGAACCGGCGGGTATGCCCGCACATTGCGACGAGGCCCGACGCCTCACCGGTGTGGACCACCTTCCGGGCGTCCGCGAGGCTGTCCGCCAGGGGGATTTCCACCTCGACGTGCTTGCCCGCCTCCAGGCACCGGATGGCCTGGGCGGCGTGCATCTGGGTGGGCGTACAGAGAATCATCGCGTCGAGCCCCGGCAGCGCCAGGCTTTCCTCCAGGTCGGTGGTCACATGGCCGATCCCGTACTGTTCCGCCACCGGCAGGGTCTTGTCCAGCACCCGCCCCACCAGCGAAACCACCTCCACGCCATCGATGTTGCGGATACCGTCCAGGTGCTTGATGCCGAAAGCGCCGGCCCCGGCCAGCGCGACCTTGATCGTGTCACTCATGCAGGATTCTCCAGGATCAGGTGCCCCACGGCCGTGTTGGAGGCCGGGATGTGATAGAAACGGTGAACTACCTTCGGTGGTGTGCCGCCGGCGGCATCGTTCATGGCGCCACGGGCGATGAACCACATCACGAGTTCGATACTCTCGGAGCCCGCCTCGCGCACGTAGTCGACATGCGGGGTTTCGGCCAGCACCGCAGGCTCTTGCACCAGGCGGTCGAGAAACGCGTTGTCCCATTCGCGGTTGATCAGCCCGGCTCTCGGGCCCTGGAGCTGGTGGCTCATTCCGCCGGTGCCCCAGACCTGCACATCGAGCGGCTCATCGTAGGACTCCACGGCCTTGCGGATGGCCTTGCCGAGTCGAAAACAGCGTGTTCCAGAAGGCACCGGGTACTGCAGCACGTTGACCGCGAAGGGGATGACCCGGCAGGGCCAGGCGCTCGCCTTGCCGAACATCAGGGACAGCGGGACCGTGAGGCCATGGTCCAGGGCCATCTCGTTGACGATGGTGAGATCGAAGTCATCCTGAATCACGGACTGCGTGATGTGGGCGGCGAACTCCGCGTCCCCGGCCACCTCGGGCACCGGCCTCGGTCCCCACCCTTCGTCGGCAATGGGGTAGCGGGACCCGGTGCCGATGGCGAAGGTGGGAATCATGGACAGGCTGAAGGCATTGGCATGGTCGTTGTATACCAGAATGATGACATCCGGCGTGTTCTCCCTCATCCACCGGCGGGAGTAAGCATAGCCGTCGAAGAGTTTCCGCCAGTAGGGCTCATGGTCCTTGCCGAGATCCATGGCCGCGCCGATGGCGGGAACGTGGGAGGTGTAGACGCTGGCGGTGATCCGGGCCATCAGCCGTCTTCCCACTCGTGCCGGTAGCGGTTGCCGTCCGCAGAGCGGCCGCCCGACAGCATCATGTCGCGGTACTCGGCCTCGGTCATTCCGGTCATACTGCCGGCCATCTGCTGGAAACTCTTTCCATCGGTGGCGCCGATCTTGGCGAGGAAATAGATATTGCCCCCGAGTTCCACGCAGCGGTTCAGGTCCCGGTCAAGGACCGCCTGCTTCTGATCCTCGGTCATGTCCCATTCATCCAGGTAGGCGCTCTCGTCGGACCTGAAGCGTTCGCGGTTCTGCGGCTGCATGAGGGACATGCAGAACTGGTTCAGCCAGTATCCCTTGCGTGACTGCTCGGCATCGAAGATGACGGTGCCGGGAATGTCCTTGTAGGGTTTGTCGAGTGCCATGATCCGGATTCACGCGGGTTTCGGCCAAGAAGACCAAAATGCCCCCGTTAGCATTCATCTGCGGGGGCTCCAAGAGGTATTTTGCATGATCAGGGATGCCCCGGGCTTGCCGGGGCGCTGACAGTCTATCATGAGGATCGCCACCATGGGGTTAGAATTACCCTGATGTCGGAATGAAGATGCCGATACCGGCATCGGCATAAAACGGTTATCGGCATGTGAATGATTACGGCCCTTCCGAGCGTTCAAGGCCAGTCGGCACAAGAATGCGAACGCCAGCTCCTGTGCCCTAGGGTCGCGTGTTGCGGAAAAATGTTGTGGACAAAAAATGAGGCGGAGGGATCCTGAAGCCCCGGAAAGCAATGCGGTCCCGGATTTCTCCGCAACATAATCTTGTCGGCAATTACCTCAGCACGAAGCACACGCACGAAAACTTCGGGCAGGCGTTCATGATGCCCGAACTGATGAACCACGACAGCTATAAGCAATGGCTTGCCGAAGGTGGCCGGGATGCCAATCAGCGCGCCGTTGCCCGGGCGCGGCAATTGCTGGCGGAGTACAGGCCGCCACCCCTGGACGAATCCATGGACGAGGAACTGCGGGACCCCGTGAAGGGATTTCGCGGGTACTGTATCGAACGCACCGAAGAGGTGCCCGAGGCATCCCTGCGGCCGGGCGGATGGGTTCAGCACATCAGCGCTGCTGACAGACAGAACATATCGTATGATTTCGCCACCGCCGAGCCGTTTGCACAATTCGTTGTTCTCCGGCGCAGGGAGAGGGAGACCATGGGCCGGAGCGTCTGGCGATGCTCTTTGTCGGCGGGGTCGGATTCGTAACGTTCGATATGCTCTACTGCCAGGATGACGATACTGCCGCACTGTTTCTGGCGGTCATTCAGGACCACGGGTTCGGCGGCAACCGGAACAGGTTCGGGTGGGGCGGGATTCTGGAAAGACTGGCCCGGGAATGCGACGGGTTGCCCAAGTGGCTACTAGTTGGAGAAAACACCGATCCATGGGCTGAACCATGGGCAGCGCCGTGGCGGGACCCACGGGGCTGCCGGGATGCGGGAGCGGAAACTGACTCAGATGACGAACATTGTAGTATTCCCCGGCGCTTCTACAAACAGTTCACCGACATCGATTGATGGGTATTCTCTCTTGCGCATGTTCCTTCCGGCCGAATTTCCTCCAATCATAGAATTGCGCCGGTAGAGGGTATCCGGAGACTTGTGCCCTCGACGGCCCCGAAGAGTGGGGAACGGGGCCGCGTGCCTGGATACGTAATCGGCGTTGGTCGTGGCAGTCTCAGCCGGGGTGTGTCCGAAACAGGTTTATCCGGACCCGGGCGGACGGAACCGTCTTCCGGTCAGGAGCGGCAGTCTTTGGCGCGTGCCATCGTCCGGTTACAGGCACGCGCCGAAGACAGCCCTGTATTGAGCCCATTCGGATGCGGCATGATGCCGGATATAGTGGAATCTAAAGGCGAATCCGGTGAATTCAACCGGATAGTCGGAGTGATCGCAAGATGGCGTAGAAGCTGTTCTGAAATATGTTCAACACCAAATCAATGGTAGATGATCTCTACTAGATCCTCAATATATCGTATGTCACGCGATTCCCATTGCCCTGTTAATGAATGCAAAGATAATATTTCGTATAATTTCACGAAAATAATTTTCATTTCAGAGCATTCGCATTATGGAGAAGAGCATCAAACGTCTCGGCATGGCCGATGCGGCTGCCGGTAATACACGGCGACCATTTGCCAAGGCAGTACGCGCCGGGGATTTTGTCTATGTTTCCGGCCAGGTGCCGACTGTAGATGGCGAGGTTTCCGGAGGTGGAATCGTCGAACAGGCCGAGCAGGTAGTGAAAAATATTATCGCCGTACTCGACTCTGTGGATTGCGGACTTGAGCATGTGATCAAGGTTAATGTCTGGTTGGACGATCCGCGTGATTTCACCAGCTTCAACAGCGTCTTTGAACGCTACTTTTCTGATCATCCGCCGGCCCGCTCCACGGTTCAGTCCAGTCTCATGATCGATGCAAAAATTGAAATGGATGTGATTGCGTTCAAACCTGAGTAGTTTGATACAAAATGGCAAGGGAACAGCTGTTCGCCGGATAGATCGAAATCAACCACCGGATGTAGTGAGAAGTGGGTTGGTTTGATCGAATTGAAAAAGGACAACTTGCGGCTTCATGGTCCGGTGTTTTCATGAAAAAAGAAGAATTTTCTTGGATAAAGTAACCGGTCCGGATCCAATCAGAGAATAGATCAATGCGGACCCTTTCAAGATTTGCCTGCATTGGGGAAGCGATGGTTGAGTTTTCTTTCGACCGAGACCAACCCAGGTTCGGCTTTGCGGGTGACGCGCTTAACACCGCCGTCTACTTGCGCCGTTTCGCTTCGAGAGAGCATGAAATCGACTTTGTCTCGGTAGTCGGGGTGGACCCTCTGTCCGAACGAATGTTGAATTTCATCGACGCCGAGGGTGTCTCTACACGGCACGTTGCAAGGCATCCGGACAAACTGCCCGGCCTCTATGCAATCAGCACTGACGTTGAAGGTGAAAGGTCATTCTATTTCTGGCGGGAGAATTCCGCCGCCCGTACCCTGTTTCATGACGGATTCAACGTCCTCGACAATTTTGACGTAATCTTCCTTTCAGCAATCACACTGGCTATCTTGCCTTCGGATATCCGATCCAGGCTGCTGGACTGGCTGGAGGGATGGGATGGTACGATTGTTTTCGACTCGAACTATCGACCGCGTCTGTGGGAGAGCACGGAAACGGCACGAAATACGGTCTCGCGGGCCTGGGAGCGGGCTGACATCGGCTTGCCGTCGCTCGACGACGAAATGAAGTTGTTTGAGGATCATGGTGAGACTGAAGTTCTGGAAAGGTTGCGAAGTTTTGGGCTGAAACACGGTGTGCTCAAGCGCGGGGCCAGGGGACCATTGTCGCTATCGGGTCAGCAGTTCCGCAGGGCCGATTTCCCCGTCGCCGAGAAGGTCGTCGATACCACCGCCGCCGGAGACAGTTTCAATGGCGGCTATTTGGCGGCACTGTATTCCGGGGCCACACAAAGAGAGGCGATGATTGCCGGCCACAATCTCGCCGTTGAGGTCATTCGCAAAACCGGAGCGATTGTTTGACAGGACAATCCAGGGGATACGACGGAATCAGATATTGATTCACTGCATTCACATGTGACCGCACAAGTGTCAGAAAATCCGTTGTTCGGTATTGGCAGGGTCGGCCGGATTCCGTGATAGGCATGTTCTGAATCCGATGCACGTCAGCACAACGAATTCATAGCGACGGACGCTCAACTGCCGCTGGCCGAAAGGGCAACCGCTTCGGCAGCGATCCGGGCAATTTCGTCGTACCGGGACGCCCTGATGAAAGTGGGGTCTGCAATCCAGGATCCGCCGCACGCAAGAACATTGTCCAGCGCCAGGTAATCCGCCAGATTTTCCGGGGAAATGCCGCCGGTCGGCAGGAAGCGCACGGCAGGATAGGGACCGGACATGGCTTTCAGGAACGGCACGCCGCCGCTGGCCTCGGCAGGGAAGAACTTGACCGCTTCAAGGCCGAAGCCCATCGCCAGTTCGATATCCGTCGGGTTGTTGACGCCCGGAAATATCGGCACGCCCAACTCGAGACTCGCTTCCACCACAGCCGGATTGAAGCCAGGAGTGAGAATGAACTGGCTGCCGGCCCGTTGGGCGAGCTCAACCTGATTCACGCTCAGAACGGTCCCGGCGCCGATCAGTAGATCGGGAATCCGTTCACGAACGATACGAATGGAATCCGCTGCCGAGTCCGATCTGAAGGTAATTTCTGCCACCGGCAAACCACTTGCCAATAGCGCAGTTGCCAGAGGCAGTGCCGACTCGCTCCGTTCAAGGGTCAGGATGGGCAACACCCTTGCTGTCCCGATCCGCGCGCAGACATTCTTTGTGTTATCGGCCATGGATTTCGGTCTTGCGTAGAGTGAAGGGCGGCATGAGCAACACCGGGTTATGCATTTGGCAGTGAGTTACGTCACCAAGGGATGACAACGCACGATGCCCGATCTCCTGAATGATGACCGACCAGGAAGCGCCCTCTCCAGTTGAATTCCTGTATTTGGCAACAGCAAGGCAACGGGACTCAGTCTCCAAGCGGTTTCGAATCGTCCTTGTCCCGGGTATGGACCAACTGGTACTTGATGCGCCGCATCGTTTCGACCGCAGAGTCCCCACGCAGTCTCGCGACTTCAAAGGCGAGAATGTCGATCAGTACAAGCATGACGTAACGGGCCGGTGTGGGGGTGAAGATGCTTTCCGGTTCCTCAGCCTGGAAAGGCACTGTATCGGCGGCGGAAAGCGCCAGCGGCGAGCCTGGTGCGGTTACGGCGATTGTGTGGGCGCCGTACTGACCGCCCACCTCGGCGGCCTGGATGATCGGCTCGTACTCTCCCGTGATCGACAGCACCAGCAAAACGTCACCTCTCTTCAGGGTAGCCGCCATCATCAACTGGAGTTGCGAGTCATTGCACGAGGAGGCATGCAGTCCGAGCCGGAACAGGCGGTTTTCCGCTTCCATGGCTGCCATCGACGAACCGCCGCCGCCGCCGAAGATCATGACGCGCTTTGCGCGGGCAATCGACTTGGCGGCCCGCTTCATCGTTTCGTCGGCAACTTGTGTGACCAGCGAATCGAGGGAACCGTGTATCAGTGAAACGATTTCCGTCATTGCCTCGCTTGCCCCTAGAGGAACGGTTCGGGGATGGAGGTAGCGGTCGCCGATCGCGAGTAATTTGGCAAGATCCAGCTTCAGTTCGCGAAGCCCCGCGCAGCCTACCGTGCGACAGAAACGCGTGATCGAGGCTGTGCTCACCCCGGCTCGTGTGGCGATCTCGGTGGTTCGGGCATGGATGGTGAAATCCATGTCGGTAAGGACCAGGTCTGCGACGCGCCGCTCGGCAGGGTGCATCGTCGGCCCGAGCCGCGCGATGCGCGACAGCAAGTCCTCGGAGATTTTCTTCTCGTTACTTGACAAATCGCCCCCCGGGTTCAGTTTCCCGATACGAAAAACGAGAATGACCTGTTTGGATTATGGCTTTGATCATATAAAAATAATTACCATATTTTTGCAATAAATGAGAGTTCTGTTGCTTTCTATGAAAATAGTTTTTATAGTAGCATTTCAGATTCGAACACAAGAATCATCCGAATATCCGCCAAACAGGAGAGTAACATGAACATCATTCGAGCCCCCAAGCACGTTGTCGCCGTTGCCGCTGCGATGGCACTTGGTTCAGTATTTCCGCTATCAGGTCAGGCGGCGGAAACGCTTCGTTACGCCACGGTTGGTGAACCGCCGAGTCTAGACCAGCATGTGGTTACTTCCGATCTTGCCACCACGATTGCCCATCACATTTTCGAAGGCCTCTACACCTTCGACGGAAACTACGAACCCCAGCCGCTGCTCGCTTCGGGAGAGGAGGTCGGCGCCGATGGCAAGACGATCACCATCAACCTGCGCCAGGACGTCAGTTTCCATGACGGCCAGGCCATGACCGCCGCGGATGTTGTAGCGTCTCTTAAACGCTGGGGAGAACATGGATCCCGGGGTAAACTGTTGTTTTCCAATGTTTCCGATGTATCGGCGTCGGGCTCTCACAGTGTGACGTTGACGTTCGAAAGCCCATTCGGCCCGTGGAAGAACCTCATGGCATTCATCAACGGGGGACCTGCGATCTACCCGGAGAGGATCGCGTCCAACGCAGGCAGCAAGCCGATCGACGTCAAGGACTATATTGGGACCGGTCCATACAAATTCGGCGAGTGGAAGCCCAATCGTCATGTCGAACTGGTGAAGTACGACGGTTACCAGAGCCCGCCCGGTGCAGCCAGCGGATACGCAGGGGAGCGCATCGCGCACTTTGATCGGCTTCGCTTTATTCCGGTTCCCGATCCCGGAACCCGGGTCAGCGGCATCAAGGCTGGCGACTATGACTATGCCGAAAGCATGCCGAGTGATCTGATCGACGATCTCGACGGAGATGCGGATTCCAAGGTGGTCCTGAACGGCGGTCCGATCTTCGGTCTGGTGTTCATGAACTCGAAGGCCGGTCCGCTAATGGAGAATTTCAAGCTGCGCCAGGCCATCCAGGCTGCGCTCAACAAGGAAGATGCGCTGCGGGTCTCGATCGGCCCGGAAAAGCTGTGGCGCGCCAACGGTTCTTTCCTGCCCAAGGGCAACGCCTGGTTTACGGAGTCCGGTACCGAAAGCTTCAGTGAAGGCAATGCCGGAAAAGCGAAATCGCTTGCAGAAGAGGCCGGATATGACGGCACACCGATCAAGCTACTGGTTTCGACCAACTACGCCTTCCACTACGACCAGGCGGTCGTCTTCACCCGGCAACTCCTGGAGGCAGGTATCAACGTCCAGATGGTCGTGGTCGACTGGGCGACGCTGATCAAGAAACGCGCGCAGCCCGAAGAGTGGGACCTGTTCTTCACGCATCACGGTTTCGTGCCGGATCCGATCCTGATCTCGGTGATGAACGACAATTATCCGGGATGGTGGGCAACCCAAGAGAAGCAGCAGCTCAAGTCCGCGTTCACCGCCACCAACGACCCGGCGGCCCGCAAGGCGACTTGGGCGGAGATTCAGGCACTGATCTACTCCCAGGTTCCCACCATGAAGACAGGCGATGTCTATACGTACAATATCGCCTCGCCCAAGCTTTCGGGAATTGAGGCCACCACATTGATCTGGCCTCATTTCTGGGGCGTCTCGAAATAAACCAGAGGAAGCCTGACGGCGTCCTGTCATTGACAGGGCGCCGTTTTTTCCTGAAAAGGGGCCAGAGCCCATCGGCGCGTTGATCGCCGGTGATTCACACTGGTATCGTTCGTAGAAAGCAACCGGAAAGTCAATAGTGCTCCGCTATCTGATTCGCCGGATCGGGGCCTTCCTGCCGACTCTGCTGGCGGCCTCGTTCCTCATCTTCGTGTTCATCCGGCTCATACCGGGTGATCCTGCGGCGGTCATGCTGGGGGACCAGGCAACGCCCGAGGCAATTGAGGCGTTGCGGGTCGAGATGGGGCTTGAGGAATCCCTCGCTGTTCAGTACCTCCGCTGGCTGTCCGACGTGGTCCGGGGGGATTTGGGTGATTCCATTTTCTTCCAGGTACCCGTGCTGGAATTGATCGTGGACGGCCTTGAGACCAGCGTTCTCCTGGCACTCATGACCATGGTCTGGATCGTCGGTTTCGGTCTGCCGGTCGGCATGGTTGCGGCGGCACGGCGGGGGAGCTGGCTGGACCAGAGCCTGTCTGGCATGTCGATGTTCCTTGCATCGGTTCCGACCTTCTGGGTGGGTTTGTATCTGATCCTGATCTTCGCGGCCATCCTGGGATGGCTGCCGAGTTCCGGCTATCCATCGATATTCGGTGAAGGGGGACTCGCCAACCTTCGTTATCTGCTGCTTCCGTCGATTGCGCTTGCGGCGCCGAACGCCGCCCTGATCATCCGCCTGACCCGGGCAAGCATGCTGGATGTCTACCGCGAGGACTATGTACGCACTGCCCGGGCCAAGGGCATTCACCCGCTCAGGGTGATCGTCCGCCATGTCTTCCGCAATGCGCTCCTTACGGTGGTTTCGGCTTTCGGCTTCACCCTTGCCGCCCTGATCTCCGAGGCTGTGGTGACGGAAACGGTGTTCTCTCTGCCCGGTGTCGGACGCATGGTCGTCCAGTCGATCCTGCGGCGCGACTATCCCGTCATCCAGGGCACGATACTCATGATCGTCCTGCTCTATCTGGCGATCAATCTCGCCGTGGACATCCTCTACGCCTGGCTGGATCCGAGGGTGAAGCTGCGATGACAACCTACGCCACGGCGACTGGATTCGGAGGGCAGAAGCTTGCCTTCGCGGGTCTGCTGATCATCGCAACGCTGGCAGTCTGCGCCCTCTTTGCTCCATGGCTGGCGCCGGCGGACCCGATCGCGATAGACCCGCTCGTGCGCCTGTCGCCGCCAAGCGCGGCACACTGGTTCGGCACCGACCATTTCGGCCGGGACACCCTGTCCCGGGTGATCCACGGATCCCGCATGGCGGCGTTCATCGGGATTGGGGTGGTTGCAATCGCGCTTGGAGGAGGCATCACGTTCGGCGTACTTTCCGCCGTCTTCCCGCGCCTCGGTATGCTGCTGATGCGTATCGTCGACGTGATGATGGCGTTTCCGGCGCTGCTCCTGGCTCTCGCCCTGATCGTGGTATTGGGACGGGGCGTGGAAAATTCCATCCTGGCAATCGGTGTCGTATACATGACCACTACCGCACGCATCGTCTATGGAGTGTCTCTTCGGTTGAAGTCCGAAGTATGGGTGGACGCGGCGCTTGCCATGGGGGCCCGCACACCCCGGATCGTCTTTCGGCACATTCTTCCGAATCTGGTGTCGCCGCTGTTCGTCCAGGCGAGCTTCGTGTTCGCCTTTGCCCAATTGCAGGCAGCCTCGCTCGACTTTCTCGGTCTCGGCGTTCCGCCGGAAACCCCGACCTGGGGCAACATGATCAGTGAGTCGCGAATCTACATCACCCGGGCGCCCTGGCTGCTCCTGTTTCCGGGCCTCATGATCGCGCTTGCAGCCTTTTCGCTGAACCTGGTCGGCGATGCCGCACGCGACCGGCTCGACCCTCGCCTGCAAGCCGCTTTTGGCGGTCGGAGCCGGTCGTGAACACGCTATTGTCGGTACGCGACCTGGAGCTGGTTGGCCATACGGCCAGCGGACCGCGTACCCTCGTCGATGGCCTGTCCATTGCGGTATCCGAGGGCGAATCGCTCGCACTGGTGGGAGAATCCGGCAGCGGCAAGAGCATCACGGCGCTCGCGATCATGGGATTGCTGCCGGAAGCCGAGGTGACGGTCGGCGGTGGCAGGATCGAGTTTTCAGGCGAAAGCCTGCTCGACTTGTCCGCTCTTGAGCGCCGTCGTATCGCCGGAAACCGGATCGCGATGATCTTCCAGGAACCGATGACATCGCTCAATCCGGTGATGCGGATCGGAGACCAGATTGTCGAGATGATCCGTGCGCACGAGAGAGTCAGCTTGCGTGCGGCGATGGCCCGGGCCGCCGAGCTGCTGGCCGACGTGCGAATACCGGAGCCTGCCATGCGGTTGCGCGCCTATCCACATCAGCTTTCCGGCGGGCAGCGGCAGCGGGTGATGATCGCCATCGCACTGGCGTGTCGCCCTAAGCTGCTGATCGCGGACGAACCGACGACGGCTCTTGACGTGACGGTGCAGGCGCAGATCCTGGCGCTGCTCCGGGATTTGCAACAGGAACTGGCCATGGCGATGCTGTTCATCACGCACGACCTCGGCGTGGTCGCCAACATAGCCGACCGGGTCGCGATCATGTATTGCGGCCAGTTGGCGGAAACTGGAAGTGTGAAGGAAGTGTTCCGTACCCCGTCGCATCCCTATACCCGGGGGCTGCTTCACTGTGTCCCCAACGCTTCGGCGGAGCTCGATGAACTGGTTGCCATACCCGGGCAGTTGCCGTCCGCCTCCGAGTCGCTTGCGGCATGCCGGTTCGCACCGCGTTGCCCGCTCGCCGACACCATTTGTCACCGTACTCCACCGCCAACTGTTGCCGTGTCGGCGGTACATTTCTGCCATTGTCACCACGCAGGAGGCGTCGCCGTGCCATGAACCAACCGGATGATCCCCAGGCACCGCTGCTTGAAGTCGACGCCCTGACGGTCACCTACTCGTTGCCGTCACAGCGTCTGTTTGGACCGGCACGAAAGTTCGATGCCGTCGACAGGGTGAGCCTGTCCATCGGACAGGGCGAATCATTCGGCCTTGTCGGCGAAACCGGGTGCGGGAAATCGTCGCTCAGCCGGGCGGTCTGTGGGCTGGCGCCCGTGTCCCGGGGCGCCGTGCGGTTCAACGGCACGGATCTGACTTCGATCGGCAGGCTGGAACTTCAGTCGGTCCGCAGGAACATGCAAATGATCTTCCAGGATCCCGGCGGATCGCTTAATCCAAGAATGCGTGCCGGCGGGCTGATCGCCGAGCCCCTGGAAATCCACGGTGTGGGTGATTGCGGTTCGCGTCGGCAGCGAGTCCTGGATATCCTGGATTCCGTGGGTCTGTCGAGAGACGATGCGGATCGTTATCCCCACGAGTTCAGTGGGGGTCAGCGACAGAGGGTGGCCATCGCGCGAGCCGTGGTGATCGAACCGGCGCTGATCCTTGCCGACGAGCCGGTTTCCGCACTGGATGTTTCGCTGCAAGCGCAGATCCTGAATCTGGTCGCCGAACTCCGCCGCAAGCTCGGCCTTGCACTCCTGTTCGTCTCGCACGATCTGAATGTGGTTCGTTACCTCTGCAGCAGCGTCGCGGTCATGTATCTTGGGCAAATCGTCGAAAAGGGGCCTACCCGGGCCGTACTTGGGTCCCCGCGGCATCCATATACAAGGGAATTGGTGGCTTCCTCGCCGGTCCCGGACCCGGGGCGGCCCATCCGGTTGCTGGCCCCGGCGGGTGAACCGCCCAATCCTGCAGCACCTCCGGAAGGCTGCCGCTATCATCCGCGATGCCCGTATGCAACCGCTAAGTGCAGTGTCGACGGTCCTGAAATCCGACACATCGATGGAAGCAGGCATGTTGCCTGTCACCACGCCGAACGAATTGCCGAACTGGAAGAGAACCTGACATGAGACTGTTCGTTGCCTCACTCGCAACCGAAACCAACACCTTTTCTCCGGTGTTCACCGATCTCCGGGACTTCCGGAACAATTTCTATTTTCCTCCCGGCAAGCATCCGGATACTCCCTCGCTGTGCAGTGCGCCCTTTATGGCACTGCGCGAGTACAAGGAACATGTGGGAGATGCTGTCGAAGTAATCGAAGGGACTGCAGCATGGGCCGAGCCCGGCGGGATAGTCAGTCGTGAGGCCTATCTTCATTTGCGCGACGAGATACTGGGACAGCTGCAGGACGCTCTACCCGTGGACGGTGTGGTGCTCGGATTGCACGGCGCGATGGTTGCCCAGGATTTCGACGACTGCGAGGGTGACCTGTTGACCGAAATCCGGCGGGTCGTGGGCACGGAAACGGTCATCGGCGCCACATTCGATCCCCACAGCCATTTTACCCGGTGTTGCGCTGAAATGGCGGACGTAGCGATCGCCTTCAAGGAGTTCCCGCATACGGACATGATGGAGCGGGCCCGCGAACTTGTCGATATCGTCGTCCGTGCCGTACGGCGGGACGTGAAACCGCAAATCGCACTGTTCGACTGCAGGATGATCGACGTGTTTCCGACGACGGAGGGGGCGATCAGGGCATTCGTTGACCGCATCACTGCGTTAGAAAGAAGTAACCACCATGTTCTGTCGATTTCCGTCGTGCACGGGTTTCTCGCCGGCGACGTGCCTGAAATGGGTACAAAGGTTGTTGTCGTTACAGACAATGCCCGGGAAAAAGGCGGCGCATTGGCCCGCAAGCTTGGACTGGAACTATATGCGATGCGGGGCAAGACGAGGATGGAACTGTTCACTCCGGCAGAAGCCCTGGACAGGCTTGACCGGAAGTCGGGGAACGGCCCTCTGGTGATCGCGGACGTCTGGGACAATCCGGGTGGCGGCATGGCGGGTGATTCGACCGTCATTCTGCGTGCAATCATGGACCGCGGAATCGGCGTGACCGCCGTCGCGAGCATCTGGGATCCGATCGCCGTGCAGTTCTGCTTCGCCGCAGGTATCGGGGCGAGCATCCCGCTACGGTTCGGCGCCAAGTCAGGCCCAGGACTTGGCGAACCGTTCGATGCGACAGTAACAGTCGCAGGTCTGAGCGAAAAAGGCTCCATGCGATTCGGCGGATCGATAGCGCAACTCGGCCGTTGCGCTGCAATCCGGCTCGTCGGAGATGTAGATGTGGTCCTGTCCGAAAACAGGGTTCAGGCCTACACGCCCGAGATATTTTCCTGTGTCGGGATCGATCCGGCGAAACGGCGATTGCTGGTGGTGAAGTCCACCAATCATTTTCGTGCCGGGTTTTCGGAACTGAGCGACCAGTTCCTCTATGTCGACAGCGGCGTCCCGTATCCTCACGATCCGCGCACGGCGAGGTACCGGAAACTGGAGCGTGACATTTGGCCGATTGTGCCCAATCCGATACACGATTCCTGAAACCGTCGTATCCAATGATTTATGGTAGTCACCATGGAACAACTCTACGCAATCGACTCTCCGGATGAGATCCTTTCGCCGGGACTGGTTGTCTTCGAGGAAATCGTGCGCGAAAACATCGTGCGTATGAAGGCTATCGCCGGTCAGGACCAGCGGCTGCGACCGCATTGCAAGACCCACAAAATGGTCGACATTATCCGGCTGGAAGTCGGGATGGGAATCTATAAGCACAAGTGCGCTACATTTGCCGAGGCGGAGATGCTCGCGGTCGGCGGTGCGCAGGATGTGTTTCTTGCCTATAACCCCGTCGGGCCAAATATTGCGCGAGCGGTTCGGTATCGTCAGATCTACCCTGATGTACGGTTTTCCGTTGCCGCAGACCATCCAGAACCGGTTAAGGCGCTCAATGACGCGATGGTTGCAGCTGGTATTGAGGTCGATGTATTCGTCGATATCGATACCGGTTTGGGAAGAACCGGGCTGGCACCTGGTGCTGAAGTCCGTGACTTGTACGAGCAAATTGATTGGGCGAGCAATCTTAGGCCGGCGGGCCTGCATGCATATGACGGCCAGAACCATCAGACTCGGCTTGAGGAACGGAGTACTGCCGTCGATGAATGCTGGAACTCGATACAAGATTTAAAAAACGATCTTGAGAATTCCTCGCTCGCTGTGCCGGCGATCGTTGCAGGAGGAACCGGCACATTTCCTTTGTATGCCCGAAAGGACGACCCTGCGCTGGAGTTGAGTCCGGGTACATGCGTCCTGCATGACGACGGTTACGAACAATTGTTCCCTGACATGCAGTTCGTTCCGGCAGCGCTGATCTTGACCCGCGTTGTCAGCAGGCCATCACCCAGCACTGTCACATTTGATCTCGGCTACAAGGCCTGCGCTTCCGACCCACCTGCCGGCAGCAGGTTACGATTCCCTAACATTCCCGACGCCAGAGAAGTCCTGCAGAACGAAGAGCACCTCGTAGTCGAGACAATGAATGCAGCCAATTACAGGCCAGGGGATGTCGAACTGGCGATTCCTACGCATATCTGCCCGACATCCGCACTGCACGCGCAGGTCTGGGTTATCAGGGGAAGAGATGTCCATGATACATGGAAAGTTACGGCAAGGGATCGTCAAATAAGTTTGTAAAATTTATTTTCATGTGCTTATCTTTGAGGCCCGTCAACGGGTGACCATTCCTGAGAATACTTCTTCCCTAGCCGGAAACCATTCCATCGCGGCTCCACCGAATGCGTACCGACATTCGTACGAATGGAATATTTTGTAATTGATTCAATTCAGTTTCAGATAGATGACGAACAAGAATGAATGATCTATATCTATATGAAAAATAAAGTAAAATTATCATTATTTCGGGCCCGGCCAGTATAACCGCAGCGGGTTGTCAACCAGCAGTTTCCGGCGGAGTTCCTGTGTGACGGCGATATGGGGAATGAAATCCACCAGCAGCCCGTCGTCGGGCATGTGGTCCATCAGGTTGGGATGCGGCCAGTCGGTTCCCCACAATACCCTGTCCGGGAAGGAGTCCACGACGGCACGGGCGAACGGGACCATGTCCCGATAGGGGGCCCGCTCCCCATCGAGTGCGGGCGGACCGCTCCTTGAAAGGCGTTCGGGGCAGGTCACCTTGCTCCAGACATTGTCGTTCGCCTGCATGAACCGCAGGAATGCCCGGAATTCCGGTCCGTTCACCGGCTTCGTGACATCGGGGCAGCCCATGTGGTCCACCACCACCACGGTGGGGAGCGCAGACAGGAGGTCCTCGAGTTCCGCTAGGTCCCCGGCCTCGAAGTAGGCCACCACGTGCCATCCGAGCGGCTCGATCCGCCGGGCGATCTCCAGGATCTCGTCCCCTGGCACCCGGTCCGCCAGGCGCCGGAGGAAATTGAACCGCACCGCCCGCACGCCGGCCTCGTGCAGATCGGTAAGTTCGTTGTCCGTCACCGACCGCCTGACCGCGGCTACTCCGCGGGCGAGGCCGGCGGATGCCCGGCAGGCATCCGCCATCGCCCGGTTGTCCGTGCCGTGGCAGGTGGCCTGGACGATGACATTGCGGGAGAAGCCGAGACGGTCTCTGAGCGCAAAGAGCTGCTCGCGGGACGCGTCGCAGGGCGTGTACCTGCGCTCCGGGGCGTAGGGGAACCGGTCCGGTGGGCCGAACACATGGCAGTGGGCGTCCACGGCACCGGGGGGCAGTGTAAACCGCGGCGGGCTGGGGTCCCGGTGCCAGTCGAGCCAGCCGGGCGTTTTCCCGGAACTCATTGACCCAGGCTTTCGAGCAGTGCGTCCAGCCGGGGATACACCCGCCGGGCATTGCCCTCGAAAATCAGCCGCCGCTCCCCATCGGTGAGGTCAGCGGCCATGAGGTACCGCTTGGTGTCATCGAAATGGTGCCCGGATTCCGGGTCAATACCCCGTACGGCACCGATCATCTCGGACGCGAACAGCACGTTCTTCACCGGGATCACCCGGGTCAGCAGGTCGATGCCCGGCTGGTGGTAGACACAGGTGTCGAAGTAGATGTTGTCGAGCAGGTGCTGGTCCAGGCGCGGTTTTTTCAGCATGTCCGCCAGCCCGCGAAACCGCCCCCAGTGGTAGGGTGCCGCGCCGCCGCCGTGGGGGATGATGAACCGCAGTCCGGGAAAGTCGCCGAACAGGTCGCCGGTGAGGCACTGCATGACCGCCGTGGTGTCCGCATTCAGGTAATGTGCGCCGGTGGTGTGGAAACAGGGGTTGCAGCTGGTGGAGACATGGATCATTGCCGGAATGTCGTACTCAACCAGTTTTTCGTAGACCGGGTACCAGTGCCTGTCGGTCAGGGGCGGACTGTTCCAGTGCCCGCCCGACGGGTCGGGGTTCAGGTTGATGGCGACGAACCCGTAGTCGTTGACGCACCGTTCGAGCTCGGGAATGCAGGTGGCGGGATCCACGCCGGGGGACTGCGGCAGCATGGCACAGCCGATGAAGGTATCGGGATAAAGGCTCTGGATGCGGTAGATCAGCTCGTTGCAGATGCCTGCCCAGACGGAGGAAGTCCGGAAATCGCCGATATGGTGGGCCATGAAGCTTGCCCGGGGACTGAAGATCTGCAGGTCGATTCCCCGCTCGCGCATCTGCGCCAGCTGGTTGGCCTCGATGGTGGCGCGGAGCTCGTCATCACCGATCTTCAGTTCCGATGGCCCCGGCGAGGTCCCTGGTGAGCCGATCGCCGCCACCTGGCGGTTTCTCCAGTCCCCGAGGGCCTTCGGGGCGGTGGTGTAATGTCCGTGGCAGTCGATGATCATGGCAGCCTTCTACGGGTCCGGGTCGGGGAATTGTATGACGATTCCGCGGGACATCAGCAACGACGCCGGCACCCGGCCGGATCTCCGCCGGCACGCCGGGACTTCCGGAGGAAACGACTATCCTGCCACACCGTCATCACCTGCCCTGGCTTCACGTGTCTGGCTGCGGGAGCAGAGAAACAGGGCCCCGATCAGGAAAACCACCGCCAGCCACACGTGCATGGCATGTTTCTCCGAAAACAGCAGCATGCCCCAGGCAATGCCGGCAAACAGGGAGACGAAGGTGCCGAAGGAGACGAACACACCGCCGGTCGTCCTGATCAGGTGGAAGTACAGAAGGGTTTCGACGATTCCCGCCAGGACGTACACGGCCAGGGGCCAGAGCGCGTCGCGGCCGAGCGACAGCAGGCCGAGCGGATTGCCCTGAAGCAGGAAGAACGGCAGCAACAGTACCGCCGCCGCGATGGCCTCGCCGGCGATGAGTTGCGGCGAGGTCATGGCGGCGGGCCAGCGCGCATGGACGTAGACGGGTTCGATGCCGTAAACCAGCGCGATTCCAAGGGCCACCACCATCCATCCCAGCGCCCCGAGCCCCGGCAGCTGCAGTTCCGGCAGGAGGATGAGCAGGGTGGACACAAGGCCGAGCACGATGGCAAATACCCGTGACGCCGAGACCTGCTCCGTGCGGAACGCAAGGGCCAGCGCGACCGTCACGATCGGTGCCAGGCAGGCGATGAGGGAGATGGTGCCCACGGCAATGTAGGGTGCCACCAGCAACGTGATGCCGAGCGGAAGAACGTAGCCCAGCAGGGCGGTAATCAGCAGGAAGGGAATCCAGCTGGCGGGGAACCGGAGGGAATCGCCCACGTACAGCACGTACGCGGAATACACCAGGGACAGGAAAACCAGCATCAGCATCAGGATGTCGATGATGCCGGCTTCGCTCAGCGCGGCAAATTTCAGCATGGAGAACTGGAGCCCCCAAAGGACGCCCATCACAACCAGGGACAGCAGCGCTTTTGCCGAGGAAAGCCGTGGTTGCATGACAGGTTCCGGACGGGCCGGATCAGGGGCGTGGATGCACCGCCGTACCGGACGGCGATGTGGCCGGCAGCGGCCCGTCCGGCGCCGTCAGCCGGCGTTCCGCTTCCCGGTATTTTTCCGCGGTTCTCTGAATGATCTCTTCCGGCAGCCGGGGGCCCGGTGCGACCTTGTCCCAGTCCAGGGTTTCCAGGTAGTCGCGGACGAATTGCTTGTCGAAACTCGGGGGGCTGATGCCCGGATGGTAGGTGTCCGCGGGCCAGAAGCGGGATGAATCCGGGGTCAGTATCTCGTCGATGAGGAACAGTCCGCCGCCTTCGTCGAGCCCGAACTCGAACTTGGTGTCAGCGATGATGATGCCTCGTTCGAGGGCATAGCCGGCGGATTCGCGGTAAATCCTGACGCTGGTTTCCCGGACCCTTTCAGCCAGTTCGCCGCCGATCATCGCCACCATCCGGTCGAAGGGGATGTTCTCGTCGTGGCTGCCCGGGGCTGCCTTGGTGGCGGGGGTGAAGATGGGGTTGTCCAGCCGCTCCGCCTGTTGCAGTCCCTCCGGCAGCGGAATACCGCAGATCGACCCGGTGGCCCGGTAGTCCTTCCAGCCCGACCCGATGACATGGCCGCGCACCACAGCCTCGACGGGCAGGGGCCTCAGCCTTCTGGCCACGGTGGCCCGTGAGCCGACCGCCGCGCGCTCGGCCGCATCCGGGATCACCTCCGTGAGGTCCATTGGGGCCAGGTGATTCGGGATGATGTCCCGTGTCCTTGCGAACCAGAAATTGGAGATCCGGGTCAGGAGTTCCCCCTTGCCCGGGATCGGCTGCGGCATGATCACGTCGAAGGCGGACAGGCGGTCGCTGGCGATGATCAGCAGGTGGTCCTCGTCGATGGCGTATACGTCCCGCACCTTCCCGCGGCAGATCAGCTCGAGGCGGGTGATGCTGGATTCGAACAGTGCGCCGGTCATGGGTGGATCATCGTCCGGCTCGGTTATCTGCTCACCGCTTCTATGCGCTGGGCCTGGCAAAAACCCCTTGGCAGGAACCGGCCGCGCTTGCCCCGGGGGCCGAGATAGTTGTCAAAATCCGACGGCTTGAGGTTGAGATAACGCTTGCCGCTGTACACCCTGAAGTGCTCGCCTTCCCGGAACAGGGCCGCACCCACCACATGCTCCTCGCCGGCCTTGAACTTGGCGGCCGGGATGTTGATCAGCTTGATCCCCTTGCCCTTGGACCGCTTCGTCAGGTCCCCCACCGCGAAGATCAGGAGGCGCCCGACGTTGGTGACCACCGCCACCCAGTCGGATTCGAAATCATGAACCCTCCGGGGTACCAGCACGTCGGCGTCCCCCCCGGTCTTGATGGTGGCCTTGCCCGCCTTGTTGCGGGTGGCGAGGTCCCCGAGGTTCGCCACGAAGCCGTAGCCGGCGGTGGTGCAGAGCAGGTATTCGGTTTCCTCTGTCCCCATCATCAGCCCCCGGAAGCGTGCGCCGGCCTGGGGATTGGTCATGCTGCTCACCGGTTCGCCGAAGCTCCGGGCGGAGGGCAGGCCGTGGGGCGCCAGGGCATAGGTGCGGCCGAAGGAGTCGATGCAGAGCAGGAGTTCGTTGGTCTTCCCCCGTACGAAGTTCTGCAGGCCGTCGCCGGTCTTGAACGCCAGCTGGGCCGGGTCCACGTCGTGGCCCTTGGCGGACCGGATCCAGCCGAGCTCGGAGAGGATCACCGTGACCGGTTCCGCGGGAACCAGGTCATTGTGGTCCAGTGCCCGGGCGGCCTCGCGTTCGGTGATGGGCGAGCGCCGGTGATCGCCGTATTCCTTCGCATCATCTCTGAGCTCATTCCGCACGATGCCGGTTAGCCTTTTCCGTGACTTCAGCGCCATCTGAAGCCAGTCGCGCTCCTTTGCCAGTTCCTCGTGCTCGTGGCGGATCTTGATCTCTTCGAGCTTCGCCAGCCGGCGCAGCCTGAGTTCAAGTATGGCCTCGGCCTGGACATCGGTCAGGTTGAAGCGCTGTATCAGGATGGGCTTGGGTTCATCCTCGGTGCGGATGATCTGGATGATCGCGTCGATATTGAGAAAGGCTATGAGCAGGCCTTCCAGGACATGAATCTGCCGGACGATCTTGTCATGGCGGTGCTGGAGCCGCATCTTCACCGTTTTCAGCCGGTAGTCGAGCCATTCCTGCAACAGGGTCTTGAGGTCGAATATCCTCGGCCGGCCATCGAGCCCGATCATGTTCAGGTTCACCCGGTAGCTGCGTTCGAGGTCCGTGGTGGCGAACAGGTGATTCATGAGCGCGTCCAGGTCGATGCGGTTGGAGCGCGGCTCGATGACCAGGCGCACCGGGCTTTCATGGTCGGACTCGTCACGCAGGTCGGAGACCATCGGCAGCTTTTTGGCGGACATCTGCGCGGCGATCTGTTCCAGCACCTTGGCCCCGGAGACCTGGTAAGGCAGGGCGTTGATGACGATTTCCCCGGCTTCTTTCTGCCAGGCCGCCCGGAGTTTCAGGCTGCCGTTCCCGATTTCATAGATCTGGCGGATTTCGTCCGGGGAGGAGATCAGTTCCGCTTCCGTGGGATAGTCCGGCCCCCGGATATGCCCGCAGAGATCCGCGACCGAGGCTTCGGGGTTCTCGAGGAGGTGAATACAGGCGTTCACCACCTCGACCATGTTGTGCGGCGGAATATCCGTCGCCATGCCGACGGCGATGCCGGAGCCGCCGTTCAGCAGCACGTTGGGCAGCCGCGCCGGGAGAAGCCGGGGTTCATTCAGGGTGCCGTCGAAATTGGGTATCCACTCGGCGGTGCCCTGGTCCAGTTCATTGAGCAGTAGCTGCGCATACCGGGTCAGGCGGGATTCCGTGTAGCGCATGGCGGCGAAGGATTTTGGGTCGTCCTGGCTGCCCCAGTTGCCCTGCCCGTCGATCAGCGGATAGCGGTAACTGAAGGGTTGCGCCATCAGCACCATGGCCTCGTAGCAGGCACTGTCGCCGTGGGGGTGGAATTTGCCCAGCACGTCGCCCACCGTGCGGGCGGACTTCTTGAACTTGGCGCCCGCGTGCAGACCGAGGTCGGACATGGCATAGACGATGCGCCGCTGTACCGGTTTGAGCCCGTCGGCAATGCTGGGGAGCGCCCGGTCGAGAATGACATACATGGAGTAGTTGAGGTATGCATTCTCGGTGAAACGGGCGATGGAAAGCGCTTCCAGTTCCGGCACCGGGGGAGAGGTTGCGGTTTCTCGATCCTGATCGGATCGGGACTTTCTCGGCATTTACGGGTACGTTTCTGGTAAATGGGGCATTATAAACGGAGGGGCAATTCAGGGCAGAACGGAACGGGCAAAATCCGGATAGCCGATGCGGCCAACCCCGGGAAGCTTGATGGCCGGGGGGGAAAGATCGATCCCCGCCGTCAGGCCGAGCAAGTTGACCTCGACACCTTCTTCCGGCGCAACCAGAAGGCCCAGGAGGCCGCCGAAGGTAAGCTGCAGGCCCTTGCCGCTCGGCGGGGTCTGGACCAGGCCGCCCCCGGTCGGATAGTCCTTGCCGATGGCGGTGGATGGCAAATCCAGAGAGAGCTCCGGCACCGTTCGCCCGATGTGGGCGGTGAAGGTGTTGCTGTTGGGGCCCGGCCAGATCGCGTAGCGGCGGGTGTACGGGTAGTTCCGGGCCGCGTGGTGGATGCGGTCGATCAGCTGGTTCACCTCCTCGCCCCCGCGGATTTCACGCAGCAGAAGCGGCCGACTGCCAAACCAGTACTGATCGGGCGTTCCGGTGCGGATCCGGACGCTCTGGTTGCCCCAGCGAAGGGCGAAGCCCATGACCTCCACCCGCTGGTAGTAGCTTTCGTCCGGCCTCTTTGTGGCGATCCAGGTATGAACGCCGAGCGCGCCCCGCCAGCGGACCGCCCTGGCGGCGTAGACCTGGATGATAGCGTCCCTGGTGATGGCGGGATCCGGCGCCTGGGCGCTGCTGTCGCGGCGCTGCGACCACCAGGGGACAGTCCGGTCCTGGTCGAGGTAGTAAACCGCAAGCTGGTAGCCCACCGGCAGGAAGTACAGGGTGAACACCACCAGCGCCCATCGCAGCAGGTGCCGGAGTATGCGTCGCCGCCTGTGCGGCCCTATTTTCTTCACCGGGATGTTCAATGGTCTTGCGTCAGCCCTGAAGCCGGGTGCCGAGGGGTGGACTCGCGTGGCTGCCCGAAGTGGCAGCACTTCACCGGTATCCCGGTCGGGCCCGTCCGATCATGAAACTCCCGGTAATTTGACCACATCCCGGTTCAGGATTGCGTGAAGCCGGGTCGCGAACCGAGCCGGCGGAAATTATAATCCGCCCCGTGAACCC
>VYFG01000046.1 GCA_009842505.1 Gammaproteobacteria bacterium
GCCTCCGGTCAGGCAGGAACCTGCTTGGCCGGGGAATTTTGCAAGTACCTCCCGGGAAGAACGTTGTTCATGCGCATGTTGTCCTTTGCATGCTGGTTGGCGAACAGCTTTGCGTATGACGCAAGCCCGGCGCGGTAGACTGCCGATGTCGGGAAATCGGGGTCGGGCTCGAAGGTCGCGAAAGTGGAGATGTTTATGATGGCCCCGCCACCGGTCCGAGCCATGATCGGTGCGACCATCCGGGCCGCACGGACCGCACCGAGAAAGTACACTCCGCTGCCGGCCGGCTTCCTGCCCAGTTGAGTCAGGCGCGCGAAAAAAATGGTGGGCCCGGCAGGACTTGAACCTGCGACCAATGGATTATGAGTCCACTGCTCTAACCAACTGAGCTACAGGCCCGGGAAGGAAAGCTGCCGTCCTGGCAATGGGAATTCTATCCGTAATACGCGGGGCAGGGCAGTCCATCCGGGAGTGCCCTGCCCTGCTGACCCTGACCGGTTAAAGGTTGTCCAGAAAGCTGCGCAGGTGATCCGAGCGGCTCGGATGGCGCAGTTTCCTGAGCGCCTTGGCCTCGATCTGGCGTATGCGCTCTCTGGTGACGTCAAACTGCTTGCCCACCTCTTCCAGGGTGTGGTCAGTATTCATGCCGATCCCGAAACGCATCTGCAGCACCTTGGCCTCCCGCTCCGTCAGCGACTCGAGTATTTCATGGGTCGCCGACTTCAGTCCCGAACTGGTGGCGATATCCAGGGGCGCCTTGAAGTTCTTGATGTTCTTGTCCTCGATGAAATCCCCGAGATGTGAATCCTCGTCGTCACCGATGGGCATCTCCATGGAGATGGGCTCCTTGGCGATCTTGAGTACCTTGCGGATCTTGTCCTCGGACAGGTCCATCCGTTCGGCCAGTTCCTTGGGCAGGGCCTCGCGGCCCTTTTCCTGCAGGATCTGGCGTGATACCCGGTTGAGCTTGTTGATGGTTTCGATCATGTGGACCGGGATACGGATCGTCCGGGCCTGGTCCGCGATGGAACGCGTGATGGCCTGGCGGATCCACCAGGTGGCATAGGTCGAGAACTTGTAGCCACGACGGTATTCGAACTTGTCCACCGCCTTCATGAGACCGATATTTCCCTCCTGGATCAGGTCCAGGAACTGCAGCCCGCGGTTGGTGTACTTCTTTGCGATGGAGATCACCAGGCGGAGGTTGGCTTCCACCATCTCCTTCTTGGCCCGGCGCGCCTTGGCTTCGCCGATGGACAGCTTCCGGCTGAGGTCCTTCAGCTCCCTGAGCTCGAGTCCCGTGGCCTGCTGGCACTTGTTGAGCTGGTGCTGGAATTCGCTGATTGCCGGGCTGTACTGGTTCAGTTTCCCGGTCTCTCCCGGGCTTGCCTTGATCAGTGTCTCCAGCCAGTCGTCACTGGTTTCATTGCCAACGAAGTGCTTGAGAAACCGGTCCCGAGGCACTTTCGCGTACGTAACGCAGTAGCGTGCGATGCTGCGCTCGCACAGGCGCACCTCGTCCATGCTGCTTCGCAGCGTGGCCGTGATTTCCTCGAATCTGGCCGGTACGAACTTGATCTGGAGCAGTTCGTCCGCAAGCGTCCGACGGTGCTTCATGGCCAGTTTGCTGTCGATGCCGTTCCGCTCCCAGGCCTTTTTCAGAAGATTCCAGGTCTTGCGCATCCGCTTGAACCGGTCCATGGCCTCCTCGTAATCGGGGCCGCTGGGGCTTTCCTCTTCCTCGGAGGCGTTCTGGCCGGGCTCCCCGGGCGTGGCGACGGTTTCATCGTCCAGTTCGTCGAGTTCCATGAAATCCACCACCACGTCCGACAGCTTCATTTCGCTGGCCTCGATCCGGTCGATGAACTGCATCAGGAGACGCATGGCGCCCGGTGACAGCGCCACCGCCTGCGCCACCTGCCGGTTGCCCGCCTCGATGCGCTTTGCCAGGGCGATTTCGTCCTCCCTGGTGAGCAGTTCCACGGTGCCCATCTCGCGCATGTACATGCGCACGGGATCGGTGGTACGGCCGAATTCGCTTTCCACCGCGGTTTTCAGCACCGCGCCCACTTCCTCGGCGACTTCCTCGTCTTCCGGGTTGTCGCGCTTGAGCTCGATGTTGTCGGTGTCCGGCGCCTTGTCCACCACCTCAATGCCCATGTCGTTGATCATGTTCACGACCACCTCAATCTGGTCGGTGTCGTGCATGTTCTCGGGCAGGTGATCGTTGATCTCGGCGTAGGTCAGAAAGCCCTGGGCCTTGCCCTTCAGGACCAGCTTCTTGAGATCGGACTGCGGCTTTTCGCTGGCCTTCTTCGTTTCGGACTCGGGCTTCGGCGCGTCCATCTTCGTTTCGGTGACTTCCACTATTTCTTCCTCTTCGTACTCGTCGTCTTCATCCAGAAATTCGTCAGCCTCATTGCTATTGGTTTTATTGGTCATGAAAATGTCTAGCTGGAAACAGTAACTGTTGCTGGTACAACACGGCGTTCGGTTGCCCGGATGGGCAATCGGATTGGTCCTCCGCGCTTTTCCGAACCCGGGTCTGGGGTGTCGCCGACGCCGTCTGACGCGTCGGCATGATTGCCGGATTGTCCGGCCTGCCGGGGGTGCCGCCTGAGGAGGCAACCCCCAAGTATAACCTGAAACCCTGCATATTCGAAGAAAAGTCCGGGCAACCGGAACACTGCGCCCTGGCAATCCGCACCGATTGCGGGAGAACATGGGGGGTTCGGGGTCAATTCTCAAGCACCGCCGGCAGATGGAGCCGGACAGGCAGACAGACCGGATCCCGGAGATTCGCCGGGACTGACAGGGATCCGGCCCATCATGGCTCCCGGCGCCGCAAGCGGTTTTGTTACAATCCGGCGCTTCATGAAGACAGCCGCACGAGCGCCCCGATGACCGCCGATTACCGTCCCGGAATCCTGGAACCCGAAGTCCAGGCCTACTGGGAAGAAAACCGCTGCTTCAGCGTGACCGAGGACACGTCGAAGGAGAAGTTCTACTGCCTCTCCATGCTGCCCTATCCTTCGGGCGCACTGCACATGGGGCATGTCAGGAACTACACCATCGGCGACGTGCTCAGCCGCTACCAGCGGATGCTGGGAAAAAACGTTCTCCAGCCCATGGGCTGGGACGCCTTCGGCCTGCCGGCGGAGAATGCGGCCATCCAGCGCCAGCGCCCCCCGGCGGAATGGACCTACGAAAACATCGCCTACATGAAACGCCAGCTCAATCGTCTCGGCTTTGCCTATGACTGGGACCGTGAACTGGCGACCTGCGATCCGGACTACTACCGCTGGGAGCAATGGTTCTTCACCCGCCTGCTTGAGAAGGATCTCGCCTACAAGAAAATGGCGGTGGTGAACTGGGACCCGGTGGAGCAGACCGTGCTCGCCAACGAGCAGGTGGAGAACGGCCGTGGCTGGCGTTCCGGTGCCCTGGTGGAACGACGGGAGATTCCCCAGTGGTTCATCCGGATCACCGCCTATGCCGAGGAACTGCTGAACGAGATCGACAACCTGGAAGGCTGGCCCGAGTCGGTCAAGACCATGCAGCGCAACTGGATCGGGCGATCCGAAGGCGTGGAATTCAGGTTCCGGATCGACGGCGAGGATCCCTTGTGGGTCTACACCACCCGGCCGGACACCATCATGGGCATCACCTTCGTGTCCGTGGCGGCGGAGCATCCGCTGGCGGTCAAGGCAGCCCGGAACAACCCGGATGTCGCCGCCTTCATCGAGGAGTGCAGGAAAACCCAGACCTCGGAAGCGGAACTGGAAACCATGGAAAAGCTGGGCATTCCCCTGGGGATCAACGCCGTCCACCCCGTGAGCGGGGAAGAGGTGGGGATTTGGGCCGCCAACTTCGTACTCATGGGATACGGCACCGGCGCGGTGATGGCGGTGCCCGCCCACGACCAGCGGGACTGGGAATTCGCAACCAAACACGACATCGAAATACGTCCCGTGGTGCGGCCCGCCGACGGCAGCGAGCACGACTACGGCGAAAGCGCTTTCGTCGACAAGAACTGCATCACCTGCAATTCCGGGCAATTCGACGGACTGGATTTCGGCGACTGCTTCAACGCCGTGGCGGATTTCCTCGAGTCCAGGGAATCCGGCCACCGCAAGGTGAACTACCGTATCAGGGACTGGGGCGTCTCGCGGCAGCGTTACTGGGGCTGCCCGATCCCCGTGCTCTACGACGACGACGGCAACGTCCACCCGGTGCCGGACGGGGACCTGCCGGTCGTGCTGCCCGAGGACGTGGCCTTTTCCGGCGTGCGCTCGCCCATCAAGGAGGATCCCGGGTTCTATGAAACCACCATGCCGGGAAGCACGGAGCCGGCGGTCCGGGAAACCGACACCTTCGACACCTTTGTCGAGTCCTCATGGTACTACGCCCGCTACTGCTGCCCCGGCGCCGACGCCATGCTCGACGGTCGCGCCGACTACTGGCTGCCCGTGGACCAGTACATCGGCGGCATCGAACATGCCGTCATGCACCTCCTGTACGCCCGCTTCTGGCACAAGCTGATGCGGGACGTGGGCCTGGTCGGCAGCGACGAGCCTTTCACCCGGCTGTTGACCCAGGGCATGGTGCTGAAGGACGGCTCCAAGATGTCCAAGTCAAAGGGCAACACGGTGGACCCCGAGGAACTCATCGACCAGTACGGCGCCGACACCGTGCGGCTCTTCACCATGTTCGCCTCGCCCCCGGACCAGACGCTGGAATGGAACGACGACGCCGTGGCCGGCGGCCACCGTTTCCTCAAGCGCTGGTGGTACCTGGTACACAGAACGCGGGAGGCCATCTCGCCGCTGCAAGGGAAACTGTCAGAACCGGGCTGGAGCGCCCGCCTGTCCGACACTGCGGCGATCGACCTCCGCCGCACCGTGCACACGCTTCTCGCCAGGGCCGGCAACGACTACCAGCGCATGCAGTACAACACCGTGGTCGCCAGCATGATGGAGCTGCTCAACGCCCTGGACAGATTCGAACCATCGGCGAACGAGGATTGCGGTCTCGCGTTTCGCGAGGGGCTCGTGATCCTGAACAAGGTGCTGGCCCCGGTGACCCCGCACATCGCCCACCGGCTGTGGCGGGACCTCGGCGAGGACGGCGACGTCATCGACGCATCCTGGCCCGCCGTGGACGAAGCCGCCCTGGTGAGCGACCGCATCCGGCTCGCGGTCCAGGTCAATGGCAAGCTGAGGGCACAGATCGATATTCCGGCGGACAGCGATCAAGCGGCGATCGAGGCCGCGGCCCGGTCAGAGCCGGGGGTCCTGAAGCACACCGACGGCAAAACCGTGCACAAGATCATCGTGGTGCCCGGCCGGCTGGTGAACGTCGTCGCCCGGTAACCGGTCATTCACCGGGTTCGACGACGGCGCAAGGCAGACCTCCCATGACGAGACGCCTGCTCCCTGTCATCCTCCTGGCCGCCGCCCTGTCCGGCTGCGGATTCGCCCTGCGCGGGAGTGACGGTCTGCCGGCGTCGCTGGACCGTGTCGCGGTGGACGGTGCGGACTTTGCAATGGTGGACCGCCTGGAAAGCGCGCTGTCGGCAAACGGCGCCAGTGTCGTGGACCCGGGAGATCAGGCCGCGGCCGTGCTCCGCCTGCTGGAGAGCGGATTCACACGGGTCGTGCGGTCCACCGATGCGGACGGCCTGGCCACGTCCCATACCCTAAAGTACCGGGTGGCCTACGAAGTGCGTACCGCAGGCAGAGATGAATTGCAGGCCAGCCAGCGCCTGGTGCATGAGCGGGTGGCCGTTTACGACCCCCTTCGTCCACTGCAGTCCGAACAGGAAGAGGCGCTCCTGAAGGCGGAGATGCAGGACGAGATCGTGCAGCAGATCCTGCACCGGCTGCGCCGGATCCGGCAGGATTGATCCTGCCCGTATCCCCTTGCGCGTCCACCCGGCATCACTGCAAGGCCAGCTCGAAAAGGGCATCGCCCCCTTCTATTTCCTGTTCGGACCGGAAATTCTCCTGGTCGAGGAAGCCCTGGACCTGATTCGCCGCAAGGCCCGCGAGCAGGGCTATGGCGACCGCGAAAGCCACACCGTGGAACGCGGGTTCAACTGGGACCTCCTTCACGGCGCCAGCCAGTCGATATCACTGTTCATGGAAAAGAAGATCCTGGAAGTGCGGATGCCGGGCGGCAGGCCCGGCGACCAGGGAGCCCGGGCGCTGGTGGACATTGCCGGCATCCCGCCCTCGCCCGACACCCTCCTTCTGATGGTTTCCGGCCCCGTGGACAAGCGGTCCCAGGGGAGCAAATGGTTCCAGGCCGTGGAGTCGGTGGCGGTGATGGTGGAATGTCCCGAGGTGGGCGGCGACAGGCTGCCGGAATGGATCGCCGGGCGGTTTCGCGCCCAGGGACTCACTGCCGACCGGGAGGCGGTGCGGCGTCTGGCCCACTACGTCGAGGGAAACCTGCTTGCGGCCGCCCAGCAGATCAACCAGCTCTGCCTGCTGGCAGAGGACGGCCGGATCACCGTCGACCTGGTGGAGTCGATCATTGCCGACAGCGCCCGCTTCAGCAATTTCAACTTTGCCGACGCCTGCCTCGCCGGATCCGCCGGGCGCGCCGTCCGGATCCTCGGCAGCCTCAGGATGGGGCAGGCGGAACCGATCCTCATTCTCTGGGCCCTGACCCGCGAGGTGAGAGTCCTGTGCCAGCTCTCGGCGATCCGCGAGAGCGGCGGCAATCCGAACACGCAGTTCCGCAAGCACGGCATTTGGCGAAACCGGGAACCCGGTTTCAGGGCGGCGCTGAACCGGCTGTCCGCGGACCGTTGCCGCCGTATCCTCAGGCGCCTTGCCCGCGCCGACCTGCAGCTCAAGGGACAGGCGCCGCTGGAGCGGCGCGACATCTGGGAGGAAATCGAAAGCATCGGGCTGGATGTCTGTGGCGTGCGAATCCCTTGAGAGTCCGGCAACCCGGCGGATGTGCTGCACACCTCCACCCCGATACGTATTCCGCCGCCGGAAACGGTTGTTATTGGCGATTTTCTGTACCCTGAGACATGATCCGGACTCGACGGGATACTGGCGGAGTCGGGCCGGCATAAGCATCTTTCAGAGGTTCCATTCCAACGTCTGCTCTTGCGTATCGCTTGGCAGTCCTCCGGTACGGCCCCCGAGAAGCGCGAGTAACGAACCCGTGTGGCCCCTTGCTCCGGTTGTCGGGTTTTGAAGGCGACGTACTTCACTTGCCATTGCACAGCATCAAAAACTTGCACTTAAACAACGCATTGACTTTGTCGTTTCTCTGATTCGCCATGCTTACACCCCAAAAATTGTAAATATCGCCCATTTATATCCCGAATATTTCATGCAACCACAGATTACGCTCGTAATCCCTTTTTTTACACCGACAAACTCTTTATATTTCGATTATTCAGATTTCTTCTGATATAAGACCCGAAAATTCCGTATAATGGCATTGTGAGGAGAGCTTAATGCCGAAATTTTCCGTGGATACCATGCCGGAAGTGTTCGTCTCCGACACGGTGATTTCCAAAGCCGTATCGGCAGCCGTGGCGCGTGGAAAGCTCCGCAAACTGGGCTCGCGCCTCTATACGCGCAACCTGGAAGAAGCGCCGGAACGGCTGGTGCTGCGCAACTGGTATTACCTGATCACGGTCTATTATCCGGACGCCCTCATCACGGATCGGACGGCGATTGCAAATCAGCCCGCTGCCGACGGCTCGGTTTTTCTGATTTCGGACAAAAAGCGCGAAGTTGCATTGCCAGGCCTCGTGTTTCGGCCTCGCAAAGGCCCCGCTGCGCTCGAAAGCGACAGGCCTTTTGTCGGCGGGGCGCGACTGGCATCCCCGGCGCGCGCCTATCTCGAAAACATGCGCGCCTCGCGCTCGCGCGGTGGCCGTATAGCGCGCACGCTTTCGCTCGAGGAGATCGAAGATCGCCTGGATACCTTGCTGCGAAGGCAGGGTGAGGCGGCTTTGAATCGCCTTCGCGACGAGGCTCGTCAAATCGCCCCAAAACTTGGACTTAAGGACGAGTTCGACGAATTAAACAATGTGGTGGGCGCTTTGCTCGGCACGCGTGAGGCTGACGTGAAATCCGCTGTAGGCAAAGCGCGTGTTGCAGGCATCCCGTTCGATCCCGATCGTGTTCAACTCTTTGAAACGCTATTTGCTGCGCTCCGGGAGTTCATTCCCAACGGGCGCCGACCTCCCGGACGGACGGGAGAAGCAAACGCAAACCTTGCTTTCTTCGAGGCCTACTTCTCCAATTTCATCGAAGGCACGGAATTCAGTGTCGAGGAAGCCAGAGAAATCGTGTTTGGCGGCGTTATCCCGCAAGAACGCCCCGACGATGCGCACGACATACTGGGCACCTTCCGTCTTGTCTCAGACCAAGCGGAAATGCAGACGCTGCCGTCGGATGTGGATGGATTATTGGACCTGCTGCGCCGGCGCCATGCCGCGATCATGAAGGCCCGGCCTGACAAAAACCCGGGTGCCTTCAAGACAAAGGCCAATCGCGCCGGTCAGACTGTATTCGTTGGGCCCGAGCTCGTGACCGGAACCCTTGAGAAAGGTTTTGAGTTTTTACAAAGCCTCGGTGATCCATTTCACAGGGCTGTATTCTTGATGTTCCTGGTCAGTGAAGTTCATCCGTTTTCTGATGGCAATGGACGTGTGGCTCGCGTCATGATGAACGCGGAATTGGTCGCGGGCGGCGAGGAACGGATTATCATTCCGACTGCCTACCGCACGGACTATCTTGGAGCGCTCAAGGCACTATCCCATAACCGCCATACGACGCCACTTATCCGCATGCTGAACTATGCGCAGGCTTACACACATGCGATCGTGTGGCGAGATCTCGACAGTGCGCGCAGGGTACTTGAGGAGACCGGGGCCTTTGCGGAAGGCGAAGATGCCCGGTTGCGTATGCCGATAGAGAGCGAAGTGAGCTGAAACGCCTTCACTAGAATCGATTGTCTCAAGTCAAGATCAATCTCAAAGGGGTCGAAAATAGCCGCAATTTTCCGGACTATACATATCGGCCAAGTCCAGACAGAGATGCCAGGCGTCTACCGTAGTTGACGATGACGGCTTTGGTTCTGGAGTGGTGAAGGTGAATTTCGAACCCGAGGTGCCTGCCGTCCGTGGCGATCCAGGGCTTGTCGGCCGGTGCCAACTCCTTGACGGTCCGCCTGGAGCTGATGGTCCGCGAGATGATGGCCTTTATTCTGCCACGATCCCGAAAACGCATTCTTCCGGGACGGGCCATGGGCCATGGGCGTCTGACACTGGATGGTTTTGCGGATACAATGCACGCCTTTGTTTACTTCGCCCCTGCCATGAAAACCGGAACCGCCCAGAAAATCGGCATCCAGCAATACATCGATGACGTCTGCAGGCGGGCTCGGGCCGCCGCAGGGGTGATCGCCAGGCTGCCCGAGGATACCCGCAACCGGGCGCTTCGCAACATGGCTGACCGTGTCGAGGAGAACCGGGATGCCATTCTTGCCGCCAATGCCGAGGACATGGAGCGCGGGAAGGAAATCCGGCTCACCGGCGCGCTGCTTGACCGGCTCGAACTGAACCCGCAGCGGGTTGCGGCCATGGCGGAAGGCTGCCGCCAGGTGGCGGACCTGCCGGACCCGGTCGGCGAGATGACCGCGTTCAGGGAACGGCCAAGCGGCATCCGCGTGGGCAGGATGCGGGTCCCGCTCGGCGTGATCGGCATCATTTTCGAATCCCGGCCAAACGTCACGATCGACGCGGCCTCCCTGTGCTTCAAATCCGGCAATGCCGCGATCCTGCGGGGCGGCTCGGAAGCCATCCATTCCAATCTCGCCATTGCCGCCTGCATCCACCAGGGCCTGCGTGACGCGGAGCTGGGCGAAGACTGCATCCAGGTCATCGAGACCACCGACCGGGAGGCCGTCGGGGCGCTGATCACCGCCAGCGAATACGTGGACATCATCATTCCCCGCGGTGGCCGCGGCCTGATCGAGCGAATCAGCGCGGAGGCCCGGGTGCCGGTGATCCGTCACCTCGAGGGCATCTGCCATGTCTACATCGACGGCGATGCCGATCTCGGCAAGGGCATCGAGGTCGCCTACAACGCCAAGGCCCGGCGCTACGGCATTTGCGGCGCCATGGAGACTCTGCTCGTGTCGCGCCCCGTGGCGGAAGAGGTGCTGCCCGAACTGGCCCGGCGCTACGGCGAAAAGGGCATCGAGCTGCGCGGCTGCGAGGTCAGCCGGCGCATCGTTCCGCATATGCAGGCCGCCACCGAGGACGACTGGACCACGGAGTACCTGGACGCCATGCTGTCAATCAAGGTGGTGGACGGGCTGGACGAGGCCATCACCCATATCAACCACTACGGTTCCCATCACACCGATTCGATCATCACGGAGAACCGGGAGCATGCGGACCGTTTCCTGCGCGAGGTGGATTCCAGTTCGGTCATGCTGAACGCTTCCACCCAGTTCGCCGACGGGTTCGAGTACGGTCTCGGCGCGGAAATCGGCATCAGCACCGACAAGCTCCATGTGCGCGGTCCTGTCGGCCTGGAGGGTCTCACCACGCAGAAATACGTGGTCATCGGTGACGGCACCGTCAGGCCCTGAGAGATTCTTCAGCCGGAAAGCAATTCAGCGATCCTGGTGCGCGCCTGCTCCACGCCGGTTTTCCTGGTGGCGGAGAAAAGCTGCACCGTCACGGCCGCGTCGTCCCCCAGCTGATGGCGGATCCTGTACAGTACGTCGTTCCCCCTTCCCCGGCCGAGCTTGTCCGCCTTGGTGAGCAGGACATGAACCGCCAACCCCGCCTCCCGGCAAAGGGACAGCATCGACTCGTCCAGGCCGGTCAGGGGGCGGCGGATATCCATCGGCAGCACCAGCCCGCGAAGCGCCTCGCGCTCCAGCAGGTAGTCGGTGACGAACCGGCCCCAGTGGGCGCGCAGTGCCTCGGGCGCCCTGGCGAACCCGTATCCCGGCAGGTCCACTAGGTGAAAGTCCCCGTCCAGGGAGAAGAAGTTGATCTGCTGGGTGCGCCCCGGCGTCTTGCTGGTTCTGGCGAGGCGCGCCTGGTTGGTGATGGTATTGATGGCGCTGGATTTCCCCACGTTCGAACGGCCCGCAAAGGCGACTTCCGCCCCCCGGTCAGGGGGCATCTGCCGCGGCAGATGGGCGCTGAGAACATACCGGGCGGTGGAGAAATTGATCTGCATGCGGGCGGAAGGTATGGGTCGGGATGGGGGTTTTCGGAGATATTTGTTGCTATACTTCGCGCCTTGATTTTACGCGTAAGCTCCGGTCCGGTGGTTGTTTCGCAGCCGGGCCGTTTTCCATCGTAGGTTCTTCAATGTATCGAATGCTGAGAACGCTGGCGTGTATTGCCATGCTCGCATCCACTCCGGCGCTTGCCCAGGGTGGTGATGCCGAGGCCGGGAAAGCCAAGACCGCTACCTGTGTTGCCTGTCACGGCCAGACCGGGGTTTCCATTTCACCCGCCTTTCCCCATCTGGCAGGCCAGGTGCCCGGTTTTGTCGCGGCACAGCTGAAACTGTTCCAGAAGGGCGCAGACGGCGGCCGGCAGAACCCGTCGATGGACGCCTTTGTTGTGGGATTGACCGAGCAGGACATGCTGGACATCGACGCCTTCTACAGCGCCCAGGTGCCCGCCGTGGGCTCCATCACCCCGGAACAGGAGGAACTCGCCCTGGCCGGTCGGCCGATCTACCGCGCCGGTCACGCCGAGTACAGCATCCCCGCCTGCATGGGCTGCCATGGCCCCGCGGGCAAGGGCATCGCCCCCCATTATCCCCGGCTTTCCGGGCAGCCGGTCGAATACATCAGGACCCAGTTGCTCGCCTACAAGGCCGGGGAGCGGGAGAACAACATCATGAACGATATCGCTTTCGCGTTGTCCGCAGAGCAGATCGAGGCCCTGGCCACCTACATCTCCGGACTCAACTGAGCGCGTCTTCGGTTTCGATCAGCCGGAGACCATCCGGATCAGAACGGTCGGTGGAAATCCCACCGGCTTTTTTTCGGGACAGGCAGGCTCCTTATCCCTGCAGCCCGTCCGGCACCGGGATGCCATGTTGCCGGCAGGCGGCGATGACCGTGTTCCTCAGCAGGCAGGCAATGGTCATCGGGCCCACTCCGCCCGGCACCGGCGTGATTGCCCCGGCCGCCTCGCTGGCCCCGGCATAGTCCACATCGCCGACCAGCCGGGTCTTTCCGTCCCCGCCGTCTATCCGGTTGATGCCGACATCGATGACTGTTGCGCCGGGCTTGATCCAGTCGCCTTTGACCATTTCGGGGACCCCCACCGCCGCCACCAGGATATCCGCCTCGCGGCAGACCGCGGCCAGGTCCCGGGTGCGGGAGTGGGCGATGGTGACGGTGCAGTGCTCCTTGAGCAGCAGCATGGCCACCGGCTTGCCAACGATGTTGGAACGGCCGACCACCACGGCGCTTTTTCCGGTGAGGTCGCCGAGCTGGTCCTTCAGGAGCATGACACAGCCCGACGGCGTGCAGGGCACCAGCGATTCCTCGCCGATGGACAGCTTGCCCACGTTCTCGATGTGGAAACCGTCGATATCCTTGTGCACGGAGATCGCGTTGATCACCTTGGATTCGTCGATATGTCCCGGAAGGGGCAGCTGAACCAGGATTCCGTGGACAGCCGGGTCATCGTTGAGCCGGTGGATCAGCGCCAGGAGATCCTCCTCGCGGGTACTCGCGGGCAGCCTGTGCTCAATGGATTCCATCCCGGCCTCCATGGTCTGCCTGCCCTTGTTGCGAACATAGACCTGACTGGCGGGATCCTCTCCCACCAGCACCACGGCGAGACCGGGTCTCAGACCGTGATGGGTAACCAGTTCCGCCACCACTGCTGTCACGCGCTCGCGCAGGCCGGCGGCGAATGCCTTGCCTTTGATTGTTGTTGCCATGGGTTTTCAGTTGTTGTATCCGGTGATTGAAATTGAGAGTGTATGATTCCCGGTCCCCGCAAAGAACAGGCCAGGCGCCCCGGGATTGCGCCCGAGCGACGTATAATCCGCGTCAAAATCAATCTGTCAATACAAAATGTCCACCGTTGCCCTGCTTTTTCCGGGTCAGGGATCACAGTATCCCGGCATTGGCAAGGATCTCCATGATCAGCACCAGGTGGTGCGCGACACGTATGCCGAGGCAACGGAGGTGCTCGGGTTCGACATTGCGCGACTGTCCTTCGAGGATCCCGCGTCCGAGATCAACCTGACTCGCAACACCCAGCCGGTGCTGCTGACCCATTCCATCGCCTGCCACCGGCTGTTCGACGAACTGACCGGCGGGGGCATATCCCCCTCCATGGCGGCGGGCCACAGCCTTGGCGAATACTCAGCCCTGGTCGCGGCGGGCGCGCTCAGTTTCGCGCTGGGGCTCAGGCTGGTGCGGCGGAGGGGCGAACTCATGGGAGAGTTCGGCGAAGGCGAAATGGAGGCGCTCATGGTCGATCTCGAATCCGCCACGACCCTGGCCGAGCAGCACTACTGCGGCATTGCCGCATGCAACCTGCCGGAGCAGATCGTGGTGGGAGGCCGCCCGGACGATCTGGACGCGCTGGTCGCCACCATGGGGGAACGATTCCCCCGCAAGCGCAGCGCCCGCCTGAAAACCGAGGGTGCCTTCCACACCTATTACATGGTGGAGGCGGCCAGGCGTTTTCGCCCGGTGCTGGAAGCGGCCGGGTTCGGGACACCCGCATTCCCCGTGCTGTCGAACTTCACCGGCGGCGTGCATGACGCAAGCCCCGATTCCATCCGCTCCGGATTGTTCCTGCAGCTGTTCAATCCCGTGCTGTGGCACCGCAACCTGCTGACCGCCGGCGGGCTTGGCGCGGACATCATGATCGAGTTCGGCGGCGGACTCGGGGGCGGAGAGACCGCGGCGGACAAGCGGCCCAACCTGGAGGGCATCGTGAAAAAGGCATTCCGTGGTACCGAGTGCCGGCCGGCCTATTTCCCGGTGATCAATGCCAGAACGCTGGAGGAAACCGTCGCGGCACTGGGCTGACGGCGGCCCGTCACAGTTAGGAGGCAGCTGTAGCCAGGCGAGCCCGGTATCGGCATCCCCGGGTGGGCCGAGACCTGCCCATGGTGCCCGCTGCCTATCCCTGGTGCAGAACCCGCACGTGTTCGGTCACCGACCGTGCCAGGGCCTGCAGGTCGTACCCGCCTTCAAGTACGGCAGCGAGCCGCCCGGCACAGCACTGGTCCGCCAGGTCCATCACCGCCCGGGTCATCCAGGCATAACTCTCATCGGTGAGGTTGATGAAACCCAGGGGGTCCGCCTGGTGGGCGTCGAAGCCGGCGGAGACCAGGATGAAATCCGGGTTGAACGCCCTGGCCTTCGGCAGCACCACTTCCTCGAACGCCTGCCGATAGTGTTCGTCCCCTGACCCGGGGCTCATGGGACAGTTCACCGTGGCGCCCTCGCCGGCACCGGCACCGGTTTCCGAGCGGGCGCCGGTGCCCGGGTAGTGGGGATACTGGTGCAGGCTGATGAACATCACGCTGGGGTCCCGCTCGAAGGTGTGCTGGGTGCCGTTGCCGTGGTGGACGTCCCAATCCAGAATCAGCACGCGTTCGACGCCGTGCCGCTGCTGCAGGTAACGCGCGGCGATCGCCACGCTGTTGTACAGGCAGAACCCCATGGCCGCATCGTGTTCCGCATGGTGGCCCGGCGGCCGCACCAGGGCAAAGCCATTGTCCGCGTTCCCTTCCATGACCTCGTCGGCCAGTGCCAGCAAGCTGCCGGTGGCCCTGGATGCCACCTCCGCGGATTCCGTTGAAACCGCCACATCCGGCGTATCGATCCAGGGGCTGCCGCCTGCGCAGGCCTGCCGGATGCGTTCGGCGTAGCCCGGCCTGTGAACCAGCTCGATCCACCGCTGCTCCACGGGCACCGCCGCCACCTGCTGCAGGTTTCCGTACCAGTCCTGGCGTGAAATCAGCTCCTGCACCGCACTGAGGCGCGCACTGCGCTCCGGATGACCCATTCCGGTATTGTGTGTCTGGAAGACGGGGTCATGGACGTAGGCGGTTTTCATGGCGGTCATACAACGCTTGGCATGCGCCGAGTGTAGCATGGCGGCCCGGCTGCCCATCGACGGGGCGAATCATGACCGCCTGGTCGTCCCGACGAATCAGGACGGATCGGATGCCGCCGTGCCCGGGCAGCCGGATGCGCTGCGGATCCCGCGGTCCCTTCCCGTTTCCGCCTACCTCCGTCGGCGCCGCCTTGGCCGCTCTTCCCCGCGGTCGGACACGGCCCCGGCCGCGACGCTCATCTCCCCGCGCAGCTGCGCCTGGGCACCCGTCGAAATCTCCCCGAGCCGCGCCTTGAGCAACTCGAGGTCCGGGGGATCCCGCCGGACATGCCCGTCGATCACACCGCGCATGGCCGCCACATGTCCCGGCGTCGTGCCGCAGCACCCACCGACCACCGTGGCCCCGGCATCGATGGCGATCCCCGCATAATCCCCCATGATCTCCCGGGTTCCGCTGTAGACGATCTTGCCGTCGACATATTCCGGCACCCCGCAATTCGCCTTGACAATGATCACCGGATGGAAGTCATGCTGCGCGCAGGCTGCCTTCATGTTCAGTACGGCGGCGACGGATTCCGACGGCCCGACACCGCAGTTGACGCCGATCGCGTAGGGCTGCCGGGGCATCGATTTGGCAAACTCCACGATGTCCGCGGGCGTCAGGCCCATCATGGTGCGCCCGTTGGTGTCCACGCTGAAGGTCGTGATGATGGGAAGACCAACCCTGGCCGCGCCGGTGGCTGCGGCTTCGGTCTCCTCCCTCGAGGACATGGTCTCGATCCAGAAGATATCGGCGCCGCCCGCCTTGAGTGCTCTCGCCTGCTCCTCGAAGGCGTCCGCTGCGTCTTCCCGGCTGAGGGTGCCGAGAGGCTGCATGATCTCGCCCGTGGGCCCCATGGAGCCGGCGACGAGAACTTTCCGGCCCGCCCGGTCAGCCTGCTGCCTTGCCAGTCTCGCCGCCTTTTCGTTCAGTTCGGCGACGCGGTGTGCGGCACCGTGCAGCATCAGGCGATAACGGGTGCCGCCGAAGCTGTTGGTAAGGACGATGTCGGATCCGGCGTCAATGAATTTCTGGCAAAGGCCGGCGACCTTCTCCGGACAGATGTCATTCCAGAGTTCCGGTGATTCACCGGTCTCGAGACCGGTTTCGAATAGGTTCGAGCCGGTGGCGCCATCCGTAAGGAGGATGCCTTTTTCTTTTAGCAGCGCGTCGAGAGCGTTTTCCATCTCCAGGTCCAGGGCGGTAGGCGGCAGGATATAAACTTTTCCTTATATAATAGTATTGTACCGGATTTCACCCCCCCGGTAAATGCACCGGACCGCCCCCAACAGTGATAGCCTTCCGCTATGGAACCGCGCCGCCGGGATACGGTCTTACACTCCGCAATATACAGGAATCCATCCGGTCCATGACGTACTGCCTTCGTATCATCCTCCTTCGTTCCGTGCTGCTGCTCTCCCTGCTGCTGCCTGCGCTCCCCCTGCGCGCCGAGGTGATCAACATCTCCAGCGACGAGCTGCAATCCCTGGTCTCCCGAGGCGTGCCGGTGGTGGATATCCGCGTTGCCTGGGAATGGCGGGAAACCGGCGTGGTGCCCGGCAGCCGGAAAATGATGTTTTTCGACGACCGGGGCGGGTACGATGCCGGCGCTTGGCTTGCGTCGCTGAGCCAGGTGGCCGGCCGCGACGAGCCGGTCATCCTGATCTGCCACACCGGGGTGCGCTCCCGGGTCATTGCCAACTGGCTCAGCGGGGGCGTAGGCTACAGTAGGGTCTACAACGTCACCCGGGGAATCGACGACTGGATCCGCCTCGGCCACCCTACTACAGGAGGCTAGTTCCCTTGACCAACGACGCCCTAGAACTGGACCGCATCATCGAAACCATGGACTTCCTGCCGGACTGGGAGATGCGCTACCAGTTCCTGGATGAGCTGGGCGAGAAGCTTGACCCCATGTTGCCGGAGGACATGGTGTCCGCGAACAGCGTACCGCCCTGCATGAGCACGGTCTACGTCAAGGCCAGGCCCATGGTCAGCGACCCGTCCCGCATCCGTTTCGAAGGTTTCTGCGACACCCCGACGATCAAGGGCGTGGTGGCCATCCTCGTGGCGCTGTTTTCCGGCAAGACCCCGCGTGAGGTGGTGGATCTGGACGCCGATGCAATGTTCTCCCGCCTGCAACTCTTCGAACACCTGAGTCCCACGCGGCATGTGGGCGTCTATGCCATCGTGCAGAAGATGAAGACGCAGGCTCAGGATCTTCTCTAGCGCCCCCCCCCTTTCCGGTCCGGCACCGGAAGGACCGCGGCCCCTGTGCCGCCCCGGCAGTAGGGAATCTTCCATTCCCGGGTCCGCCGGAAGCCGGCGGAACCCGCTATCCCACCACCACCGTATAACTCGGGACCACCGTCTCCGACTCCTTGGCGGTTGCCGGAAACCGCGCCGTCACCATCGCCCGGAGATCCTCGGGAACCCGGCGATAGAGGAAATCGGATGCGTTCCGTGCCTCTCCCTCCAGGTAGAACTGCGTAGTCAGCGCGGACATTCCGGGGGCGGATATCCGGGCGTGGATATGTGGCGTGCGGCCGGGATAGCTGACGGGGCGAATGGTGCGGAAGCGGTACTCGCCCCGTCCCGAAGTGCGGGTGAATCCATAGCCCTGGAACTCCGGTTCCGAGACATCGCCTCGGTCCCGCGGATGTTTGTAGGCGCCGAAGGCGTCACACTGCCAGATTTCCACCTTCGCGCCGGGGACGGGATTGCCATTGGTGTCGACCACCCTGCCGGTGACATGCGCGATGATCCCGGTGGCCGGCCGGGACATCCCCTCCACCTGCACCAGGTCGGCGTCGGCGTCCAGGGGGATTTTCACGGGGTAGAACGGGCCCGTGGTCTGCCTCGGGGTCATCCTGAGGGTCGCGAGTGCCCCCGCGGCCGGAGCCAATGCGGCGAGGCCCGCCGCCCTGACCAGCGTTCTGCGGGTGACCGACAGCTTCTGAGTCATACGCGTATTACCGTCCTTTTGGCGCGGGCCGGGCATGAACCGGGGTTTTTCGGCCTCCTTTCCACGCCCTGCAGCACGGAGATTCGGCGCCGGACCATGATCGACCTGTAGGGTATGGAGACGATGATAGCACCCCTTCGGGCCTTCACGAAAAACCCCCGCAGTTTCCATCGCGGGGACAGGCGGCCGGACAGGCCCGGGGCTACTTGATCTTGCCTTCCTTGTAGATGACGTGCTTGCGCACAACGGGATCATATTTCCTGATCTCCATTTTCTCGGTCATGGTGCGCTTGTTCTTGGTCGTGGTGTAGTAATGACCGGTACCGGCACTGGATACCAGCTTGATCTTGTCTCGCATGATGAATCCTCTCAGATTTTTTCCCCGCGGGCGCGCATGTCCGACAGGACCGCATCGATACCCTTCTTGTCGATAATGCGAAGCCCGGTGGTGGAAACCCGCAGTTTCACCCAGCGGTTCTCTTTCTCCACCCAGAAACGGCGGTAATGCAGGTTGGGCTGGAACTTGCGCCGGGTCTTGTTGTGGGCGTGGGACACGTTATTGCCCATCATCACCTGCTTTCCGGTTACTTGACATACTCTCGCCATCGCCCGACTCCTGGGTATCATCTGTTGGGTTGTCTCAGGGGGCGCGATTTATACCAGAAACAGGCCCTAATGTGTAGTCCGGGCCCCGCCCCGGGGCGGCGCCCGCCGCCCCGATTTCGCGGGACCGCCCAGACAATCCACCCTGGAGTCGCGATGGGAGACTACAATCGCATTATGGTCAGGTTCCTGCAGATCGCGCAATGCTGAAAAATTCCCGGAGACGCTATGGCCTCGTGGCCGTGCTGCTGCACTGGATTATCGCCGTCGGCGTGATCGGGGAGTTCGCCCTCGGCCTCTACATGACCGGGATGGACTACTACAACCGGATGAGCCAGTTTCTGCCCTATCTCCACGAAAGCATCGGCATACTGCTGGCAGGCGCGATCTTTCTTCGGATCGCCTGGTCCATCGCAAACCCCCGTCCGGCGCCCGGCAGCGGTGTCGGTCCACTGGCGCGTGCCGTCTCGAGGCTGGTCCAGTTCTGCATGCAGTTGCTGCTGGTGGCCATCGTGGTATTCGGTTACCTGCTATCCACCGCCGAGGGCGAGGGCATCCCGGTGTTCGACTGGTTCACCCTGCCGGCGTTGATGGACACGGAGATCAAGGGGGAGGAGGACATCTTCCTGTTCCTCCACTACTGGCTGGCCTGGGCGGTGATCGCGCTGGCCTGCCTGCACATGCTGGGCGCGCTCAAGCACCACTTCGTGGACCGGGATGAAACCCTGCGCAACATGCTGGGCCTCGGCAATGCGGACTGAGGCTGGTATAGTCCAGAAATTGAGGAGACTTTGACCATGTTTTCCTACCAGACCATAACCAGGAGCGGCGCCCTGGTCCTGCTGGCGCTGGCGCTCTCACTGGCCGCGCAACCGGGCCTTGCCGCGGACTACGCAATGGACATCAAGGGCAAGCACGCCTTCATCCGCTTCAAGGTGTCCCACCTGGGATTCAGCTATGTTCTCGGCGAGTTCCCGGATTTCACCGGCCGCTTCAGCTGGGACGCCGACGATCCGTCGGTGGCTTCCGTGGAAGTGGACATCGATACCACCACCCTGGAAACACACCATGCCAAGCGCAACGTCCACCTCCGGGGAAAGGATTTTCTGCATGTCAGGAAATACCCCACCGCCCGGTTCGTCAGCACGGGTTACGAGGAAACCGGCCGTGGCGAGGGCCTGCTCACCGGGGACCTGACCCTGCGCGGCGTCACCCTCCCGGTCACCCTGGAAATGCGGCGGATCGGCGAGGGCAAGGATCCCTGGGGCACGTACCGCGCCGGGTTCGAGGGCACCACCATCATCACCATGGCCGACTTCGGCATCGACTACAACCTGGGTCCCGCCTCCCGCACCGCGGAGATCTACTTCACGATCGAGGGCATTCGCCAATAGGCTCCCACCGGGTCCGGAGCGACGGCGGACTGAACGGGGGCGTCCGCCGGGTCAGGTATTGATCTTGAGTGCGATCCGGGTCGCCTCGGCATTCTCGGAATCCGTCTGCGCAATCAGTTCCGCCAACAGCTGGCGGGCGAAGGAAAGCTGCTCCTCCCCGAGTTCGGTGTATTGTGCGTGGCTGGCGCCGCGGAACACATCCACCGCGGCCCCGATTTCCGCCACGGCCCTGTCCGCGGTTTCGATATCGCCGGTCATGGCCGCCAGCTCCCGAAGGGCCACCCCCAGGTTCGCCTTGGCCATTGCCCAGGTCATCGGCGACTTCTCCCGGGTCCATTCCAGCAGTGTGTTCTCATAGGCCTCGACGGCCTGGCGCATGATGTCCGGGTTTTCCTCGCGCTGGGCCAGCTTCTGCAGCGCCGCCCCCAGGTTGTTGTGCGTCATCGCCCATTCCCCGGGCAGGCGGTCACGGGGACGCTCGGCCAGGGCGCTCCTGTAGGCCGCCACCGCCTGCTCCAGGGTGCGCGGCCCCCGGCGATGTTCCCCGAGCGCCCGCAGCCCGGAACCGAGATTGTCCATGGCGGCGGCCCAGTCCAGCGGCACCGTTCCCCGGGTCCAGATCCGAAGCACGCCCTTGTAGGCCTCCACGGCACGTTTCAGGACCTTGGGATCCTTGTTCTTCCGTCCGAGCGATTGCAGCACCGCCGCCAGGTTGTTCATGGTCGAAGCCCAGTCCCGGGGCGTCAGCTCTTCGCTGCGCAGGGTAAGCGCCTGCCCGAACGCATCCACTGCCTGGTTGAGCAGTCCATCATCCGCCTGCCGCTGCCCCAGCGCGCCCAGGGCATTCCCGAGGCCGTTCTGTGCGGCCGCCCACTCGGTCGGGGCGGCTTCGGGATCACGCAGGTCCAGCGCTTCGTGGAATGCGCCGATGGCGTCCTCGAGGTAACGTGTACCCATGCGGCGCTGGCCGACGATGCCGAGCACGTTGCCCAGGGCCTCGAGGCTGCCGGCCCGGTATTCCGGGTTCTTGCATTCCTCCGCGAGTGGCAGGGCACTGGTTCTGAGCAGTTCGATCGAGGCCGTCAGCGCGGTGTCATCATCGAATTCCCGCCCATGGTCCCCAAGCAATGTCGCCTGCAATTGGACCAGTTGCCATCGCCGGGGCTGGGAAAGGTCCGGTGTGCCTGCAGCCCGGCGGCAGAGGTCCGCGGCCGCCAGGTGGTCCTGGCCTGACGCGGCGGCCAGCGCGCGGCATTCAAGTACAGATGCCAGCGCCGCGGGGCCGGCGGAAGCGGCCGCCTCCTCCATATCCCCCAAGCGGGCAACCAGATCCGGAGGGGAGATGGCCTTGCCGGTATCCAGAATATCCCTCAGAACCCCGGCGACATCACAGACGCCGTCGCCGTTCGCGGCATCCGCGGACAGGTCCGCCAGCCTGTCCCGGAGGGCCCGGAGTCTCCGGTATCCCGCCTCCAGCAGGCCGGACACCTGGATGGGGCGGACATCCCGGACAGTGATGCATGCCAGCAATGGATCGAGCACCGCCATCGGCGCGTCGAGGTTCCGCGCGGCCGCTTCAAGTTCGGCCCTGCCCTGATCAGGGATGTCGGTTGGAACCATATCGTTGCCGAGAATGCGTGAGGCCCGGACGGCCGGAAAACGGGGCGCCCCGGGTGCCTTGCCGCCGCGCACCCGGCCGAAACCGGCGAATGCGCTGGAACGGCACCGGCCGGTGCGCCGCCGGCTGCGGGCTGCACCGCCGGGAACATCCCGGCGGGAAAGCCCCTTTCGGCCGGTTCGCGGCTGCCCCCGAAGACGGGTCAGTCGACGATATGATAAACCGGCGCCTTCTCCATGGTCCATTCACCGGATTCGGGGTCCCGGCGGGACAGTGTCAGCGCGTGCCAGTTCTCGTCGTCCAGCTTCATGAAGTCGCCGCGGTAATAGTACCCCGGCCAGCGCGTCTCCTCGCGGAACAGGGTGTGCTGGACCACGCATTCGGACGCGATGGCGCGGTGTCTCAGTTCCCAGGCCCGCTGCAGCTGGTGCAGGTCTTCCGCGCCGATGTGGTCGAGGTCCTCCTGCAGTGTTTTCAGCAGGTGCATGCCCCGCAGCAGCATCGGCTCGTTGGTCATGTAGTTGTTGCTGATGCCCCCGGCATATTCATCCATGATCTTCTCCAGGCGCTGCAGGCCGTGGATCGGAAGGATGTAGCTCGGGGAGACGGTGCCCCCGACAATCTCATTGCGCCCGATCTCGTAGTTCTCCAGCGGCTTGTATACCGTGGATTTGAGGTCCTCGAACTGCTTGTCGGAAATCTTGATGTCATCCTTGCCGTGGTCGCGGACAAACCGGACCGCGGCCTTCGCTGCCAGCCGGCCTTCGGTGAAGGAGCCGGAGGAAAAGGCGTGGGCCGTGCCGCCAAGGGCGTCCCCGGCGCCAAAGAGGCCTTCCACCGTCATCATCCGGTTGTAGCCCCAGTAGTACTCGTCCGGAGAGACGTCCTCCGGTCCGCTTGCCCATGCGCCGGAGCAGGTCGCGTGGGAACCCATGACGTAGGGCTCCGAAGTGGTCAGTTCCGGATTGGTGTACTTGGGATCGATGTCCTGGGACGCCCAGACCACGGCCTGTCCCACGGTCATGCCGAGGAAGTTTTCCCAGCCGATGACCTCCTTGTGGGGATCCTGGAAGGCTTCCTTGGTCACCATGTGGATCGGGCCCCGGCCCGCCTTCATCTCCTCGATAAAGGCGTGGTTCCTGAGGCAGGTCGGAGTCGGGTGATGGTCAATGTACTCGCCCACCAGGTTCTTGGTGTGGTCGTACCACTTGGACTCGTACTCCTCGCCGTAGGCATTCTGGGTGTAGGTTTTCAGGTGCAGGAAGTAGGCGCCCACGGGACCGTAGCCGTCCTTGAAACGGCACAGCACGATACGGTTCTCCATCTGGGTCATCTTCGCGCCGACCAGGATCGGCAGGGCATAGGCGGAGGCGGAGCTCCAGGGCGCGTACCAGGTACGGCCCATGCCCTCCCCCACGGAACGCGGTTTGAAGATGTGGGAGGCGCCGCCGGCGCCCACGATCACCGCCTTGGCGCGGAACACGTGGAAATCCCCTGTACGGACATTAAATCCCACGGCGCCGCCCACCCGGTTGGGGCGACTCTCGTCCATGAGCAGATGGGTCACCATGATGCGGTTGTAGATCTTGTCCGCGGACTTGCGCGCGGCCTCCGCCACGATGGGCTTGTAGCTCTCGCCGTGGATCATGATCTGCCACTTGCCTTCACGCTGATAGCGGCCGGTTTCCGGATCCCGCATCAGCGGCAGGCCCCATTCCTCGAACTTGTGCACGGTGGAGTCCACATGCCGCGCCATGTCGTAGGCGAGGTCCTCGCGCACCATGCCCATGAGGTCGTTGCGCGCGTACCGGACATGGTCCTCGGGCTGGTTTTCGTCCCACTGCATGCCCATGTAGCAGTTGATGGCATAGAGGCCCTGCGCCACGGCGCCGGAACGGTCTATGTTCGCCTTTTCGGCCACGACGATCTTGAGGTCGCGCCCCCAGTAGCGCGACTCGTAGGCCGCACCGGTGCCGCCCATTCCGCCGCCGACGACCAGGATATCGCAATCCTCGAATACGGTTTTGAATCCCATCAGTAGTAGACCCCCTGCTTGAATTTGGACTTGTCGATAGTCGGCAGGCCGGTTTCGATGTTCAGGGCATCCGGCTCATAGCAAAGCAGCTGTGACTCGAGCGCCTCCTCGCTGGGCACCGCGAGATCCGCGAGCCGCGGGATCTTCTCGCCCCAGGGTTCCGTCGTGATGGGGGAGATGAAGTTCTTCTCCCGACCGTCGCGGAACTTGATGCGCCAGGAAATCGTTCCCTTCTCCTCTTCCCTGAGAACGCGCACGCTGTGGCCGAGCGGCGCGAAGTCCGCGTAGCCCCGGCAGTCGATGGCATTCTGTGGACAGGCCTTTACGCAGGAGTAGCACTCCCAGCACATGTTCGGCTCGATGTTGAGCGCACGCCTGTAGGTCTTGTCGATGTGCATGATGTCCGAAGGACAGATGTCCACGCAATGACCACAGCCATCGCATCGTGTCATGTATACAAAAGTTGGCATGGTATTCGTACGTCAGTGGTTGATCGGTTCGCGGCGGCCGGTCTGCCGGCCGCCCGGTGGCAGGGAGGCGCGCTCAATAATGCCGCGGCAAGTCCCGCTTGATGCCGAGCCCGAACTTGGCCGGGGCATCCACCGGCGGCGGCAGGTTGCTCCGCGAGCCGTCGGCGTCCGCCACGCGCTTCTGGTACGCGGCGGCGGGCTTGAAGAACATGTGAGCAAACTTGGACCACGGGACACCGCCGAACAGCACCAGGGCGGCGGCGATGAATAGCAGGAAGAACACCCAGGAGACGGTGCCGGCGCCGGCGTTCACGAAGAAGGACCAGATCAGGGCGAACGTGGTGCACGCCACGAGCGAGACCACGAACAGGTCCGCCGGCATGAACCGGAACGGGGAATGGCCCTCGGCGGCAACATCCACGCGGATGAAGAACCAGAACCAGTAGCCTCCCACGCAAACCATCAGGGCGCCGAGATGCCACAGCAGCGGGTGGATGGCGGGCGTGGCGGCGCCGGGCTCGGCGTAGCCGAAGATCATGGTGCAGGAGGTGATCACGAACAGGATGAATCCGTACATGGTAATCAGGTGAGCCAGGCGCCGGTGGGGATTGCAGAACTCTCCCGAGGCGAGGACATCATGGGCCGCCGTCGCGACCGCGATCCCGACCTTCTCTCCACCGCCGACCTGGCGTGAGCCGGCGGCCTTCTCCCGCTTCATGTTCTCGAAGAAGTATTTCGCGCTTTTCTTGTGGATCACGTCGAAGATCGTGCCCGCCACCACCAGCAGGAACATGACGACCACGAAGGTCTGCATGGCAGATGGTGGAATCGTCGCCGAGACCTCGGCGAAAGGGTTGTTTGTCAACATGGGAAATGGGCTCTTTTCAGGGTATCAGGCACTAGGCCATGAAACGTTTGTCCGGCAGATGATTTTGGGCGAACTCCGGCCATGGTTCAAACGGAGGCGTTTTATGTGGCCTATAAATCCGCTTTATAGGAAATGTATGAATTTATAAGGGTTTTCTACTATAGAACCCGGGAACGAACGGTCGTATTGCCGGCAGATTCCATCCCGGCGGGTCGGGGACGGGTCCGGGGCGGAAACAGCAAGGGCGCGGTCCCGCCGCGCTGGGAAAGAACGGGGTTGCCCGATGCCACGGCCCCGCGCAGGCAAGCCGGGCGGAGCAGGCCGCCGAGGAAATGGTGCCCGGAGCCGGAGTCGAACCGGCACGAGGGTTGCCTCGAGGGATTTTAAGTCCCTTGCGTCTACCAATTCCGCCACCCGGGCAACGGAAAACCGCGCGATGCGCCTGGAGGCTGAGCCCGGAATCGAACCGAGGTACACGGCTTTGCAGGCCGCTGCATAACCACTCTGCCACTCAGCCGGTAGGTGGTCGGATCATAGCAGCTTTGCCGCCGGGTTCACCTTGCGGCACTTGGCCGGGGCACAACACGCGGCATCACCGCCTGAACCGAGTTGATCCGGGCAGGAAGCTTCGCAACCGGCCGGTCAAAAACACCCGGCATCGGGCCGGGGGATGGAGCGGGAAACGAGACTCGAACTCGCGACCCCAACCTTGGCAAGGTTGTGCTCTACCAACTGAGCTATTCCCGCATGGCTCTTGAATCGAGGGAGGATGATTCTATGCAACCTGCACCCGGTGTCAATAGAAATCCGGAAAACCCGCGGCCCGGCACGGGTCTCAGTCCCTTTGCATCAGGTACGGCCAGGTGATCCGGAGATACTCCACCATGGACCAGAGTGTCAGCACGGCGGCGACATAGAGGGCGATTTCGCCGATCAGGAACGTGGGCAGTCCGTGGACGGGCAGCATGTACAGAAGCAGCGCGATGGCTACCATCTGCATGACGGTCTTGATCTTGCCGAGAAAGCCCACGGCCACCACACCGCGCTCCCCGAGTTCGGCCATCCATTCCCGGAGGGCGGAGATGGTGATCTCCCGGCCGACGATGATGGTGACCGCGATGGCGAAGGGGGCCGGGTGCAGCACCGCTGCAAGGATGTCCGAATCCGACACCAGCAGCACCAGTGCGCTCGAGACGATCAGCTTGTCCGCCACCGGGTCGAGAAACGCCCCCAGCCGGGTGGTGGCATTCATCCTGCGCGCCAGGAACCCGTCCAGCCAGTCCGTCAGGGCCGCCAGCACGAATACGCCGGCCAGCACCGGCTCCCGGTAGGGCATGGGCCAGAAGTAGATCAGCACCAGCACCGGGATCAGCGCGATCCGGAACAGGGTCAGCAAGTTGGGCAGGTTCCACATGGCTTGATCGACTTCCAGCTCGATGAAGGACACGGATCAATGCGCGCCCGCGGCGTGTTTCCCTCGCGCGGGGCACCATTCGACCGGCAAGCCTATCAGGTATGGAACTGATTATAAATGCGCTCCGCCAGCTTCGGGCTGATGCCCGGCACCCGGGCGAGTTCCTCGATGCCCGCCCGGCGGACCTCGCCGATGCCGCCGAAATACCGCAGCAGGTCCCGGCGTCGCTTTTCCCCCACGCCCTCGATCTCTTCGAGCACCGAGCGGGTGCGCGCCTTGTCGCGCCGGTTGCGGTGGCCGGCGATGGCGAACCGGTGCGCCTCGTCGCGGATGCGCTGTATGAGGTGGGAGGCGGGCGACGCCCCGCCGGGACAGATCGGCACCCGCCGCCCGGGGAGATGGATCTGCTCCTCCCCGGCGCGCCGCTCCGGCCCCTTGGACACGGCCACCAGCGGCACCTGCTCGGCGAGCTGCAGTTCCCCGAAAACCCGCTCGGCCACCGCGAGCTGCCCCTTGCCGCCGTCGATCAGCACCAGGTCCGGCAGCTTGCCGTCGTCCTCCAGCACCCGCCGGTACCGCCGGAACAGCACCTGTTCCATGGCGTCATAGTCATCGCCTTCCCGGACGCCGCTGACATTGAACTTGCGGTAGTCGGATTTCACCGCGCCCCGGGAATCGAAAACCACGCAGGACCCCACCGTGCGCTCGCCCAGGGTATGGCTGATGTCGAAGCACTCGATCCGGTCCGGAGTCTCCTCCAGCCCCACCAGCGCCGCGAGGGCCTCGAACTGCCGGCTGAGCTGGCTGTGTTCGTTCAGATACACCCGCAGCCGGTCTCCGGTGTTGATGCGGGCGCCCTCGATCCACCGGGCCCTGGTGGTGCGGCACCGGCTCTTGATCACCACCCTGGAGCCGGCCTCCAGGGACAGCACCTGCTGCAGGGATGCCCTGCCCTCGATGCGGTGGCTGAGCAGGATCTCCGGCGGGATCGACGCGCCCAGGTAATTCTGGGGAAGGAACGCCTCCAGCAGCTCCGCCGGCTCCTGGTCCAGCGGATTGGGCTGGATATGGAACCTGCCACCCAGGTTGCGCCCGCTCCGGATGGAGATGACGCCAAAGCAGATGGTGCCGGATTCCACCGCCACGGCCACCACATCGGCATCGGTCCCTTGGTTGTCAATGTACTGGTTTTCCCGCACCCGCTGCAGCCTGGCGATACGGTCCCGGAATTCGGCCGCCTGCTCGAATTCAAGCCTGTCCGATGCCGCCTCCATCCGCCGCGAGAGCTCCTCCATCAGCTTGGTGTCCTGCCCCGATATCATCGCCTCCGCCTGGCGGACATCCTCGAGATAGTCCTCCCGGGAAACCAGGCCGACGCAGGGTCCGCTGCAGCGCTTGATCTGGTACTGCAGGCATGGACGCGACCGGTTCCTGAAGGTGGCGTCATTGCATTGCCTGAGGCGGAAGATCTTCTGCACGTGGCCCAGCATTTCCCGCACCGCGCCCGCGCCGGGATAGGGCCCGAAGTATTTCCCCGGCCGGCTGCGCCGGCCGCGGTAGAATGCGAACCTGGGATACGCGTCACCGCTGGTCAAGCGGATGTAGGGATAGCTCTTGTCGTCCCGCAAAAGGACATTGAAACGGGGCCGGCGGTGCTTGATCAGGTTGTTTTCCAACAGCAGAGCCTCGCTCTCGGTACGGGTCTGCTGGGTCTCGGCGCGGTGAATCCTGGACACCATGAGCCGGGTACGGGGACTTAAGCCGGATTTTCGGAAATACGCCGAGACCCGCTTCCTGAGATTGCCCGCCTTGCCGACATAGAGGGTGCCGCCCTCGGCGTCATAGTAGATGTACACGCCGGGCATCTCGGATACCGAGGACAGGAATGCGTCCGGGTCGAATGGGTGCTGGTCGTTCATCGCTTCCGGGATCGGCGCGGCGACGGAAAATCCCGCCGTGTACTGATACCGGATTATCGCCTACAATCGCGCCACTTTCCGGCCGCCAGGGGACCCTCCATGAAAATCTCCGCATTCGATGCACGCGTCGGCAATCTGCTGGAATACCAGGGCAAGCTCTGGCGCGTGCTGAAGAAAAACCATGTCAAGCCCGGCAAGGGCGGCGCCTTCGTCCAGCTGGAAATGAAATCCATTGCCGAGGGAACCAAGCTGAACGAGCGCTTCCGCTCCGAGGACAAGCTGGAGCGGGCCCACGTGGAACCCCGCCAGATGCAGTACCTGTACAGCGACGGCGACGCCTACATCTTCATGGACAACGAGACCTTCGAGCAGCTCTCCCTGCCCACCGAGGACCTGGAGACGGAGATCCCGTTCCTGCTGCCCAACACCGGCGTCCAGATCAACCTCCACAACGACTCCCCCATCGGCGTGGAACTGCCCGCCAGCGTGGTGCTGGAAGTGGTGGAAACCGAGGCGGTGGTGAAAGGCCAGACCGCCGCCAGCGGCGGCAAGCCCGCGGTGCTGGAGACGGGCTACAGGCTCACGGTTCCCCAGTTCATCAACACCGGCGAGAAGGTCAGGGTCAACACCGAGACCGGCGAGTACGTCGAGCGCGCCTGACCGCCGCCGGGCAGGCGCACCCGGTCAGTCGGTGTCACTCAGTCCGGCGCCGGCGCCGGACAGGCGGGACATCTCGGTGCTTTCCACGTAGGTGCGGCGGGCCAGGGTCTCCAGCATGTCAAGGATGCGCGGATCGACCCGTCTCGAGCCCGCCGCCCCGGTGAATTCCCTGCCGGGGCGCCCGGGGTCCCGGGATCCATTGCGCACCGCCAGGTCGTAGGTCTCGGCGGTGGCTCCGACATCCTGGGCGTCATCAACAAAGACCCGGTCACCGAGAATCCGCATGTCGCCGCGGGCCCAGGACATGGCCAGCGGCGCCCCGGTCTGCAGGGACGCCACCCCGAGATACCCCGCACACAGTTCCGGGCATACCACGCCCTGGAGCGTCAGCCCGAACCCCCCGTCGTCCCGGTGCAGGTGCACCGCATCCACCAGACTGGGGCCCGCGACCAGGGGCGAGGCCGTCCCGCCCGCGGCGCGCCAGACCGGCCCGGACTGCTGCCGCAGCAGCAATTCACCGGTCCGGCGGTGGCCCACGGAGGCCAGTACCAGGAGCAGCCATGACGTGCCCGGCAGCCCCATCATCTCCAGCCAGCGCACCGCGCGGCCCGCATCCTCCGCCAGGCACCAGGGCAGCCCGGCGCCCCGCACCGCCTTGCGGGCGGTGTTCTCCACCTGGTTGAGGGACAGGTTCATGGGCCGGGTCCGCTACAGCGGCGGGTAGATCCAGTCGTCCGCCGGATCTTCCCGAATGGTGTCGGGATAGGGCGCGTTCTGGTACATGGTGATCCTGACCCAGCGATCGGACTTAGGATCAAAACGCGTGGCGCCGAAAAACGACAGCTTGCAGCGCAGGAGGTCCACCGGCACCATGTCCGCGGAGATGAGGTTGTCCCTGATCTCGGCGTAGGGCATCCGGCTGACCAGTTGCAGCCGGCGTATCTCGCCGCGGTATTCCGGCCGGGCCATCAGGAAGTCAGCCAGCCCCAGCCGGTGGTCCGCCTCCAGCAGATCGTCCCGGAGCCGCCGCATTTCCCGGGCGAAGGCGAGCGGCTGCTCCCGGTCCGCCCCCGGCTCCTCGAAGCGTTCGCCGAGACGGGGCTCCAGTTTCTCTTCCGACACGTACCAGAACCGGGCGTTGGCGTCGCGGGACCCGAAATCGATCGCGAGGGTCCAGCCGTAGTCGGCCTCGATCATGGCCAGGGCCTCGCCCACGGTCATGGCGCCGTCGACGGCCGCCAGGGGCAGTTCGTCCAGGGCCATGCCATCGGCCAGGTCATCCACCAGTTCCCCGTGGGGCTCGATCACGAGGGAGACCAGCATCTCCTGCCCCTCGGTGGTGAGGTGTTCCTCCGACCAGCGGACCAGGCCGTCCCAGGGCGCGGGGCGCTCCAGTGCCCCCCCGTCCAGGTGAACCGCCAGCCTTTCGAGATCCCCGGCCAGTTCGCGCACCCGCCGGGCCTGGCGCGCGTCGTCCGTGCGCCAGCGGGCGACATCCCTGCGGGCCCGTGCCAGCGTGGCGCGGAACACCTCCCCGGTCACGGCATCCGAACACCCGATGTTGCGTACCCGCATGAGCGCGGTTTCCCTGGCATCCATCCAGGCGTGCAGCAGCCCGGGATGGGTTCCCAGAAACGGCGCCATGCCAAGTCCCGTCGCGTTGCCGACCCCCAGGCTGGCGCGGATGCGCGGATCCAGGGGCACAGCGCGGGACGGCCCCCGCTGCCGGGCCAGGTGCTCCGCGATGTCCACGGTGAACCACCGGATGAGCCAGACCGCCAGCAGCTCCACCCGGAAGGCGCCGCGGAATTCCGGCCGCGCCGCGATGCGCTCGCGGTCCCCCAGGCCGAACTTCCCGTTGCCGTACACCGCCGTCGTGCGCATCAGGTACCCAGTCCGCTCGACGAATTCCGGGTCGGGCTGTTCTCCGCCGGCGAGGCAGTCCACCACGTGCTCGAACAGCCGCACACTGCGATTGGCCCGCGCCAGCACCAGCTCGGTCTCCTGGCAGTTCCCCGCCTCCTGCAGCGGCACGTTGCGGGACATTCGGGCGATGTCCGCCTCCCCGGGCACCCCGTCGAACAGGGCGAAGGTGGCATCCCACCGCTCGGCGATCACCCGGTCGGAGCGCATGTCCGGCGGCAGGTCATGGGCGAAACAGACCAGGCTGTAGGTATGTCCGGGCCCCCGGGCTTGGTAGACGCCGACACCGACGCCCCGGTCGTCCATCCGCCACATCGTCCGATCGAAGGTCCAGGCTTCCCGCTTGAGCTGCCGGAGCAGTGCGCGCATGAAGCTGAGGCGCGTCTGGTGGAAGGCGCCCATACGCCCGAGCCGCATCACCCTGTCCGGTGATCGCTTGGATACGTGCTTGTCGGTATTGGCGGCTGGCACGGCAGGAAGCTGTGGATGGAGGGCCAGGGCCGATAGTATCCGTTTGCCGGCCAAAGTGCAGGTTTCCGGGACAGGGCGGTCGGTCGCCCCCGGTTCGCGGCGCCCCGGGCCATCGTCCGGTACACATAAAAAAGGCCCCGTCAGGGGCCCTTTTCATTGTTGGTGCCGATGCCCTGTCAGGCGGCCTCGATGGACACCCTCATCTTCTCCATCGCGCGCTTTTCGATCTGGCGGATCCGTTCGGCGGAGACGCCATATTCATCCGCGAGTTCATGCAGCGTGGTCTTGTCCTCGCTGAGCCACCGCCGCAGGACGATGTCCTTGCTGCGCTGGTCCAGTTTTTCCAGGGCCGCCGAGAGCTGCTCCCGGTTCAGGTTGGCCTGTTCGGATTCGCTGACCATCCTCGCGGGGTCGTAGCGGCTGTCGCCAAGGTGCTCGGACGGCGCCTGGTATCCCAGGTCGCCCTCGTCCTGCTCCAGGGTGGAGTCGAAGGAAATGTCCCCGCCGCTCAGGCGGGACTCCATTTCACGCACGGTTTCCACCTCGACATTGAGGCTGTCGGCGAGCTGTTCGACCTCCGCCTCCCTCATCCAGCCCAGACGGGCACGGGACTTGCGGAGGTTGAAGAACAGCTTGCGCTGGGACTTGGTGGTGGCAACCTTGACCATGCGCCAGTTCCGCAGCACATAGTCGTAGATTTCCGCCCGGATCCAGTGCACGGCGAAGGAAACCAGGCGGATGTCCCGGCGGGCGTCAAACCGCTTGACCGCTTTCATCAGACCGATACTGCCCTCCTGGATCAGGTCCGTCAGCGGCAGCCCGTAGCCCATGAATCCGCGGGCCACCTTGACCACGTGCCTGAGGTGGGAAAGAACCAGTTCCCGCGCGGCCTCGAGGTCGCCTTCCTCATGATAGCGGATGGCCAGCTCCCGCTCCCGCTCGGCGCTCAGAATCGGGGCGGCATTGACCGCCGCGATGTAGCTGTTCAGATTGTCACCCGTGGGTACCGTGACCGGAATGGGCAGGGTGTTCGTCATGTGACTGTCTCCTCCTGAAGCTCGTCGGCTCATGAATATTTTAGCACTCTACTGTCAAGAGTGCTAATTTTCCCAAAAGTTCCCCGCGCCCGAACGAATTCCCAGTTCTGCAAATTGAACGATTTTCGATGGGAATTGGACGAATTTAGGCGATTTTAAATGAATTTGCCGACTTTTCGGTAATGTTGGGCTTGGCAGTATATCCGGTTCAATGTGAATCCGCGGTGAAGCCGGGGTGTCCCCGCACCAGTTCACAGGCCCGCCGCGCCAGGGCCTCGCGATCCTCGAGCGGTCCGACGGTCTCGAACGCGATCACATGGACATCCACCGGCGGGCCGGCCATGGTGCGCCAGAGGCTCGCCACGAATCCCGCGTCGTCCGCGAAGGTGGCCCGGGTGCCGGCCCCGGGCTCGGCCAGCCGGTCCCGGTAGTACAGGGCGACCGGCTGCACCGGGACCCGGGCGTCCACCGCCGCCTGGAATATCCGCGGATGAAACCGGCCGACCCCGGTGCCGTACGAGGTGCGGCCCTCGGGAAAGAAAATCACCGGCCGGCCCGCCCTGAGGACATCGGTCACCTGCCGGATGGCATCCGGCGCCCCCTTGCCGCGGCGGATGAACAGCGTGCCGATCCGGCGCGCAAGCCATCCCACCACGGGCCAGCGGCTGATCTCGTGCATGGCGAGAAAGGTGTAGGGCCAGCGGGCGCCGATCACCAGAATGTCGGCCCAGGAGACATGGTTGCTGACCATCAGGACGGTCCCATCCGCCACGGTCCCCTGGTAGCGCCCGCGGACCCCCATGAGGGCCAGCATGGTTCCGTACCAGGTCGCGGCGACGAACCGGTACACGGGGCGCGGCATGAGCGGGACGAACAGGCTGAGGAAAATCCCGAGCAGCAGCACGGGCAGCATCATCACCAGCCTGGCCACCGCAAACAATGTCCACACGGCGGCGGCCCCGGCGACCCTAGAGGATGTAGCGCGACAGGTCCATGTCCTCCGCCAGGTCCTTCAGGTGACGGTCCACGTACTCCATGTCCACCATGACCTCGCCGCCGCCCATGTCCGCGGCCTCGAAGGACACCGTCTCCAGGAGGCGCTCCATGACGGTGTGCAGGCGGCGGGCGCCGATGTTCTCGGTGCTTTCATTGACCTGCCAGGCCACTTCCGCAATGCGCCGCACACCATCCTCGGTGAAGTCCAGGGCCACGCCCTCCGTGGCGATCAGGGCCTGGTACTGCTCGGTCAGCGACGCATCGGGCTCGGTCAGGATGCGCGTGAAGTCCTCGCTGGTCAGGGCCCTGAGTTCCACCCGGATCGGCAGCCTTCCCTGCAGTTCCGGTATCAGGTCCGACGGCTTGGACAGCTGGAAGGCGCCCGATGCGATGAAGAGGATATGGTCGGTCTTGACCATGCCGTACTTGGTGGAGACCGTGGCACCCTCCACCAGGGGCAGCAGGTCCCGCTGAACCCCTTCGCGCGACACTTCCGCGCCGGAAACCTGACCGCCGCTGCGGCTGACGATCTTGTCGATTTCGTCGACGAACACGATGCCGTTTTCCTCCACCCGCTCCAGCGCGTTCAGCTTGATCTCGTCGTCGTTGATCAGCCTCGAGGCCTCCTCCTCCGCCAGCAGCCGGAGCGCCTCCCTGACCCGGGCCTTGCGCGGCTTCGTTTTCTGTCCGCCAAGGCTCTGGAACATCCCCTGGAGCTGGCTGGTCATGTCCTCCATGCCAGGAGGCGCGAAGATCTCCACTCCGGCAATGGAGCTGCTGACCTCGATCTCCACCTCCTTGTCGTCGAGGTCGCCCTCGCGCAGCATCTTGCGGAATCTCTGCCGGGCGGCACCCTCGCGGTCGCCGTCATCCCCGCGGGCGGGCGGCAGCAGCAGGTCCAGCACATGCTCCTCCGCCGCATCCTCCGCCCGCGGGCGCACCTTGTCCATTTCCTCCTCGCGGGTCATCTTCACCGCCATGTCCACGAGGTCGCGGATGATGGAGTCCACCTCGCGGCCGACGTAGCCCACCTCGGTGAACTTGGTTGCCTCGACCTTGATGAACGGCGCCCGGGCAAGCCGTGCCAGGCGCCGTGCGATTTCGGTCTTGCCGACGCCGGTGGGGCCGATCATGAGAATGTTCTTCGGGGTGATTTCGGCGCGCAGCTCCTCGTCCACCTGCGTGCGCCGCCAGCGGTTGCGCAGCGCGATCGCCACGGCCCGCTTGGCGTCCTTCTGGCCGATGATGTGGCTGTCGAGTTCCTCGACAATCTCCCTGGGAGTCATGTTGCTCATGGCACAGTCAGAAATTCAGCTCCTCGATGGTGAGGCACTGGTTGGTGTACACGCAGACTTCCCCGGCGATGGTCAGTCCCTGCTCCACGATCGCCCGGGCGTCCAGGTCTGTGTTGGCCAGCAGCGCCATGGCCGCGGCCTTGGCGTAGTTTCCCCCGGAGCCGATGGCCATGATCCCCCGCTCCGGTTCGATGACATCGCCGTTGCCGGACAGCAGAAGCGAGGATTCACGGTCCGCGACCACCAGCAGGGCCTCGAGCCTGCGCAGCATTCGGTCGGTCCGCCAGTCCTTTGCCATCTCCACCGCGGCGCGGACCAGCTGGCCCTGGTGCTTCTCCAGCTTGCCCTCGAAACGCTCGAACAGGGTAAAAGCGTCCGCCGTGCCGCCCGCGAACCCGGCCAGCACCTGGTCCCGGTAGAGCCTGCGCACCTTGCGCGCATTGCCCTTCATCACCGTGTCCCCCATGGAGACCTGGCCGTCCCCGCCGATGACCACCTGGCCGTCCTTGCGGACGGACAGGATGGTTGTGCCTCTGAACTGCTGCATACGGGTACCTGCTTGAACGGTCGGAATTGTAGCAATGCGGGCGAGAATCCCGATTTCAATCGACCCGCATAAGCGCCCCGGCGTTTCGCCGGCAGCGTTACTTGACCACCTTGAGGCGGGGGCCCGGCTGGCGTCCGTCGGACGATACCGCACCGCCTTCCCCCTCCCTGCCAGGCTCCGGGGGCTGCGGAGCGATTCCGCTGCCGCCCGCCTGGAAAACCACGCCCTGGCCATTCTCCCTGGCATACACCGCCAGTACCGACTCCACCGGGATGGCGATGTTTTCCGGGCGGCCCGCGAACCGCGCGGAAAAGAGCAGGTGGTCGTCGCCGATTTCCAAGTCCCGGACCGCATTCGGATGGATGTTGAGAACGATTTTTCCCTCCCGGGCATAGTCCGCGGGAATCTCCACCCCTGGCACGGTGACATCCACCATGACCTGGGGGGTGAATCCCTCATCCAGGGACCAGTCGTAGATGGCGCGGACCAGGGCCATATGGGGCCGCGCGGGCCCGCTATGGGATCTGGTCTGTTCGCTCACGCTTCCCTCATCTCCCGCTCCTGTTCGCTCAGGCTGTCACGAAACGCGGGTCTTGCGAATAACCGGCTGCCGTACTCCATGATCGGCGCAGCCTGCTTCGGCAGATCGATCCCCAGCGCCGGCAGCCGCCAGATCAACGGCGCCACGAACGTATCCACCAGCGTGTACTCGGGCCCGAGAAAGAAAGGCTGGTCGCGGAACAGTGGCGACAGCGCGATCAGCCCGTCATGGATGGACTTCCTCAGCTCCGCCGGCGGGTTCAGGGGCAGGGTGTCGCCGAGTTCGCAGATCGGCCGGAGCCAGTCCCGGTTCAGGCGGGAGATCATCAGGCGGGTCTTGGCGCGGGTAATCGGGTCTGCCGGCATCAGCGGCGGATGGGGGAACCGCTCGTCGAGATACTCCAGGATGACGGACGTGTCGTACAGCGAGATATCCCTGTCCACCAGCGTCGGAGTCTCGCCATAGGGATTGTGCTCCACCAGTCGGCTCGGGTCTCCCCCGACGGGCAGGAAGTCCACTGTGCATTCGACGTCCTTTTCCAGCAGCACGATCCGCACGCAGTGACTGAGCACGCAGATCTGCCCGGACAGCAGCGTCATGGACGGACGCCGGTTGAGCAGGCTGCTGAGATCGTTCACGGCCTGGCTCTTGGCGTCAATGAGATACATCGACGTCGCGCCAATACTCCCTTTTCATCAGGTAGGCCAGCGCGCCGAACACGAACAGGAACAGCATCACCCACATGCCGTATTTCACCCGTACCAATCGTGCCGGCTCCCCCATGTAGATGAGGAAGTTTGTCAGGTCCTGCATCGCATGGTCGAATTCCTCCGGACTCATGCTGCCTTCGGTTTCCTGCTTGAAATGTTCGAATACCGGATTTCCATGCTCGTCATCGCCGAACACCGCCCGCTGCCGGCCCTGCCAGTGCGCCAGCACGTGGGGCATGGCAACGTTGTCGAACACGACATTGTTCCACCCGCTGAAGGTGGTTTCGTCGACGTAGAAACCCTTGAGGTAGTTGTAGAGCCAGTCGGCGCCGCGCAGCCGGCCCACCAGCGACAGGTCCGGCGGCGCCACCCCGCCAAACCATTCCGCGGCCTTTTCCGGGGGCATGACCGAGGTCATGGGATCCCCGATCTTGGAGTCGGAGAAGATCATCTCCTGCAACACCAGTTCCTCCGGGATGTCGAGGTCCTTCGCCATGCGTTCATAGCGCATGAAGTTGGCGCTGTGGCAGGACAGGCAGTAGTTGACGAAAATCTTGGCGCCGTTCTGCAGGGACCGGGTGTCCTGCAGCCGCACCTCCATGGGCTCCAGTTCGATGCCGGCGTCGCCGGCGGCCATGGCCGTGACCGGGGCGAGCGCGAGCAGGCCGAAGCATGCGAGATTCTTCATGTTCTTCATCTTCATCCGGTGACCCTCTCCGGGACGGGCTTGACCTCGTCCGCCTTGATCCAGCCCGGCCTGAGGCCGAAGTAAAACAGGATCAGGACGCTGAGGATGGTGTACAGCCACTTCATGCCCGTCCCGAGGTCGGGCGTTTCCGCCCAGCACAGGTACAGGGATCCCGCGGCGAGCAGGACGCTGATCACGAACAGCGCCAACCCGCTCTTGCCGACATTGTCCCCGGTGCCGGAGTAGCACGGCATCAGGAAGAAGTAGAGGAAGTAGACCACCGTGAGAAACTGCGCCATGGCGGTGTATTCCGCCGAGGGCGGCTTGGTGCCCAGCCAGCCGAGCACCAGGAAAGTGACGGCGAAGATCCCGAGGAACGCCTTGGTGGAGAAGCCCCGGTAGCGCACGGACTTCACGGGGCTGCGGTCCAGCCAGGGCAGTAAGAAGAACACCACGATGGCGGCGCCCATGGCGAGCACGCCCCAGACCTGGGTCCCGGCGAAACTCGGAACCGCCCTTAGGATCGCGTAGTACGGCGTGAAATACCAAACCGGCGCAATGTGTTCCGGAGTCTTGAGCGGGTTCGCCGGCTCGAAGTTCGGCGGCTCGATGAAGTAGCCGCCCATTTCCGGCAGGAAGAACACCACGCCGAAGAAGAAGATCAGGAACACCACCATGCCGAGGGTGTCCTTGACCGTGTAGTACGGGTGGAACGGGATGCCGTCGGCGGGGGCATCCTTGCTCCAGCGGTTCCCCTTGGGCCCCTTCTTGATCTCGACGCCGTCGGGGTTGTTGGAGCCGGTCTCGTGCAGGGCGACGATGTGCAGCACCACCAGTCCCACGATAATGAACGGGATCAGGTAGTGGAACGCGTAGAACCGGTTCAGCGTGATGTCGGATATGACGTAGTCGCCGCGGATCCATTCGGACAGTACCGGTCCCACGATGGGCAGGGTCTCGAACAGGTTCACGATAACCTGGGCGCCCCAATAGGACATCTGGCCCCACGGCAGCAGGTACCCGAAGAAGGCGGTGGCCATCATCGAGACATAGATGATCATGCCGAAGATCCAGATCAGCTCCCGCGGATTCCTGTAGGAGCCGTAGAGGAGCCCGCGGAACATGTGCAGGTAGATCACGATGAAGAAGAAGGAGGCGCCCGTCGAATGCATATAGCGCACGAACCAGCCGCCCCAGACATCGCGCATGATGTATTCCACCGAGGCGAAGGCCAGTTCGGCATCGGGCTTGTAGTTCATCGCCAGCAGCACGCCGGTGACAATCTGCAGCACCAGCACCAGCAGCGCCAGGCTGCCGAAGTAGTACCAGAAATTGAAATTCTTCGGCGCGAAATACCCGGTCAGGTGCTCCCGAACCAGCCGGTCCATGGGGAAGCGCTTGTTCAGCCATTCGTTGAAGCTCATCAGGCAGTCTCCTCGTCGGAACCGATCAGGATTTCGGTGTCGCTGAGATACCTGTGGGGGGGCACCACGAGGTTCTTCGGCGCCGGCACGTTCTTGTAGACCCGGCCCGCCAGATCGAAGCGGGAACCGTGACAGGCGCACAGGAAGGGGGCGTCGGTGTCGGCGGAAAGTTCCGGCCGGTACTTGGGCGAGCAGCCGAGGTGGGTGCAGATGCCCACCAGTACCAGGATGTCATTCTTGATGGAGCGGTAGGGATTCGTGGCATACGCCGGCTGCTGGGCCATGCTGGAATCCGGGTCCACGAGCAGGTTGTCCATGCCGGCCAGAAAATCCAGCGCCTCCTGGCTGCGGCGGATGATCCAGACCGGCTTGCCGCGCCATTCGACGGTGAGCTGCTGGCCCATCTCCAGGCTGCCGATGTCCACCTTCACGGGAGCGCCGGCGGCCTTGGCCCTCTCGCTGGGCACCATGCTGCCGGCGAACGGCACCGCCAGGCCTACGGACCCGGCAATGCCCATGCCGGTTGTGGCAACGGTAAGCAGACGCCGACGCTTGTAGTCTACATGATCGTCAGTCACGATTTTTCTCAAGCCTCGAAATTGAAATGCCATCCGGTTCACGAGGGGCCGTGGGCCGGCACCCGGCCATCCCCGGGATGTGTCGTCGCCAGCCACCGCACCGATACGGTTGCCGGCGACCGGAAAACGGCGGATTATATCAAAATTCAGGTTCCGCAAGCTTCCGGGAAATCCCCGGCTACTCCCGGCAAACGAACCTCCGGTCGGATGGATGGTGGTAGACTTGGAGAACGGTCCATGGGCCGGCTTCCATGACGCCGGTTTCGGTGGCGCCGGGCCGGCGGACAGTGTCCTGTCGCCACCCATCACTGACAATCGGGATTCGCGATGGATCTTCACATCTGGACCCTGTACGCCACCGCCGCGTTCTTCCTAGAGGTACTTGCAAAATTCCCCGGCCAAGCAGGTTCCTGCCTGACCGGAGGCTA
>VYFG01000085.1 GCA_009842505.1 Gammaproteobacteria bacterium
AAGCGTAACCATGGACGGAGCCGAAAGGAATAACGCCCCAGAATGGCCGGTTACGATGTATGGACTCCCGTACCTTGCTTCGGTCGTGCTGCTTGAACCAGCCGCGGCAGTCCTCGGTCAGCAGGATCAGGTACACGGGTTTCCCTGTGAGGGGGTCTTCATGACAATAGAGGTCGCCGACGGCCTCGTCGTCGTGGTATATGATGGCCTCATCGTCGGCCACCTTGTGAAACGTTATCTGCGGCATGGTTGTCTCCGGTCGGTATCCAGGTTGACGTGATGCCCGGCGGCCCTCTCTCCGGCCGCCGGGCGGTTCGCTCTTCTCGACTTCCCGCTCCACCTCCTGTCCGGAGGTGGGATGGCGGTGCCGCATCCGCAGCATGAAAAAAGCTCCAGCCCCCGTAGGGGACTGGAGCTGAAGGGAGGGAATGACGGGGAGCCTCTTAAAAAGGGATATCGTCGTCAAAATCCTGCATGCTCTCCGGGGCGCCGCCCTGTGGGGCAGCGGCCTCCTGGGCGGGCGGTGCGGCGTGGCCGCCGCCGTTCCCGTTCGGGCGCTCGAGGAATTGGACCCGGCAGCCCGGGACGATGAGGATCTCGGTGGAGAAGCGGTCGGAGTCCTCGCCGTCCTTCTTCCACCGGCGGGTCTGCAGCTTGCCCTCGACGTAGACCAGCCGGCCCTTGCGGGCGTTCTTCTCCAGCATGTCGATCAGGCCGTCCTGGAAGGTGACCAGGCGGTGCCACTCGGTCCTGTCCACCCGCTCGCCGTTCCGCAGATACGACTCGTCGGTGGCCACGCTCAGGTTGGCGACGCGCCCCCCCGAAGCCAGGTGGTTGACGGTCACGTCCGCGCCGAGGCGGCCGATGAGTTCGCAGCGGTTCAATCCGAATGCCATGAGTACCTCCTGAGGTAACGTTGGTTAAATCAAATCAAAATCACGATGGGACGAACCGTCGGGCGCCGGGTTCATCTCTCACCCGATCCCCTCCGATTCAATTTCTCCAAATCCTCTCCGCCTCCTACCAGCGGTCTTCACGGATGCCGGGTTCGGAAGAAAGGATCTCGCAGATCGAGGACCGGTCCAGGCCGATCTCCGCCAGGGCGGATTCCGGGGAGTCGCCGGGGGATCCGGTTTCGATGTCTTTCGCCTCGGTCTCGATGCCTGGCAGGGTGTGCTGGATGATCATGGTCATTTCCTCACGGGTTGGTCGGGATGCCACCCGGAGGGGAAAGCGGGATCTGTTCTCCCTCCCACCTCTCCGGGCTCGCCTTTCCCGACCTTTCCTGCCTCCCGGACCTGCGGGGGGAAACCGGACCGCCTCCCCGACGCACATCTCGGGGAGCCCCCCGGGGGTTGCCGTGCTCCGGTTCCTGCCGGACTCGAGCCCCGCCCGGATGGCGGCTGCATTGACCGTCGCACTGGATGCGGCCTGGCGGTTTCGTTCAGCACGGGGAACGGCGATAATCTCCAAGTGCGCGCCCCCGGCGCCTCCGTGGCGGCATGTCGAATGCCGCGTCACCGGGGGTGCGCATTTCCTCCCGGGACTGCCGGGGCCGCTGGTCGCCATGCCCCCCACGGATTCGGTCAACGCCGGGACCGGACGATCGCGGGCCAGCCGGCGGCGGGGTTCGCCACCATCACCAAAAACAGCACCGGGCGCTCGTGGTATGCTCCGGCGCGGTCCTCCCGTGCCGGTCACTTGCCGGGGTTATGTCGAATGCCTCCTGGACTCCGGTCATGGTCCCGGTGTGGAGGTACGCCGGTAGGGGGGACCTCCGGATCCGGCATCGCCGGGCCGGCCGCCCCCCGGCCGGCAACGGAGTCGCGGGCGTCGGGCCGGCTGCCGGGGGAATGGCCCCCGACGGTCGCCCGCCCGGCAGTACGGACAGGATCGGCCGCCCCGGCCTTATGCTCCCGTGAAATGGGCCATCGGATGACGCTCGGCGACGATCTCGAACCGCTCCCTGGGCAGCTTGAGGAACGCGATGCAGGCCGCGGCCTCCTCTTCGGCGCCGAAGGGCCCGTGCTCTTCCATGGTCATCAGGTCCACCACGGTATACTCCGGCTCCCAATCCGGGATGCCGCGGAAGTGGGCGGACAGTTCGTATGACTTCCGGGCACAGGGGACGCACCTCGAAGCCCCCTGGCTGGCGGCCCCGCATGTCGTGCATCGGCCGGCGGACCTCAGTTCCCGGTACCGTCTGCGGGCGGCGGCATTCTTCCGCTCCTGGCGGCCGCTCTCGGCCTCCAGGACGCCGCACACGGTACACATGGCCGCGCCGTCGAACGTGGATGCCGTTCCGCAACGGACGCACAGGCCGGCCTGGCGCCGGGAAGAATAGGTCTCCCGCTCGCGGGCCTGCCGGCGCCCCCGGCACGGTGCGCAGGTGGTTCCGCCTTCCACGGGCGGACGCGACCCGCATCTTGTGCACGTGCCGGCGGCTGCCCACTCCTTCCGCCGGCGCTCGGATCGGAGCTTGGCCGACTTTCTTCGAGTGGACGCTTTTCGGCCACCATAGAGCTCCCCGCGGGCCTTTCCTTGGGAGTACCGGACTCTGGCCATAGCCCTTACCTTGTCTCCACAACCGGGGCACAATTTTTTGTCCGGCGCCGGCTCAGCCTTGCCGCACCGTCTGCACAGTCCCCGTGCTGCCCGGTCTTCCGCCGCCTTGCGACACCGTTCCCGATCGGCGCATCGCCTTCGCGCCTGGTCACGCCGGGGCAGACCCTCGGCCTTCAGCCGCTCGTTCCGCGCCCTTTCCCGGTTCCTGTCTTTCTCCGCGCAGGAAGGGCAGTTCGCCCGTCCGGGGACGGGCGCCGCTTTTCCGCACCTGAGACAGGTTCCGGCTGCCCGCCTCGCTTCCGTTCTTCTGTGATAACGCTCCCTGTCAGCCGCTCTTCGCGCACTGATGTCCCGGTAGGCCACGCAGTCAGCCCTTCAGGCGGCGGTCGTGCCAAAGGCCAGTCGCCCGGGCATCCCAGATCTGCAGCCCGCAGTCACGGGAGTCGATCCCGCTGGCGATGATGATCCCGTCGCGGTCCGGCGTCAGCTCCCGGACCTCGTCGAGCGTCATGATCGAGGGTTTTGGCCGGCCCCTGCCTTCGCCGCCGGGATGGACAGGGACAATGTCGCCGTCTGCGCGGGAACGGAGGAACCGGACGGCATAGCGGCCGTCGACGAGGCCCCCGCCGGTGAGATGGACGAGGAAAGTCTGTGCGCCGGGCCTGGATGCCCGGATCGCCGGAATGGTCATCGGCATGATGGTTCTCCTGGAGGACGAGGGATGGAAAGCGGCTGGCGGGGAACCAAGGAACTCCCTCAGCCCGCCGCCCGACCGTCCTCCTGACGGCCACCTCAACCTCCTGCTGGGGCGACCCCGGCAGCCGCCATGAAAACCACCACGGATGCCCTGGTGCACGGTTCCGTGACCGTCTGCCGGCATGGCTCTCCGCAGGTGCCCAAATCCCGGGATTTTTCAGCACCGACGACAGGCGCACCCATGCACCGTCAGGTTATGGAATCCGGCTGGTTACGTTCTGATGACGAAATTCGTCAGAGCGAATATGGCATCACTCTGGTGCGCGTTCAGCAGGACGAATGCCCGACGGCATTCATGTAGGAGTCCTGCTGGATCACGTGAGCCGCCGGCAACACATTACGACCAACACACGCTGCTGGTTTCGGCTGTCCTCAGCCGCACATGAGTTCTGCCACCCGACTTGGGTTAAGCCTGAACGCCGAGATACCCGAACACGGCGCGCTGCACCCTCTTCGACAGATCATCGAAGTCATCCTGACCCGCCTGCGTCGCTGCATGGGTGATGCCATGGGACAGCGCAATCAAGTCAAACGCGGTGCGTTCGGCGTCCGGGATCCCATGATCCCTTAGCAGAGCGGAAACCAGTCCTGACATCTCCGCCTTCAACGCCTGCGTTTCCGCATCCAAGGGCAATTCATCCTCCACCTTCTCCAGCAACGCTGTCAGATCGGGATCGTCCAGATGATGGCGGAGGCTGGCATCTATGAGCGCGACAACGGACGCCTCGAAGGTAAGTCCCGGGGTGTTCGTCACCGCACGCTGGAAATCGTCGCGCATTGATGCTCGCATCTCGCGCACGAGTGTGGCGAGAATCGCATCCTTGTTCGGGAAATACTGATACAGCGAGCCGACGGATACGCCGGCCCTTTTTGCGACGGCATTGGTCGTAAAGCCTTCAAGCCCACCCCTTGCGAGCAATTCCAGGGACGCCTGAAGAATCACGTCATAGGTGTACTCACTCCGGGCCTGTGTCGGGGTTTTTCTTGGATCAATGGACTGGGAGCGTTTCAAGACAAGGCGCCTCTAGCCTGGGGATCGTGGCCATCAGAATGCGCATTATAGGGCGGCTTCCGGGAACCCGCCCACCGGGGAATGCGAGTGCCTGTTTGCAAGATGCCGGTACCTCCCGATTTCTTGCAATTAAAACAATGCGATAAATAACCGATAGCAGCCTAGAAAACGCGAGTGGCGGCTGATCGTGGGGAGCGCATACTATGACGCGAGAGCGTCACCGGGGCGTGCCTCTGTTTACCGTAGTGCCGACATGGAGAACCCAGACAAAATCAATATTGAGGCAAAGGCCGAGACCTCGACAGCCCGCAAGCTGTTCTGGGCAAGCGCAGGGTTCTATGGGCTGATCGCGTTCGAGTTCTTCTACATGGCCAGTCCGTTTGGCGTTCATTTCTATTCCGTGTACGGCCCCGGCCTCGATTGGCTGCAACAATCCGGGTTCTCCGGCTGGACCATCCGGTTCTTCCTGCCCCATCTTGTCGAGGAGACGCGGTCACATTTTGTCAATGCGGCGGAGAGTGTCGGCTTCATCCTTTTTTGTGGCGGGGTGCTCGCTTTCGCTGTCGGCGCGTTTCAGGTGTATCGTGCCAAACTCACAAAGGCAGATGCCGTGACGGGTGGCCTCTATCGGTACATCCGGCACCCTCAATACCTGGCGCTCATGATCGCCAGCACCGGGATGCTGCTGATCTGGCCGCGGTTTCTGGTCCTTTTCAGCACCTGCCTGCTGTTCCTGGCTTATATCCTCCTGGCAAAGGCGGAAGAGAAAATGTGCCTGCGCCAATACGAAGGCTATGCCGGGTATATGGCAACCACGGGGCGCTTCCTGCCGAAACGTCTTTCGTGGCGCCTGTTGCCCACGCTGCCGTCGCGCACGGCCAATGTGGGTTTGCGCATCGCTGCATTCATTGCGGTTGTGCTTGGTCTGACCGCCGGGGCGCTCTCGGTTCGCGGTCATGCGATCGCCTCGCTCTACACGCTCACGACCGATCGCGGCGTCTACCTGTCGGTCGCGGAAATCAGCAATGACGACCTCGAACTGCTGGCGCGTGTGGCAGGGCAATCGAAAGCGGTGCGGGCCCAGCTTGACGGCCTCGGGGCAGACGACAGGTTTCTTGCCTATGTATTGCCCACGGAGATGTACGTCTCGGAAATTCCAATGCACTTGCCCGAGGGCGAGAGCTTCGGTCACAGCATTCCGTCAGATCGTGACCCTGCTCGCTACAAGGTGATTTTTTCACGCGCCGTCTTCCCGGACGGCCGGCTGCCAGATGGGTCAAACGTCATCGCCCACGCAACCAACAAATATCCTCTGGTGGAGGTGCACATCGACCTGTCCATGGAGCGTGTTGACGCCGTGTTTCCACCGCCTGCCGTCAGCTTCTATCCCGATGTGCAGGTGCCGCTGTTCTGAAGAGGGCCCATAGATATGCATCGACTTTTACCGCCCAGACTGCTGATCCTGACGGTTCTGGCCATGATGGCTCTGCGGGTCGCCCTGCCGGGGCCCGTCTTCATATCTGCGCCGTGGAATTGGCTGGGGCTTCCCGTTCTGTGTGCGGGACTGGCGTTGGCAATCGTCGCGTCACGACTGTTCGAAACCGTCGGGACGAACATCATGACGTTCGACAAGCCGGATCTTCTGGTGACATCGGGCCCGTTCTCGTTCAGCCGCAATCCGATGTATCTCGGCATGGGCATCGTTGTCGTTGGACTGGCACTCCTGTTGGGAAGCGCCTGGCCCCTTCTGCCTGCCGCCGCGTTCTGGATTGCCCTCGACCGGTGGTATGTCCGGTTCGAGGAAGAGAAAATGCTGCAGGCATTCGGTGAAGACTACGAGGCCTACAAACGAACGGTGAGGCGTTGGATATGAAATGGATATGAACATGTGGAATGCTTGATCGCGTTGGCCAGCAGCATTGTGAGAGTTTCGGGCCTTGGGCTGTGGACTGCCGGTCGCGTGGGCACGGTCCCATCTTTGCCCATGATAAATCCGAGTACCTTCAGAAATCGAAACGCCCGCTCAGCACCAGGCGCACCTTGCCCCCGACGCGGATGGTTTCGGCGACGTCGAGATACAGCCGAGAGGGGCGGCCGACCTCGAAACCCTGCTCGACCACGATCCTGCCTTGGGTACCGAGCGAGCGAAGATGCGAGGCGAACGCCGTATTCGCACTTCCGGTTGCCGGATCTTCCCGTAGCCCCCGGTGGTGGAACATGCGGGCGGCGAAGTGGGCATCGTCGTGATAGGCGCCTTCGGTGAAGGCAAACATGCCGAGTTCGCCCCTCCCCGCCAGGTCGTCATACATATCGGTACGGATTACCGCTCGCCGCAATACGTCGAGCCCCTTGACGCCGACGAGTGCGAAACGAGGTCCGATGGTGGCGAACCGGCAGGGATATCGTGTGTCGATATCATCCGGAGACAACCCGATCAGCGCCGCGGCCGAATGCGTATTCAGCATGTCCCCCGGCTCGACAGGCGGAGGCTCCATCCAGGCAATGCCGTCATCTTCGAATGTCACCCGCACGCTCCCTGCTTGCAGATTCAGGGTGTACGAATCCCGATTCCGGCCCAGCACCCATGCCGTCCCGAGGGTCGGATGACCTGCAAACGGAAGCTCCCGGGTCGGGGTGAATATTCTTACTTGTGCCTCTTCGGGACTTTCATCCACGACGAATGTGGTCTCGGAGAAGTTCGTCTCCAGCGCGATGGCCTGCATTTCGGCGGTATCCAGGTGCACTGCGCCATGGACCACTGCCAGCTGGTTGCCGGACAGTGGCCTTTCTGCAAAGACATCGACGATCGTACAGTCCATGGGTGTGTATTCTGTGCTCAGAATCGGGAATTGTGGTCGCGGAGCGGATCGGGTCGATCTGTTTCCGAACCGGATAAGAGTTTGCTGTGTAACTGAGCCTTTTTCCAGCGATGTGCAGGCGCACGAACCCGCCC
>VYFG01000042.1 GCA_009842505.1 Gammaproteobacteria bacterium
TCGTTATTCATCTTGGAACCGGGGATGATGCCTGGAATCATTATATCATCCGGGATAGAAACGCCCGGCGGCTAATACCAATTGGTAATAGCCGGAAGAGCCCCGGAGGTTTGTCCAACCGGTCCCGGACAGGTGTGGGATAAATGGGATGATCGGAAAGCAGGACCGTTCCGGCAACATGGGCCGGCCGCAACCTGCGTCGCCCGGTAAATGACAGTCTTCAGACCTGACACTTCGACAAACCCCGATCATCCGGCGCCGTGTCTGGCCTCCAAGGGTGCCCTGGACACGGGGGAATCGGAGGACTAACTTCTTTCCAGCAATGCGATCCGATAGCAGGCGGCCAGTTCCTGGGTGATCTTGGCTGTCTCCCCGAGTTTCTCTTCCGTTCCGGGACCGCCCAGCCGAGTGCCGATCTCGAAGATATTGCCGGTGTCGATGATCCGGAATGGCGCCTCGGTCTCGAACGACTGCAGGGAGTCGAAGCCGGTTATGAAGGTCACGTTCATGACTTTCTGGACGCCACGAACGATTTCGACCGCCTCCGCGTTCTCATAAGTACCGTCCAGGAGACTTGCGGGGAAATAGTCGAATCCGATGCGGAACCGGGACAGACGTGCGCACAGCCGATTGAGGAAACCCATGATCAGTTCCCCTGGCAGATACATCGTGTTGCCTTCCCAGATGATCAGGGTTTCCGCATCCGGGTCAAGGCCGGCACGAATGAGCTCCTCCGGAAGATCGGCCTCGAGATAGTTGCACGGTATTGCGGTGCATCCCGGGACATCCGCCTTGGCAAGGACCGCGGCCTTGAACTGCAGTACCGCGGACTGGTCCACGTCGAAGAACCGCACGTCATCGCTTGCAAATATCCTGTGCCGCATGTCGAACCCGGAACCCAGGGTGACGATCTGGCGGACACCGCGCTTGATATCACTTTCCACGATGACGTTGAATGCCACCGTCCGCAGTCGGATGGCATCCGCGACCGCGAAGTGAACCTGCGTGAGCTGGGTTACAGTCTCCCGCAGTTCAGGGTTGAGAAACAGTTGCGCATAGGGATCGGAAAACATAGGACGCTCGCGGGATTCCTCGAGGGCCCTGATTCCGGCGATGATGAACGCGGTAGTCCCGATTTCGTTGATGTTGATTTCTTCCACTGCTGATTCAAGTTTCGATGGCCAGCCCGGATGGTATTTCATGGGTCTGTTCTTGGCAAACCTTGCAGGAATCCCCCGGCAGCCTGTCCTGCTGGCCGTCAGGCCGCGCGCAGGCGATTTTGCCACCTGTCATCATGGGGGAGAATCAAGGGGACCCGGTCACGGGGGATGCCGGGGAGCCGAAGGGACAGATACCAGGTTGGTATCAATCAATGGAGCAACAGGCCTTCGATGCCGGCGATATGGTACAAAACCGCAATGCCGGTCTCGGACTCTTCGGGTCCGAAATGATTGCCTCGCGGAACCGGGACCCTGAGACAATCACTCACGCCACCATTCCCTGTGCCAACCGTATTGCGGGAACATGCCCCCGAACCTGTGCCATCAGCAGCCGCAAGGAGGAGTGGAATTCCTCGATATCCACGGAACTGGTCAGGACCGACCGTGCCGGCACTTCCGGCGTGAATCCTGTGCGGCCATGCAGGATGCGTTGATTGTTGAAGATGACGCCTTCACCGGCGGCCAGTGCAAACGTCACCCGCAGCCCCGGGTCATACAGTATCGCGTAGAGGCGCTTCAGTGCCCGGTAGCAAGGCTCGATCAGCCGACCCGGCAGATCCAGGGGCATGATCTGGCGTTCATTGCAGCGGACGCCTGATACCTCACCGTCAAAATCCAGGCGGATGACGGGCATGGTCGCAGCGTACCATTTCACCTGACCGGCACTGTTGTGCGCCGGATCACGCCGGACCCCGGTGATCGGCACCCGGGTGAGCAGATCGAAGTCATCGGGATGGCTCTCCTTGAGCCGGCGCACGGCCTCAAATCCGTCCACCAGTGTCGAATGCCCGCCATCGGCGCTTGGCCGCAGAACCTGAAACACCGTGATGCCGATGGTTGACAGCCGATACGTCTCGTCAACATGCGGATCCAGGGGGTCCGTGATATCGCCGACATTGTCAACGCTGGCCTTCTTGGACAGGGTATAGGTGCCATAGTGGGACCGGCGCTGCTGGCCCACAAGATTGATCAGCCGGCCGGCTTCCTCTGCCTTGGTCGGGGCGCCCTGAATCCGGCAGAAGCCATAGTCGCGCACGGATTCGAGCATGACCAGGCGGCGGTCTGCAGAGCCCTCGCATGCAACCATATCCGCACATGGCGGATCGTCATGGATCCCGGAATCCCAGAGAATGGGGCGGTGTCGCCGACGCTGCCGTTCCACATCGGAATAGCAGTGATCGCGCAGCCAGACGGCGGAATACCGTGAACGGTGACCGTCGTTGGTCCAGGCAAGGTCGATCGATTCGTCGTCGTGCGCCTGGATCCGAAACGCAATGTCATCCGGGATGTGGTGCAGGCGCAGGCTTCGAACGGCGTTAACGGGAGTTCCGCAGGCCGCACAGGTGCACTGATGGCGGAGCCATATGGGATGGAACATGCTCGCATGGCCGTCCAACCAGTCGACACGAAGCCGGCCAGCGGCGTTGGCGACGGATTGGATCCGATACTTCGCATTCGAATGCGACATGGCCCTTCCGTCTCAACCAGGCCGCAGAATTGGTTGCCCGGAAGCAGGCAATTGCCGGCAATTTTCCGAAAAAATCAAGCGGTGATTCATCGGTTTACCTAGAACCAGTTCCCCCTGTTCGTGTTTCGGAATACCGTTTTGTCCATCACCGGATATGCACGCAGAAACCTGTTGGACTCAAGATCGGTTCCTTTGAAATACTGTCCGCAATTCTTGACCGGATCGGGTTCGTGATTTCCGGAGAGGTCCCCGGGGCCGGCCATATTATGTCCGCTTACGTACCCTACGCCGTGATCACAGGCGACAAACTCGTTTCCCCGCGGGACAACGGGGACGCCAATTGTCCGCGCTCTTCTGGCGGGACATCACGGCTCTGATCAATTTGCATGATCATTGCAGCGGAGCGATGCGATCCGTGGACCTAGTGCCTGCGAAGATTGCAGGATCCCGGCCGCGCCGGCGAATGCCGGGCCAGCCATGCATGATGACACCTGCCGGCGCTTGTTTCCCCCGTCCCGCTTGGTTAGAATCCGCATCCTTTTTCTCCTTTCCTCACCGGCGCCTGCCACGCAGCTGATTCCGGGAGGATGCAAACCGAGAGGAGCACAATGCGTCACTATGAAATCGTGTTTCTGGTCCATCCGGACCAGAGCGAACAGGTTCCGGCCATGATGGACCGGTACCGGGAAATGGTGGCCTCCGGAGAAGGGCGCATTCATCGCGCCGAAGACTGGGGACGCCGCCGCCTTGCCTACAGCATCAACGACGTGCACAAGGCCCACTACGTCCTTTTCAATGTCGAATGCTCGCTGGATGTCCTCGCGGAAATCAAGCGGAATTTCAAGTTCAACGACTCCATCCTGCGCCACCTCGTGGTGCGCCGCAAGCAGGCCATCTCCGAGGAATCGCCCTTCGCCAAGGCCAAGGCCGAGGAGGAACGGCAGGAAGAAGAAAAGCGCAAGGCCGCCGAGGCCCGGGCCAAGGCCGATGAGGATGCCAACGACAAAGACAAAGACAAAGACAAAGACACCGACGACGGCGACAGCAACAGTGGTGGCGGTGACGAAACCCCTGACACGGCGGCCAAAGAACCCGATCATCCGTCCGATGATGCGCCGGATGAAGCCAAGCAAGACGAGGAGCAGAAATAATGGCGATCAAGAAGAAAAGGGGGGCCATGCCCCGCCGGTCCTTCCAACGGCGTCCCAGGTTCTGCAAGTTCACGGCCGAGAGGGTTGAGTCCATAGACTACAAGGACCTCGAGATACTCAAGGCGAACATCAGTGAAACCGGGAAGATACTGCCGCGCCGTACCACCGGCACGAAATCCCATTTCCAGCGCCAGCTCGCCGTTGCGGTGAAGCGGGCCCGCTATCTGGCCCTGATTCCGTATACGGATCAGCACGACAACTAGGAGGCAGCGATGGAAGTCATACTGCTGGAAAAGATCCAGAACCTGGGCGATCTTGGCAGCCTGGTCAAAGTAAAGAATGGTTACGCGCGCAACTACCTGATTCCCCAGAAGAAGGCGGTACGCGCAACCGAGGATGCCAAGGCCCTCGTCGAGGAACGCCGCCGCGCCCTGGCGGAAGAGGAAGGCAAGCGCTTGGAATCCGCCCAGGCCCGTGCCGAGCTGGCGACCAAGGAAATTTCCGTGGTCCGGTTGTGCAGCGAAGAAGGCCGGCTTTACGGTTCGGTCACACCCGCGGATATCGCGGCAACCATGACCGAAGCCGGAACCCGCATCGAGAAATCGGAGGTATTTCTTCCGGAAGGACCGCTCAAGAACACCGGTGAATTCGAGGCGGATGTCATTCTGCACCCGGAGGTGCGCTTCGCCGTCAAGGTCAACGTCGTTGGCGAGCAGGACGGTGAGCCCGCCGATGCGACCGGCGGTGAAGAACAGGACGGAGATCTTTCCGATGCGGCCGGAGGCGAAGAACAGGATGAACCGGGCGGCGAGGACTGACAGGATTTTGGCGCCGGCCCGCTGAACGAACACCGCCCGCGCATCTCCACCGTTGAACACGGCCCCGGGACTGTCCGGTTTCCGTCCCCTTGGCCCGCGGGCAGGACATGCCTGACTACCCCGGGAGATGGCTTTCGTTTCCGGGGGCTACTTGGGCGGCAGGGTGGTGACGAAACCAAGGCTCATGTCCACCCACGAGACCAAGTCCTCATCGGATTCGAATCCCGGCGGGTCGACATAGACGAATCCGTTCAGCGGCTTTCCGGTGAAGTCCATCTTCCTGGCATGCGATCTTTGCAGGGCTTCCGGGTACTGCTCCGGGCCAACCCGGACCATCAGGATATCCCCGATCACGCCGCAGGACATGTGGCCGTACACCATGAAGGCGATTCCGCCGAACATCTTCCGTTCGAACACTTCCGGCATCTCCGCCAGGACTTCCCGGAGGCGTTCGGCGATACCCTCGTCAAATGCCATGTCGATGCGCAAAGGCCGGATGTGAGGAGGGGGCATAATACCCGCTATAATCGATCTTCGCATCCCCACGCCCTGACATGAAAGCCGCCGAACTCGTATCCGGTACACCCAAGCTCCCGCCCCAGGCCCTGGAGGCCGAACAGTCCCTGCTGGGGGGGCTGCTGCTCGACAATCGCCGCTGGGACGAAGTCAGCGATGAGGTCGGGAGGGTGGATTTCTACAACCAGAGTCACCGCCTGATCTTCGACGCCGTCCGTGCGCTGCAGGGAAAGAATGAGCCGGCAGACGTCATCACGGTTTCCGAGTGGCTGGAACAGAACGGCAATCTTGAGGAGGCCGGCGGACTGGCATACGTCGGGAATCTCGCGAGCAATACCCCGAGCACCGCCAATATCCTGAACTATGCGCGGATCGTACGGGAACGGTCCATCCTGCGCTCCCTGATTTCCGCCGCCAACGAGATTTCGGATACAGCCTACACTCCAGAAGGGAAGACCCCCCGGGAAGTCCTGGACCATGCGGAGAAGCTGGTGTTCGACATCTCCGAGCACGATGGTCGAAGACGCCAGGGTTTCACCGCCATCCAAGAGCTGCTGACGCGGTCGGTCGATCACATCGAGGAACTGTACGAATCCAAGGAAACCGTGACCGGGATGCCGACGGGGTTCACGGACCTCGATGAAATGACGGCCGGGCTGCAGCGGGGCGACCTCGTGGTGGTGGCCGGCCGCCCCTCCATGGGCAAGACCGCCTTCGCCATGAACGTGGCGGAATTTGTTGCGCTGGAAAAGAACCGCCCGGTGGCGGTGTTCAGCATGGAGATGCCCGGCGAGCAGCTTGCCATGCGTCTGTTGTCCTCCATCGGCCGCATCAATTCCAATAAGGTTCGTACCGGTCGCCTGGGTGATGATGACTGGCCCAGGCTCACATCCGCCGTGGGACTCCTGGACAAGGCGCCCATCTTCGTTGACGACACCGCGGGGCTCAATCCCCTGGACCTCAGTTCCCGGGCCAGGCGGCTGTCCAGGGAGCACAACGACCTAGGACTCGTCGTGGTCGACTACCTCCAGTTGATGCAGTCCATGGAGAACAACGAGAACCGCGCCACGGAGATTTCCAACATCACCCGGGCGCTCAAGATGCTCGCCAAGGAATTGAACGTGCCGGTGATGGTGCTTTCGCAGTTGAACCGCAGCCTCGAACAACGTCCCAACAAGCGGCCCATCATGTCCGACCTACGGGAGTCCGGAGCCATCGAACAGGATGCGGACGTCATCTTTTTCGTCTACCGGGACGAAGTGTACAACGAGGAAAGCGAGCAGAAGGGCAGGGCGGAGATCATCATCGGCAAGCAACGAAACGGGCCGATCGGCATGGTACCGCTGACATTTCTCGGGGAGTTCACGCGGTTCGAGAATTTCGTCTCCCAGGACGCCGCTCATTCTTTCGGGGCGTGACCTCGCAGTCTGACGGCAGTTCCGCCGGCACCGTGGCCGAAACCTGGGACCGGGTGAGGGCAACCGTCGACCTTGGCGCCCTGCGCCGGAACGCAGCCCTGGCACGGCGTCTGGCGGGAGAGGCGTCCCTTTGCGCCGTGGTGAAGTCGGATGCGTACGGCCATGGCATCCGGTCCGTGGTTCCCGCGCTGATGCCGCTCGTGGACAGTTTTGCCGTAGCCACCCTGGAAGAGGGCGAGGCGGTCCGGGCGATTGCCCGGGAGCATGCCATCGTGGTGTTCTCCGGATTCAATCATCCCGCGCAACTGCCGCGCTTCAATTCCCTTCGCCTTCAGCCGGTGATCCACCAGCCCGGCCAACTGTCATGGCTCAGGGATCACGGGGGTGCAGCCGCGGGGTGTTGGCTCAAGGTGGATACAGGCATGAATCGTCTCGGATTCTCCATGGAGCAGGCAGGGTCCGCTTTCCGGGCACTCGCCGGGTGCTGTGACGAAAAGCCGGGACTCATGTCCCATTTCGCGGTTGCCGACACACCGGACCACCCGATGAACGCCGAACAGCTTTCCCGGTTCCTCGAGGTTTCCCGGTGTTTCGACACCACCTGCAGCATGGCCAATTCCGCCGCCCTGGCGAGCCTGGTGGACAGCAGGCTTGGCATGGTTCGTCCCGGCCTTATGCTCTATGGCATCACGCCGTTCGCGGACCCGTCCCGGGGACCAGTGGAACTGAGTCCGGTGATGCGATTCGAAAGCCGCATCGCCGCCGTGAAGGACCTGTCTCCGGGCAGCACGGTGGGCTATGGCGCCACGTGGCACACGGAAACAGTACGCCACATGGCAATCGTCGGCGCCGGTTACGGGGATGGTTACCCACGCGCCATCGGCAACCGGGGCCATGCCATCGTGTCGGGAAAGCAGGCGCCAGTGATCGGCCGTGTGTCCATGGATACACTGGCGCTGGACGTGTCGGAATGCGGTCCGGTGGCGGTCGGGGATCCGGTGGAATTCTGGGGTACGCATCTGAACGCGGCCACGGTAGCCGCCTGGGACGGGACGATTCCCTATGAACTTCTGTGCCGGGTGTCTTCCCGGGTGCCCAGGGTTGCCGTGAACTGAGATCGGCTGCACGATGGCGAAACAATCCGTCAAAACCCGGTTCGTCTGCAGCGACTGCGGCGCCGAATCGGCAAAATGGACCGGGCAGTGCATGGAGTGCGGTGCCTGGAACACCCTGTCGGAATTCTCTGTCCGCGCAGACCGGGAGGTGACCCGGTTTTCTGGATTGGCAACTGGTTCCCAGGTGCAAAGGCTGGATCAGGTTGAAAGCGCCGACCTGCGCCGGCTGCCAAGCGGCAGCGGCGAACTGGACCGCGTTCTCGGGGGCGGACTGGTTCCCGGTTCCGTGGTGCTGATCGGCGGGGATCCGGGCATCGGCAAGTCCACCTTGCTGCTGCAGTATCTTTCTGTGATCGGCCGGGAGCATGTCGTGCTGTATGCCAGCGGCGAGGAATCCGCGGAACAGATTGCGTATCGGGCAAAGAGACTGGATATCGATGGCCGGAATCTGCTGCTGCTGGCCGAGAACCGCCTGGAGGATGTCCTCGATGCCGCCGCCAGGAACCAACCGTCCGTGCTCGTTGTCGATTCAATCCAGACATTCTACAGCGACGTGCTGAGCGCGGCGCCCGGCAGTGTCTCCCAGGTGCGCGAATGCGCCGCCAGGCTGGTCCGGCATGCCAAGCAGAGCGGTTCCGCCGTCATCCTGGTCGGGCACGTCACCAAGGAGGGTTCCCTGGCCGGGCCAAGGATCCTGGAACACATGGTGGACAGCGTACTGTACTTCGAAGGTGACAGCAGCAGCAGTTTCCGCCTCATCCGTGCGATCAAGAACCGGTTCGGAGCAGTCAACGAAATCGGTGTCTTCGCCATGACCGAGCAGGGCCTGCGCGACGTGCAGAATCCATCCGCCATGTTCGTCAGCCGGCATGGCGCGGCTCGTCCCGGAAGTGTTGTTCTTGCCACCCAGGAAGGCACCCGGCCGTTGCTGGTGGAAGTCCAGGCGCTGGTGGATGACAGCGCACTGGCCAACCCGCGACGGCTCTGTGTCGGACTTGAACAGAACCGTCTGGCCATGCTGCTGGCAATTGTCCACAGGCATGCCGGCATCTCCCTCAACAGCTACGATGTCTTCGCGAACGTGGCAGGAGGTGTTCGCGTCGTGGAGACCGGCGCCGATCTCGCCCTGCTGATGGCCATCCTGTCCAGTGTCAAGAACAGGGCCACAGGAAGCGACCTGGTCGTGTTCGGGGAGGTAGGCCTGTCGGGTGAACTGCGCCCTGTGCAGCGTGGAACCGACCGGTTGCGGGAGGCTAGAAAACTCGGTTTCGAGCGAGCCCTGATCCCGGCAGCGAACGCCCCCGACCGGCGCATCGCGAAGGATCTGTCCGGCCTGGAGATCCTGCCCGCACGCCGGATCGACGACGCAATCACCCTGTTTGATGTATGATCCTGCATCAAAGACCTTCCCCATTTCCAGGTAATCAACATGTCCTCCTACTGTGTTCGTACACTCCTGCTGCCTGTCATGCTGGTGCTGTGCACCACTGCCGCCGCCCAGCAAACCAGCCTGCAAACCGACCAGCAGAAGTACGGCTATGCCGTGGGCACCCGGATCGCGGCCCAACTCATGGCCCAGTTCAGCCAGGATGGAAGCGGCATCGACATGCAGGCGTTGGCTGCCGGCATCAGCGACGTGGTCAACGGCGGCAGCCGGTTGATGACGGACGAGGAGGCGTTCCAGATAATCGAGAACCGCCAGGCGGCGGTGCAGCAGGAAGCTGAGGCGCGGGCGGAAGCTGTGGCGATGGCGGGTGCCGAGTGGCGGGCCGAGAACCGCAAGCAGGATGGGGTTTCACAAACGGAATCCGGACTGCAGTATTCGGTCATCATCAGCGGCGAAGCCTCCGCACCCAGTCCGGGACCCGATGATACGGTCGTCGTGCATTATCGGGGAACATTTCTCGATGGCACCGAGTTCGACAGCTCCTATTCACGCGGCGTTCCGGCCACGTTCTCGCTGAACGGCATTATCCCGGGCTGGCAGGAAGCCTTGCAGCTCATGCGTGCCGGTGACAAGTGGAACGTGGTGATTCCGCCTGAACTCGCCTATGGTCCACGCGGTTCCGGGGCAATCGGGCCCAATGAAACGCTCCTGTTCGAAATCGAATTGCTTGAAGTCAAGGGTGGGTGATGAATTCCATTCCTGGCAGTTTGAATTCAGTTGGGCTTCAGCTTTGGGGAATTAAGCTGGCACCGTAACAACCACTCTCACGGAGTCCGAAATGAAAATGATCAGACTGATGGCTGTACCGCTCGTCGCAGTTGCCATGGTCACCCATGCCGAGTCCGGCCAGGGGATCATCGATGAGGCAACCGTTCTCAAGGCCGAACCGATCTACCGGACGGTCAGGATCAATGAACCTGTGGAGGAATGCTGGGAAGAACAGGTACAGGTACCGGCAAACAGCGGCTACGAATCCCATACCCCCAAGATCGTCGGTGCCCTCGTGGGTGCGGCAGTGGGTAATGAGTTCGGCAAGGGCCGCGGCAAGGACCTGGCCACCGTAGCCGGCGCTGTGCTTGGCGGATCCATCGGCCGCGACGTCCAGGCCAACTCCCGAAGCAACAACAGCCGGGTGGTGTACGAGCAACACTGCGAGATGGTGGATCGCTACCGCACCGAGGAACGGCTGGTGGGCTATGACGTTACCTACCGGTATCATGACAACGTGTTCTACGCGTTTACCGATCATGATCCTGGTCAGGTCATCACGGTCAGCGTCAGTGTCCAGCCGGCGGAATAGCACGGGCAACGTACATTCCGGATCCGATTTCCGCCGCGCGGTTCCCCCGCCGCCCCTGCGCGGCGGGGCTTGTGACCGCGCACCCCTGCATTTACACTGTCCTCATCGTGGAAGTCAGGGGTAAAAACCCGTCCCCCTGCGGGACCAGGAAACGTTTCCCACTGCCGGTCAACCGCGATCACTTCGTATGCGACTGAGAGCAAAATCCGCAGCTGTTCAATTCCGGTATTACGGGGCAATGCTCGCCGCCGCCTCGTTACTGGTGCCGGGAACGGCAGCCGCGCTGGACCCCGATGGCGGTGTCGCGCAGGATGGCTTCAGCATATCCGTGGATACCACCAGCATGGACGACGTCGCCCGCATGATCAGACGCCACAAGCGATGGGAAATCCTGGACGCCAGACAGCGTCTGAAGGGCAGCGAGATGCGTTACCGCTTCAAGTTGATCAACAACACCGGGAAGGTCATGATCATCAGCATCGATCCCAGGAATCCCAATTTGCGGAAACTCGAGCAATAGGCAGTTCCGCCGGATCGTGATCCGGCTCACGTACCCATGCGCATACTGATTGTCGAAGACGAAAGCACTCTGCGCGAACAACTGGTCACCAAGTTTCGGCAGAAGGGTTTCGCCGTCGACGAAGCGAGAGACGGCGAGGAGGCGTTGTATTATGCCCGGGAATATCCCGTAGACGTTGCGGTTGTCGACATCGGCCTGCCAAGGCTCTCCGGCATCGAGGTGATCAAGCGGATGCGAAGCGAGGGCATCGAATACCCTGTCATCATTCTGACCGCCAGGTCCCGCTGGCAGGAAAAGGTGGAGGGACTGGATGCGGGGGCTGACGACTACCTTGCCAAGCCGTTTCATTTCGAGGAACTGCATGCGCGGGTTTCCGCACTGATCCGGCGGTCCGCCGGGCTGCCGAGCCCGGTGATCGAGATCGGTCCGGTCAGAATGGACACCCGCTCCCAGATGGTGTCCGTGGGCGGCCGCAACCTGGACCTGACCGCGTTCGAGTACCGTCTGCTCCATTACCTGATGCTGAACCGGGGCAAGGTGGTCTCGAAGATGGAACTGACCGAACACCTTTACGATGAGGACTCGGACAGGGACAGCAATGTCATCGAGGTGTTCGTCGGCAGGTTGCGGAAGAAGCTGGACCATGACGGGTCTTTCAATCCCATCGAGACACTGCGGGGCCGGGGGTACCGGTATTCGTCAACGATGTGAGCACACTGTCCCTCAGGAAGCGGCTGCTTCTGGCTGCCGCGATCATTCTGGTCACCTTTCTCGGCCTGGCGGGATTCGCCCTTGACCGGGCCTTTATCAGCAGCGCGGAAGTCTCCCTGCGCAACCAGTTCCGAACCCAGACCCTGGCACTGCTGTCGGTCCTGGAAGTGGAAGCCGGGGAGCGCATCGTCCTGCCGGAACTGCTGCCGGAGGCGCGTCTGATGGTGCCCAATTCCGGGCTCTATGCCTTCATCGTCGATGAAACCGGGCGTCTCGTCTGGCAATCCGGGTCGTCCATCGGCCTGGAGATGCCCGCCCCGGTCGGGGAGGCCGTGGGTTCCAGCGCATTCGTCCGTACCGGCGACTCCCTGTACGGGCCGTTCCAGTACAGTTTCCCCACCATCTGGGAGACCGAGGATGGCGTGGAACACCGGTTCACCCTGGTGATGCTTGAGGCCAGCGACCATTTCGGGGCGTTTGTTTCCGAACATCGCAACAAGATCATTCTCTGGCTAGGGCTGGTGGGCGTGTTCCTGCTGCTGACCCTGATGGCGGTTCTCCGGTGGGGCCTGACTCCGCTGGACCGGGTGAGCCAGGAGATCGACCAGGTGGAGCGCGGGTTCCAGGAGGGAATATCGGGGAGCTATCCGAGGGAAATCGCCCAGCTCAGCGAACGGATCAACCTGTTCATCCGCAATGAACGGAACAACCTGATGCGGTACCGGAACACGCTGGATGATCTTGCCCACAGCCTGAAAACGCCGCTGGCAGTCATCCGGGGCATGACCGAGGATGACCGGCCGATTCCCCCGGGGGAGCTTGCGAAGTACGTGGATCGGATGGGGAATATCGTGGACTACCAGTTGAAAAGAGCGGCCTCGTCCCGCATATCCCTGATCCACACCCGGGTGGACATCCAGCCGCTGGTCAGCCGTGTTCTGGAATCGCTGGGCAAGGTCTACGCGGAACGGAACCTTTCCCTGGAATCCGGGGTGACGCCGGAACTCAGGTTCTACGGCGAGGAATCCGACCTGGTGGAGCTTCTCGGCAACCTTCTCGATAATGCCTGCAAGTGGGCAGTGTCCTCGGTGTCCTGCCGGATCACCGCCCCGGCGGAGGAGCGGGAGGAATACCGGGGCATCCGCATTGTCGTCGAGGACGACGGTCCCGGCATCCGGGAGGATGACCGCAAGGAGGTCCTGAGGCGCGGCGTCCGTGCGGACCAGCGGGTGGATGGCCAGGGTATCGGTCTCGCGATCTGCCAGGAGATCGTGGCTTCCTACCGCGGCAGCCTGTCAGTCGGGGAAAGTTCCCTGGGCGGAGCTTCGGTCGTCGCGACACTCAGGCATCCGCTGAACGGCTGACCGGGTGTTCAGCGGATGCGGACCAAGATGACCGAAACGTTATCCGGCGCCCCCGACTTCAGGCAGGCGTCGATCAGGCCTTCTACGCAGGATTCGGGATCTTCGGACCCGTGTGCCAGGATCCCGGCAATCTCCGTGTCCGCCACGACACCGCTCAGCCCGTCCGAGCACAGCATCAGGACATCACCCGGAAGCACCTCCCGATCCAGAATATCCGGCGCGCAGAGTGGCTGGGTGCCCAACGCCTTGTCCAACATGTGATGGCTGTAGTCCGGCACGATTCCGGCCGGGTTGCCACGCAGCAACCGGCTTGCCAGGGTGTGATCCTCGGTCAGTTGCGCAAGTTCCCCCTTGCGGAACCGGTAACACCTGGAGTCCCCGATGTGTCCGATGATGACGCGGCCGTTGCAGACATGGGCCGCCACCACGGTGGTGCCCATTCCTTCCATGTGTGAAAACTGCCGGCTGTTGGAATAGACCTCGGCATTGGCCGCATTCACGGCTTCCAGCATCTGGTCCGCCGCGTCCGCGGCGCCGGCGACCGCGGCCCGATCCCCGAAATGGCGGGTGATTGCATCCACGGACATCCTGCTGGCAATCTCGCCCGCCTGGTGTCCCCCCAGTCCATCGGCCAGCACGGCGACATCGAGTTCCGGGACGATGCAGACACAGTCCTGGTTCATGCGCCGGACACTGCCTGTGTCCGTGGCTGCGGTCATGGTGTGATGCATGTCTACAGCGGACCTCCGGGGACCGATCTGCCGATGATTCAGATGCCCCGCAGCAGTTCGTTGAGGCCCACCTTGCCGCGGGTCCTCTCATCGACCTTCTTCACGATCACCGCGCAATACAGACTGTGGCTGCCATCGTCGGCAGGCAGCGAACCGGAGACCACAACGGACCCGGGCGGTACCCGTCCATAACAGGTCTCGCCGGTTTCACGGTCATAAATGCGGGTGCTTTGCCCGATGTAGACACCCATCGAAACCACCGAACCCGCGCCAACGACAACCCCCTCGACAATTTCACTGCGCGCGCCGATGAAGCAGTTGTCCTCGATTATGGTCGGGGAAGCCTGCAGCGGCTCGAGAACCCCGCCAATCCCCACTCCGCCCGAAAGGTGCACGTTTTCACCGATCTGCGCACAGGACCCCACGGTGGCCCAGGTATCCACCATCGTGCCCGCGCCGACCCAGGCGCCGATGTTGACATAACTCGGCATCAACACCACGTCCGGGGCGATATAGCAACCGCGCCGCACAAGGGCTGGGGGCACCACCCGGTAGCCCCCGGCACTGAAATCACTGTCGCCGAATTCGGCGAACTTGAGCGGGACCTTGTCGTAATAACGGGTGAAACCGCCCGGGATGACATGGTTCTCCTCGATACGAAAAGACAGCAGCACGGCCTTCTTCAGCCACTCATTGACCCGCCAGCCATCACCGTCGGGTTCGGCCACCCGTGCCTGTCCCGAATCCAGCAAGGCCACGGCATCATTCACCGCAGAGCGTACCTCGGTGGTGACGTTCTGGGGGTTGATCGTCGATCTTTGTTCCCAAATATCTTCAATAATATCTTCTATATCTTTCATAATTAATATTAAATTATGTTTCTGCACTCAAAACCAGCATTCTTCCCCGGCGAGCGGGACATGGATTATATGTCATCCCGGGTGCACCGCACGTTCCATCCCCATCAGGCTGGATCCGACTGGCATGCGGCTATCCATCCTGACGAAAAGCATCATTCCCGGAACTGGTACTGGGATACCACGGCACCCTGCGGCAACCCCAGCCGGGGTAACCCGGCCCCGGTTTTAGCCATACCGGCACTGGTATTCTATTCCGGCGGCGAATCGGCTAAGCTTGATTGTCTTCGGTCGGCCTTAACAATTTTCTTGAAGTGGGAATTAGACTCACATGAATTTCTTTCCAATGTACGGGGGATAAAATGGCCATATTTGATAAGTCTGAAAAACAAGCGGATTACGCATCAAACGTAACAACCATCGCAGCTGGAACCAGCATCGTCGGTAAAATAGACATCGAATGTGGCCTGCATATTGATGGCGAACTCGAAGGAGAGGTCAACTCCAAGGGCATCGTCAAGGTCGGCCAGACCGGTCTACTCAAGAGCACCCTGAAGGCCGAGAAGCTGGTTGTGACCGGCCGCTTCATCGGCACCGCCGACTGCGATCAGATCGAGCTGACCTCCGGCGGGGAGGCCGAAGGGAAACTCATTTCAGCCGGATTGACCATCGATGCCAACAGTTCGTTCCAGGGAGAAAGCATCCGACGCAAGCAAGGGGATACCACCAAGCTCCTGGATTTTTCAGCGGAGCCCGCGGTACGCAGCGGTGGTGCTGTAGTCAAGGATAAGCCTGCCGACAAGACCACCCCCTGAACAATCTTCGGCCTGACCCCTGACCGGATGCGTACGCCGTCAGGCCCGTCCGCCTGCGGCGACCTGTGCCGGCCTATGGCACGCGCCGGTCGACCCGTAGCCGTATCGGCGCACCGCCGCGGGTAACGGTTTCCACGGATTCACTGGTAAGGTCACCGCTCTGGGCGGAAGGCGAACCTGAAAGCGCAACCCTGGCGGTGACATCAACCCGATCCTCGCCGGACAGGTTCCTGCCTTCGATCATGGCGCTGTCGTCGTCCAGCCGCACGGTCCGGGGAAGGTCGCCGATCGTAAGGCGCCTGGCTGCCAGGGGCATGGGCGGTCCGGATTTGGCCCTGGCGAAGACGAATACGGGCGTGGCGGGATCCAGGTTCTCCCGCAATTCAGGCGCGATGGAAACCTCAAGCTCAATCAGGGCAGCCGGAAGGCCAGGGTCCCGGGTGTCCCCGGACCCGGATGAAGCCGTTTCCATGGGATCGGCCACGAAGCCGGATGATGCGGATTCGAGCTGCAGCCGCAGCTGTCCGAGTGCCTCCGGATTGTCTGCCAACAAGGGTTCCAGCCGCTCCAGGTAACTCATCGCCGCGGCCCGGTCTCCACTGGCGTTCGAGCCGAGCGCACCGATCCAGAGCGCGTTGACCTGGACCGGGTCCAGTTCCAGCGCACGTTCGATGCGCACCGAGATTTCGGCGGTATAGCGGCCCCCGTTGCGCATCAGGCTGGCGTCCGCCCAGGCAGTCAAGATGTCCGGGTCGTCCCCCACCAGATCATGCACCCGGGCGTAGGCCGCTTCGGCCTTGTCGAACTGGTTCATCACCATATAGGTGCGCCCGGCAATGGCCCAGCCGTCGGCATTGCCGGGGTTTTCCGCCAGGCTCCGCTCCAGGCGCTGCAGCAGTTGCGGTATGTCCACTTCCGCATGGGACTGGGAACCGGCTTCCTGCTGGTTCAGCGGGGGAAGCGTCCAGCGGTCATCCCCAACCTGCAAGTAGATCAATCCTGCGGCCAGGGGAACCAGCAGCAGGACCGCAACGGCGGTCCAGCGCCCGCGGGCCTGGTTTTCGCCAAGGACATAGTCCGGTCCGGACAGATCCGACAGAAGGGCGGCCTCCAGTTCCGGCGCTCCATCCCCGGCGCCACTTTCCTCCGGATCCACTTCCGCCAGACGCTCCCTGGCGATGGCAAGGTTCTCTCGGCTCATATCCACACTGACGACCCGACGCGGCCGGATGACGCCGGGCAGGAGCAGAAGGAGGCAGAGGATCGCCAGGCCCGCGCTGGCCAGGACAAACCAGGTCATCCCGCTGAACCCGGGGGTTGCCGGTCCCCGTTGTCCCCCGATTCCTCCAGCAGGGCCCTGGCCCGTTTCAGGTCGTCTTCGCTGTAGCCGGTGGGCGCAGCGGTCGCACGCCGCCGCCACCGCAGCACCCACCAAATCAGGATCAGGGACAGAACCAGGGGGGACATCCACAGAAATGCGGTAGCCGCAGTGAATCGAGGGCGGTAGAGCACGAACTCGCCGTACCGGGAAACCATGTAGTCAACCACTTCCGAACGACTCTTTCCGTCCTCGACCAGTTCCCGCGTCTTGCGCCGCAAATCCTTTGCGAGGTCGGCGTTGGAGTCCGCCAGATTCTGGTTTTGGCATACCAGGCAGCGGAGTTCCCGGATCATCTGTTGGTAAAGGGCTTCCATGGCGGGGTCGGCGAATCCCACGACCTCCACCTTGGCGGCAGCCGGCAAAGCCACGCAGAACCAGGCCGCCATGACCACGGCCGCGATTCGGCGTATTCCCGGCCCGTTCAATTGACTCCTTCCCGCAGCTGCCGGATCACCGGCAACAGGATTTCCATCGCATCCGTTTCGCTCACCGGGCCGACATGCTTGTAGCGGATATGACCGGTCCGATCGATGACAAAGGTTTCCGGCACCCCGTATACCCCGTAATCGATGCCCACATCCCCGTTCCCGTCAAAGGCGCTCAGGAGGTAGGGGTCCCCCCACCTGGCCAGCCAGTTCTGGGCATCGCCGCGCTTGTCCTTGTAGTTCAGTCCCACGATATCAATTTCTTTCGACAGGGAAGTGATCACCGGATGCTCCTGCCGGCAGGCAACGCACCAGGATGCCCAGACGTTGAGCAGCCAGACCCTTCCGGCCATGTCCCCGGGGCCGAATTCCGCCCCGGGATCATTCAGCCGATCGAGGGTGAATGCCGGTGCCGGCTTGTCGATCAGGGTGGACGGAAGCTTCTGGGAATCCAGGTCCAGCCCCTTCCAGAGCAGGGCCGCCAGGCCGGCGAACATCGCCAGCGGCAGAACATACCGGTTCATGCGGTCCGGCCCGGCACTGCCGCCCTGCTCAGCCCCCGTCGGCGCCGGTAACGCGCATCCGTAGCCGCCACCAGGCCTCCGATGCCCATCAGGAAGGCACCCGCCCAGATCCATCGTATGAACGGCTTGTAATAGATCCGCACGGCCCAGGATCCCTGGTCATCCAGCGGCTCCCCGAGCGCCACAAAGAGGTCACGGGTCAGGCCGGGGTCAATGGCGGCCTCCGTCATGGGGTCCTTCTGCACCAGGTAGGTCCGCTTCTCCGGATGCATCTGGCCGATCATGCGGTCGCCCGAGTAGACCTCGAACCGGCCCATGAGGGATTGGTAGTTGGGTCCCGGGGTTTCCCGGACTCCCTGGAAGCGGAAAGTGTAGCCGGAAACCGTGAATTCCTCCCCGGGCGCCATCCGCAGATCCTTCTCGATCGTGAATCCCTTGACCATGACCACGCCCACGATGAAGACGCCAACGCCGAAATGGGCAAGGTGCATGCCCTTGATACCCCGTGGCAGGCGCAGCAGGTCGAGGGCGCGCTGTCCCGGACGGGTGCGCGAAGCGAGGCCGGCCAGGCTTTCGAGCATGACCCAGCAGCCTAGGGCAATGCCGAGAGCCGCGGGGATGGAATAGCGGGCCATCGCGAGTGGCGCGGCCAGCCCGATCAGCAGCGCGAGCCCCCCGGGCAGGAGGTGCCCCCGCAGGGTCCGTGACAGGCGGTCCCGTTTCCAGCGAAGCAGGGCGCCTATCACCAGCAGGAGTATCAGCGGCACACCGAGGATGCCGAACAGAAGATCGAAATAGGGCGGACCCACCGAGATTTTGGTGCCGCTGATCGCGTCCAGAAACAGCGGGTAGAGCGTCCCGACAAGGACCGCGAAGCAAAGCATGGCGAAAAGCACGTTATTCAGCAGTATGGCGGTCTCCCGGGAAACGGGATCGAACCGGACGAAGCTCCGGATGCTCGGCGCCCGCCAGGCATAGAGCACCAGCGAACTGCCAACGACGATGCACAGGAAGATCAGGATGAACAGCCCCCGGGTCGGGTCATTGGCAAAGGCATGCACCGAGGTGAGGACACCGGAGCGGACCAGGAAAGTGCCCAGCAGGGAAAGGGAAAACGCCATGACCGCGAGCAGCACGCTCCAGGCCTTGAACACACCGCGCTTCTCGGTGGCCGCAAGGGAGTGGATGAGGGCGGTGCCTACAAGCCAGGGCATGAACGAGGCGTTCTCCACCGGGTCCCAGAACCACCAGCCGCCCCAGCCCAGTTCATAGTACGCCCACCAGGAACCGAGCGCGATGCCGAAGGTCAGGAACATCCAGGCGACGTTGGTCCAGGGACGGGCCCAGCGGGACCATGCCGCGTCCAGGCGTCCGCCGATCATGGCGGCGATGGCGAATGAGAAGGCCACGGAAAACCCCACATAGCCCATGTACAGCATGGGCGGGTGTATGGCCAGGCCGATGTCCTGCAGCAGCGGGTTGAGGTCCCGGCCTTCCGGGGGCACCGGGAAGAGCCGTTCAAACGGGTTCGAGGTGAACACCACGAACAGCAGGATGCCCACCGACACCAGGCCCATGACGGACAGGACCCGGGCGCTCATCACGTCCGGCAGGCCCCGGGTGCCCAGTGCCACGGCACCGGTCCAGACTGTCAGGATCAGCGCCCATAACAGCAGCGACCCCTCATGCCCCCCCCAGACACCGGAAATCCGGTAGATCAGGGGAAGCTTGGAATTGGAGTGATTGGCAATGTAGGCGACGGAAAAGTCACTGACAATACTGGACCAGGTCAGGCAGGCATAGGAAACCGCCACCATGATGAACAGGTTCAGGGCCAGCGGGCGCGCCAGCAGGACCCAGCCCGATATCCCGCGCAACGAACCCGCGAGGGGAAGCACGCCCAGCAACACGGAAAGCACCAGTGCAAGAATCAGGGCGAAGTGGCCGATCTCGGGAATCATTGTCCGCTGCTCTTCCCGGCCTGATCCCGATAGGCATCGGCATTGGCCTGCCTGAGGGCCTCGTGCACCTCGGGCGGCATGTATGTCTCGTCGTGTTTCGCCAGCACCTGTTGTGCCACGAACCTGCCATCCACCAGATTTCCCGTGGTGACGATACCCTGACCCTCGCGGAACAGGTCCGGAAGGATGCCGTCGTATCGCACGGTTACCACCTCAGCCGTGTCGGTGAGATCGAACCAGACCTCAAGGTCGCCCGGGTTGCGCCGCACGCTCCCGTCCACCACCATGCCGCCGAGGCGGAACGTGGCGCCCTTCGGCACCTCTCCGGCCACCACCTGGGTCGGACTGTAGAACAGGTTGATGTTCTGGTTGAGGGCGGTCAGTGCCAGCGCAACCGCACCCCCGACGCCGAGCAGAAGAAGCCCGACCAGTATCAGCCGCTGGCGCCGCCGGGGTGTCATACCTGCCCTCCAGTGTTCTTCGCATCCTTTCCGTCCGACTGTAGGGAGATCGTCCTGAGCAGGGACCGTACGCGGTTCAGCGGTGCCAGGAAATGCCACAGGAGCAGCGCCAGTACCACCAGGTAACTGGTCCAGACGTAGAACGCGTAGCCCCCCATGTGCAGGAAATCACCCATGCGCGAGTTCCTGCACCCAGCGGGTGCGCCGTTCATGGTGGAGAAGCTCCCCCCGGAGACGGTTGAACACCGCCCCGGCGAAGTAGAAATTGAAGGCGAGGAACATCACCAGCAGAGGGACCAGCATCCGGGTGTCCATCGTGGGTCTTCCGAGCTGGGTTACGGTGGAGCCTTGGTGCAGCGTGTTCCACCATTCCACGGAGAAATGGATGATGGGCAGGTTGATGACGCCGACCAGGGCCAGTATCGCGGATGCCCTGGCAGCCGTGCGCCGGTCCTCGATGGCCGCGGATAGCGCCATGTAGCCGATGAAAAGGAACAAAAGCACCAGTTCTGAAGTCAGGCGGGCGTCCCAGACCCAGTAGGTGCCCCAGGTGGGCTTGCCCCACAGGGAACCGGTGAACAGGGCGCAGAACGTGAACATGGCACCCAGCGGCGCAATGGACCTGGCAACCAGGTCGGCGACCTTGAGATGCCAGACCAGGCCGACACCCGCGGCCACCGCCATCGCGGCATAGCTGGACATGGAAAGCCATGCCGACGGCACGTGAATGTAGATGATGCGGTAGCTGTCTCCCATCTGGTAATCCGGCGGCGCCACGACCAGCCCAAGGTAAAGTCCGGCGGCGAACAGCACCACCGCGATCCACCCGCATACCGGTGCCCAGCGCGTGGAAAATCCATAGATCCACGCCGGCGAGCCGAACCGGTGGAACCACACCCAGCGTCTGCCAGTCGGGGCGGGAGCGGTGTTATTCGATGACATCGTCGCCTGATCGGCAGGATTGCTGGAGAGTTCTTGCACGTATCATCATATATTATGTCTTCCGTATATTATCAGAGTCCAAAACAGAAGAAGCCTGAAGCGTGAGACGGAATATGGGACTCCAGGAGGGGCTCCAGAGCTTTCAGTTCAAACTGATCCGAATGGCGGCCGCGGCGGCCAGCGGGCAGACCGCCAGGGTGAACAGCGAGAATGCGGCCAGCAACAGCAGGTGCGGAGTCGGATCCTGGCTGATCATGACGGACTGGACTGCCCCGGCACCGAATATGAGGGCGGGCACATACAATGGCAATACCAGCAGGCTGAGCAACACGCCGTTACGGCGGATTCCCACGGTAAGCCCCACGCCCACCGCGCCGATCAGGCTCAGGGCCGGCGTTCCCAGCACAAGACTGAGCGCAAGCACCCCCGTGGCGTTCCCGGGTAGCTGCATCAGCATCGCCAGCAGTGGCGACACCACGATCAGCGGCACGGCGCTGGCCAGCCAGTGGGCGGCGGCCTTGGCCAGTACCAGCAGGCTGAGCGGCTGGGGACTGAGCGCGAGCTGTTCCAGGCTGCCGTCCTCGTAGTCGGGACGGAACATGCTGTCCAGGGCCAGCAGGGTGGCCAGCAGGGCGGATACCCAGATGATCCCCGGACCGGCATCCTGCAACAGCTGACGGTCGGGGGCCACGGACAGCGGAAACAGGCTGACCACGACGACGAAGAACAGAACCGGCTGTACCAGGTCGTTCCGCTCGCGCAGGGCAATGCGCAGGTCCCTGCGAAGCAGCGACAGGAATCCCGACCAGAGGGATTGGGCGGATGACGCCTGGTCGTGATCAGTCATGGGTGCCCGGCAGCCGGATTTCCCGCAACTCCCCGGTATCAAGGAGCGGCTGATGGCTGGTGAAAATTACCAGTCCACCACGGTCCAGATGACCCCTGAGGGCTGTCCTGAGGGTGCCGATCCCGGGATCATCCAGGGCCGTGGCAGGTTCGTCGAGGATCCACAGCGGCGCATCACTGAGCATCACCCGCGCCAGGGCCGTACGCTGTTGCTGGCCGGCGGACAGGGTTCGGCTCGGCCGTTCGTGCCGCCGCTTGATGCCGACGGCCTCCAGGATTTCGTCGATGCGGCGCCCGTCAGGGCGCCGGCCATGCAACGCCCCCAGGACATCCAGATTTTCCCTGGGGGTCAGTTCACCCTTCAGGGCCGGCCGGTGCCCCAGATAACTGATCTGGGCACGGTATTCGGCTGCGGACTTACGGATGTCTAAACCGTTCCAGAACACACTGCCGGATTCAGCCAGCGCCAGGCCGCACAGGATGCGCAGGAGCGATGTCTTGCCGCTGCCGTTCGCACCCCTGACCTGCAATCCCACACCGGCTTCCACCGCCAGTGACAGACTACGAAAGAGGCTCTGGAACCCCCGCAGGCATTCAATCTCGGTGGCTTCCAGCCTGTTTTCGTCGGGAAACGGGGCGGGTCGGTTCAACATACCAGAGCATATCCGGGAGGACCGAGTGTAGGCAGTACACCGGCCACACTCAATACCCAGTATTTTCCGTGTGGGGATAGAATTGCCGGTATGATCCTGCACATTGATATGGATGCGTTCTACGCCTCCGTGGAAGAAAGGGATGATCCCAGCCTCAAGGGGAATCCCGTGGTGGTGGGCGGGCGCCCGGAGGACAGGGGGGTGGTGGCTGCCGCCAACTATACCGCCAGGGAATTCGGCATCCACAGCGCGATGCCCATGGCACGGGCGGTCAGGCTTTGCCGTCATCTCGTCATCGTGCCCCCGAGGGGGCAGGTCTATCGGGAGGTTTCCGGCCAGATCCAGGACATCTTCCGCCAGTTCACACCCCTGATCGAGCCCCTCTCGCTGGACGAGGCATTCCTCGATATCAGCGCGTCCCTGCGCCTGTTCGGGGATGCCGAGGAGATCGGCCGCCGGATCAAGCAGGATATCCGGAACGACCTGGGGCTGGTGGCTTCCGTGGGGGGCGCACCCAACAAGTTCCTCGCCAAACTCGCCAGCGACCAGGGCAAACCCGACGGGTTCCTCTTCATCCACGCCGGTCAAGTCCAGGAATTCCTCGACCCGCTGCCGGTGGAGAGCATCTGGGGCGTGGGAAAGTCCGCCCGCCGCCGTCTGCACGCAGCGGGAGTCCGCACGATCGGCGATCTTCGCCGGACATCCGGGGACTGGCTCGAAACCGTGTTCGGCAAATCCGGGACCCGCCTGTGGCAGCTCTGCCATGGCATCGACGAAAGGGCGGTGGTCACGGACAGCGAGGCCAAGTCCATCTCCCACGAAACGACATTCAGCCGAGACATCACCGATCTGGACGCACTCGAACCCATCATCCTTTCCCTCACGGAGGGTGTCTGCTATCGCCTGCGGCGCGCGGGACTCGGGGCCAGGACGGTAAATCTGAAAGTGCGGTTCCACGATTTTTCCACAGTCACCCGCGCGCACAGCCTCCCCGGACGTACCGACCATACCCTGGTCATCTGGCGGGAGTTGCGCCGGCTCCTCCGGGCCCTTCTGGCCGACCGGCGGTTCGCGGTGCGCTTGGTGGGCGTGGGGGTGAGCAATTTCACCGACAGCGACTCACCGTCGGAAGGATCCCAGGCGGATCTATTCGAAGCCGCTGAAGCGGCCGACGGCATCCGGCAGCCGGAAGACCGGCAGGAAAGACTGGACCGGCTGACCGACGAGGCCCGCCGGCGTTTCGGCAGGAACATCCTGAGACGGGGCCGCGGTCTTTGAACAGGATCCTACAGGCGCCCGATTCGCCCAACTGATCACGAAAGCAGTCCCGAGACTGCCCGCGAAATCACCTACATCACCACCCTCTCCAGCACCTGCCCGGGCCGTCTTCCCGTGGGCTTTCCGTTCTGCCAGACAATTTCACCTCCCACGATGACCGTATGAATCCCCTCCGCCGGCACCTTGGAGCTCTCAAAGGTGGCGGAGTCGATGATGGTCCTGGGATCGAAAATCACCAGATCCGCAATCGCCCCTTCCCGAATGATCCCCCGGTCCCTCAACCCGAACACCTTCGCCGGCACACTGGTCATCCGCCGCACCGCCTCTTCCAGGGTGAAAAGCCCCAGGTCGCGGCAATAGTGCCCAAGCACCCGCGGAAAAGTCCCCCACAGCCGCGGATGGGGCACCTCGTCATGGGGCAGCCCATCGGACCCGATCATGGCATCCGGAAACTGCAGCACCCGTTGCAGATCATCCTCATGCATCTGAAAATAGATGGCCCCGGCCGGCTGCAGCTTGTCGGCCGCAGCAAACAGGTCCATACCCCATTCCCCGGCGATTTCCGCCAGATCTCTGCCGTTCATTTCGGGATGGGATTTCGACCAGGTCACGATGATCCGCTCCGCCCGCTCGATATATTCGGCCATCAACACCGTGGAACTTGCGATATAGGGGTAGACATCCAGGTTTAGACTCTGAACCTGCTGCGCCTCCGATATTCGCCGGAGCGTTTCCCGGGTCTTGCCCCAGTTCGCCTTGCCACCGGCCTTGTGATGGGAAATCACCACTGGCACATCAGCCTCCTTGCCGATCCGGATCGTCTCTTTCACGGATTCAAGGACCGCACCTTCCTCATTGCGCATGTGCGTGGTGTGTATACCGTTGTGGGCCTTCAGTCGCGAAACCAGGGCAATCACCTCCTCCGTGGGTGCATGGGCGGCAGGCGCATAGGCAAGACCGGTGCTCATGCCGATTGCACCGGCCGCCATGGCGGCATCCAGCAACTCGCCCATCCGCCCGATCTCGTCCGCTGTGGCCGGCCTTTCCAGGTCATCCATGGTCGCTGCCCGCAGGGTGGAGTGACCCACCTGCATGGCGAGATTGATGGCAGGCGGAAATCTCTCCACGGCGTCGCGATACTCGAGCATCGTCGAATACCTGAAGTCGTTGCTGTCACCCAGAAGATTCAGCGGGGGAGGAGGTTCGACTCCGCACAGAGGGGCCAGGCTTACGCCGCAGTTTCCCGTAATCACCGTCGTGACCCCCTGGCTCACCTTGGGCGTCATGGTCGGGTCGGACATCACCAGCCGGTCATCGTGCGTGTGGACATCAATGAATCCCGGCGCCACTACCAGATGTTCCGCGTCAATCGTGTCGGCGGTGTCAGGGTTATCCAGTTGTTCCAATGGATGAATCCGGGACCCGGAGACCGCGATCGTTCGGGTAGTTCTGGCGGGGGTTAATCCATCAATAACCGATCCGTTTCGAATAATCAGTTCATCCATCGACGGCCTGTGTGTTGGACTGCACCGGAAATCAACCCACCCGGATGGGCCGATTGCCGAGCGCGGAGAAGCAGGATGGAGATCACGGCACGCCTCAGGCCTGTTGGCCAGCCAGGAGAGGGACACCCCTGGCTGGCCATGGACGGGCAGATGTGCATGATCATCCCGGCCGCCGCATTCGGCCAGCCGGTCCGGTATGCCGTTGCCCCTTCATGGGCCCAAGGATATGGCCGGGTCCTGCGGAAAGCAACCAAGTTGCGGCCCGCCCTCGGCGCCTGCCCGTTTGTCGGGAGGCGCGGATTCTGCATGATCAGGCGGGATCAAGGGACAGGGAATCGATGCGAACGCGGTAGGATGATCCGGTATCATCTCCGTCAGAGCTGATCCACACCGCCACGATATCCGCGTCGGTGGGGATTGCCAGTACCTGATTCACCCTGCCGGCGGCATCGGTCATCAGGACGAAATGCTCGCGCCAGATGGCGGTGGTGGGATGGGCGCGCTCCCGACCGTCCAATAAGGGATCCTGCCAGGTGTTGTAGAACTCCACCCGGCTGATCCCGGACCCTTTCGGCGCCAGGGCATACAGGGTCCGAATCCATTTGGGAGCCACCGTGCGCTGGAAGAAATTCAGGGTCTTGTCACCTGCATAGACAAGTCCCACGCGCAGGCGAAAATCATCCCCTCCTTTTTCACCTTGGGCATTCTCACCGAGGTCCACACTGCCATGGATGACCGCATCGACATGCAGCCTCCCGTATCTGCCGACTGCCTTCAGCGGGTAGACGATGGCGCTGGCGGAACCGTTCACCCCGATTTCCATGCCGTCCCCGGAGAAATCGACCTCATTGACGGGAATGCCGCGGTATCCCAGGATTTGCCAGGGGCCTGCCTCCAGGGGAATCTGGAGCGCATGGACCGGCAGTGACACCAGCGCAAAGACACTGCAACACAGGTTCGCAAACGATAATCTGCGCATGACTCGGAAAGATGGGCCGTGTGATTGGGAGTGGCGGATTCTAGCAGCAGACCATCCGGATGCCATGGCGGACAGGCATGGGTCATTCACCCCGGAATGCCGGCCGGACGGTTGAGGAATGCGTTCCGGCCGTATCCAGGTCGAGGTTGTCGATCAGGCGAACGCCCCCAACCCATGCCGCCACCAGGGCCCGGCCCTTTTGCAGCGGACCCGGGGGAGTTTCGGCGGTCCAGTTTTCCGGGTCGCGCACCGCGGTATAGTCCGTGGTGATTCCGGGGACCGCCAACATGCCCCGCATCAGTTCCTCCAGTCTTTCAGGGTCTCTCTGCCCACCGTGCCATGCCCCTGCGGCAGCCCGCAGAGCCCGGACCAGCGCCAGGGCCAATTCCCGTTCCGCCGCGTCGAGCCGGCGGTTGCGGGACGACATGGCGAGTCCCCCGGATTCTCGGACCGTGGGACACACGACGACCTCGATTGTATTCATCCCGGCGGCAATCTGCCGCACCAGCAGGCTTTGCTGGAAATCCTTCTCCCCGAAATAGGCGCGGCATGGACCCACCGTACGAAACAGGCGCTCGACGATGGCCTGTACGCCCTCCATGTGTCCGGGCCGGAATGCCGCCTCCAGGCCCGCGATTGCCGGCAAGGGCACCACCGGCGGGATGCGGTCCGCATCCCCGGCTTCGGGAAAGAAACTTTCCAGCGAGCCGGTAAACGCCATCTTGCATCCGACCCTGTCGAGGATGGCCAGATCCTCCTCCAGGCTGCGGGGATACTTGTCCAGGTCTTCCCGGCTGTTGAACTGCAACGGGTTGACGAAGATGCTGGCGCAGGTGGTCCCGTTTTCCGCCACCGCCCGTTCGACCAGAGAACGGTGTCCGTCGTGCAATGCCCCCATGGTGGGAACAAAGCCCACTGATTGCCCCCCCTTCCTTTGTTCCCGGCACCAATATCGCGCTTCCGCGGGCGTGCCGAGATAAATCGTCATGTCACCCTCCAGCAGGTCTACCCGACCCACGACCGAAGGGCCGCTGGCCGTGGCAGTATGGCTGACGCCCCCCAAGTGGCCGGATCATCGTCCGGGCGGATATACCCCCAGGCCGCGACCACGGCATCCGCTCCTGCAGCTCTCGCCGAGGCCACATCTCGCTCATCGTCTCCGACCATGAGAGCTCTTTCCGGAGGCACTTCCATGATTTCACAGGCCAGCAATACAGGATCCGGCCAGGGTTTGCTGCGAGGAGCCGTGTCGCTGCAGACCATGCAGGCGGGCCGGTCCCGCATACCCAGTTCCCGCAACAGCCGGTCCGTAAGGTAGGTGGGCTTGTTGGTGACGATTCCCCATGGCCGGGACCCGGATTCCAGTCCGGCCAGAATCCCCTCCAAGCCGTCAAACAGGCAGGAGTGGCGGCTGATGTCGGACTCGTAGGCGGCCAGGTAGCGTTGCCACAATGCCTGTGCCTCCTCGCTCTCCCTCGGCAGCCCATAGGCCATGCTGACCAGTGTGAGTCCGCCCTGGGATACCCAGGGGCGAAACGTATCGAGCGGCATCGGCGGGCGTCCGTCCTCGTCCAGAATCGTATTGAGTGCGGCCACCAGGTCCCCCGCGGTGTCCAGCAGGGTGCCATCCAGGTCGAACAGCACCGCGTCCGGTATCCGGCATGGTTTCCCGCCCATGGCGTCCCGCTCAGCCGTCAACTGCGTGGGCGATGTAGTTCACGTCCACACCGGGCGCCAGCCGGTATTGCTGGAGCAGGGGATTGTAGTGCATGCCGGTCAGTTCCGTGATCCGGATGCCGGCCTGTTCGCACCAGCCATACAGTTCCGATGGCCTGATCAGTTTCTCATACTGGTGTGTGCCCCTTGGCAGAATCCGGAAAACGTATTCTGCGCCCAGGATGGCGAAGAGAAACGATTTCGGATTCCGGTTGATCGTGGAGAAGTATACCGAACCGCCGGGCTTGATCAGGGCGGCGCAGGCCGATACGACACTGGCAGGGTCCGGTACATGCTCGAGCATTTCCATGCAGGTAACGACGTCGTACGCGCCCGCGTCCGATTCGGCCAGCGCCTCGGCCGTCATCTTACGGTATTCCAGTTCTGCGCCGCTTTCCATGGCGTGTGCCCTGGCCACCTTGAGCGGGGCCTCGCCCATGTCGATGCCCGTGACGCTGGCGCCCGCCAGGGCCATGGCCTCACTCAGTATTCCGCCCCCGCATCCCACATCCACGACGCGCAGTCCATGAAGCGGCGTGCGCGCATTGATGAATCCCAGGCGCAGGGGGTTGATCAGGTGCAGCGGCTTGAACTCGCTTTCCGGATCCCACCATCGGCTGGCAAGTTCCTCGAACTTGTCGATCTCCGCCGCATCCACGTTTTCGTGCGGGATCCCGTCTGCCTGGACTCGTGCACTCATGTTCCGGAGGATGGGGGCTGCCGGGCGATCTTCAAACCCCATTGGCTTGCATCGGCGAGAACACGGTCCTTTTCCAGCCGGGTGAACGAACCGCTGTCGAGAACCTGGCATCCGCCGATCCAGACATGGCTGACCTGGTCGCCCGCACAGCCATAGACCACCTGACTGAGCGGGTGGTAGACCGGCAGGGACCTGGCAACGGACAGATCAATGGCCACCAGGTCGGCGAACTTTCCGGGTTCTATGGACCCGATCCGGTCTTCCATGCCGAGCGCGCGGGCACCGCCCATGGTGGCCGCCCAGAGAGACTGCGCCGCGTTCATGGCGTAAGGGTCGCCGGCAATGCCCTTGGCCAGTAGGGACGCTGTCTGCATCTCGGACAGCATGTCCAGATCGTTGTTGCTGGAGGCGCCGTCGGTGCCGATGGCGACATTGACGTCCGCCCTAAGCAGGTCCGCCACCCGGCACATCCCGCTTGCGAGTTTCAGGTTGGATTGGGGGCAGTGGATCACGCTGATCCCGTGGGAGGCGACGGACTCGATTTCCATGTCCAGCAGCTGGGTCATGTGGACCGCTGCGAGACGCGGACTCACCAGTCCAAGCTGGTCCAGCCGCTCCAGCGGACGGACGCCGAAGCGGGCGATGGATTCGCTGATTTCGTGCTCGGTTTCGTGAACATGCATGTGCACCTGACAGTCCAGTTCTTCCGCCAGGGTGGCGATCTTCTCCAGGGTCTTGTCGCTGACGGTATAGGGGGCATGCGGAGCGAAGGCCGCATTCACCAGCCTGGAATGCCGCAGTGCATCCCGGGTTTCCAGACCTTTTTCGATGTATTCCTCGGGCGTGGCGGCCCATGCCGTGGGGAACTCGATCGCGATCATTCCCACGGTTGCACGCATGCCCGCCGCTTCTGCACGGGCGGCCACCGTGTCGGGAAAGAAATACATGTCCTGGAAACATGTCGTGCCGCCGCGAATCATCTCCAGCATGGCAAGGTCGGTGCCCACAGCCACGTAGTCCCGGTCCACGCAGCGGGCTTCGGTCGGCCAGATGTACTCGGAGAGCCATCGCATCAGCGGCAGGTCGTCCGCGAATCCGCGCAGCAGGGTCATCGCGGCGTGGGTATGGGCATTGACCAGTCCGGGGATGAGGACGTGGTCATCCAGCTCCACCATCTCGGCGGATTCCCAGGCGCCGAGCACCTCCGAACGTGCTCCCGCCTCGGCGATGCGGTCCCCTACAATGACGACGGCGTGGTCCTCAAGCACCGTGGCAGGGTCGGAATTCTTCCCCCCGGCGACCGGGATCGTCCATCTGGGCAGCAGAATCTTGTCCGCATCATGCATGACTCATACCTCCCGTCCGGGAATCGTCCGGGGAATGTGGAACAGTCGAATCAGCAGGAATCCTGCCACGAAACCACCGATATGGGCCCAGAACGCGATCCCCCCCTGCTGGCCCGCCCCGATGGTGGCAAAGGCGCTCAGGGCCTGCAGCGCCAGCCAGATTCCCAGCATCCAGACAGCGGGAATGGTTCGCCGCATCACGAAATAGCCGAGGATGATGGCGATATGGACGGGCACCCGAGGATACAGCCGCGCATAGGCGCCCATGATGCCGCCGATTGCACCCGAGGCACCCACCATGGGAACCATACTCCCCGGGTCCGCAGCCATCTGGGCGGCCACTGCCGCGATGCCGCCGAGGAGATAGAACACGATGAAGCGGAAGGGTCGCAAGGCGTCCTCGATATTGTCGGCAAAGATCCAGAGGAACCACATGTTGCCGATGAGGTGTAGCCAGCCGCCGTGCATGAACATGGAACTGATGACATTGAACCAGCCCTGGGAGACCGGCGGGCAATAGCCGGCGGCACCGGTCCAGTCCTGCGCGGCGCCCAGCAAGGCGCCCGGTATGGCACCGAACCGGCAGACCGATTCCACCAGGGCGGGTTGGGTGCCCATACCCTGGACCAGCACCCAGACGAGCACGTTCAGGATGATCAGGCTGTAGGTAACCCAGGGGACATGGTGGGTGGGATTCTCGTCCTTGTAGGGGATCATGGATTTTCACGTATGAACCTGATCAATGCATCCCGCACACCATCGGGGCTTTCCGACATCAGATTGTGCCCGCAGTCAGGCAGCAGGGCGATCTCGGCGCTGGGATGCTCATCCGCCGTCCTCTTCGCCAGCTTGCAGGGCGCCATCCGGTCCTGTATGCCGCTCAGGAACAGGATGGGGCAGTTCGTCCCCTCCAGGGCTCCCGGTGCACCCTGATAGGTGTTGCAGGCGGTGAGGTCGGTAAACACCGCCCCGTGACGGCTGTTTTCCATCAGCCGGTACTGGTTGCCGGTGGACCAGAACCCGGGATTGGGTTCCCCGCCGATAGGAGACGCATGACTCCACTGTGTCATCATGGCATAGGCCTCTTCCGGCCGGTCCCTGGCAGCATCCAGGAGAACCGGCGCAACCGTCATGGGGAAACAGAACCCGACCAGTGAAAGCGATGCCAGCAGCGGCGCCTTGGCGTGGCGATCGCCGGCGGCCTCGAGGCAGATCAGCGAGCCCATGCTGTGACCTACAAGGTGATGCCTACGGCCAAGCCACGGGCCCATCAATTCGTTCAGCCATCGGGCGTAACCCTCTATGCTGTCCATGGAGTCCCCATCGCTCTGTCCATGACCCGGCAGGTCAATGGCCAGGGCATTGTATCCATGGTAGGCGAAGAACCGGCTCTGGTGACACCACACCGAATGATCCATGGCGGTCCCGTGGACGAAGATCACAGTATCAAGGGCGGGGTCCACCTCCCTCGACGCCGTGTAGGCATAGTACTGCTGCTGTTCCAGGCTCAGTTTCATCGTCGCAGGTGTGTTCAGGAAGCCGCCTTGCGGGACCGGTGAATCGCCCGGGAAAGATCCTCCAGCAGGTCATCCGCATCCTCGAGGCCGATGGAAAGACGGATGGTGCCGGGGCTGATGCCGGCTTCCAGCAGGTCAGCCTCGCTCATCCGGTAGTGGGTGGTGCTTGCCGGATGGATGACCAGGCTCTTGGCGTCGCCAACGTTGGCAAGGTGGGAAAAGATCTGCAAGCTCTCGACGAATACCCTCCCGGCCTCGCGGCCGCCCTTGAGGGTAAAGCTGAAAACCGCGCCCGCCCCTCGCGGCAGCAGCGATTGGGCGAGGTGATAGTCCGGATGTTCCGGCAATTCCGGGTAACTGACGTTCTCCACCGCGTCCTGGTCCTGGAGAAACTCGATCACTCTGCGGGTGTTGGCCACGTGGCGGTCCATGCGGACCGAAAGCGTCTCGAGCCCCTGGAGAACATAAAATGCCGTGGTGGGACTCATGCAGGCACCGAAGTCCCGCAGCCCCTCCCGCCTCGCCCGCAGCAGAAACGCACCGGTGGAGGATTCCTCGTCGAAGGACATCTGGTGGAACCCCTCATAGGGATCGCTGAGGGTGGGGAACTTGCCGCTTTGCTCCCAGTTGAAGCGGCCGTTGTCCACCAGAACACCACCGATCACGGTCCCGTGGCCGCACAGGAACTTGGTTGCGGAATGCATGATGATATCCGTGCCGTAATCAAACGGCCGGATCAGATAGGGTGTCGTGAACGTGGAATCGATGACCAGCGGAATACCATGTTCGTGGGCCAGTTCGGCTACGACCGGCAGGTTCAGGACATCGTTTCCCGGATTGCCCAACACCTCCCCGAAGATCATCCGGGTTTCCGGCCGGATGGCGGCCCGGATCGCGTCGACATCCCGGGGGGATACGAATGTGGCCGTAATCCCGAAGCGGGGAAGGGTGTACTGCAGCAGGTTGTGGCTGCCGCCGTAAATCGCGCTGGATGACACGATATGCGATCCCGCGTCCATCAGCGTGGCAATGGCGAGATGGAGTGCGGCCTGGCCGCTGGCTGTGGCGATGCCTCCAACACCTTCCTCAAGCGCGGCGACACGTTCCTCGAGCACCGACACCGTTGGATTGGACAGCCGGGAATACGCGTGCCCCGGCCTTTCCATGTTGAACAGGGACGCGGCATGCTCGCTGTCACGAAAGACGTAGCTCGCGGTCTGGTAGATGGGAACGGCACGGGCACCGGTCCTGGGATCCGGCACCTGGCCTGCATGTAGAGCCAGGGTATCGAACCTGGTGCGTGTGGGCTGCGGCATGGAAAAACGTCGGGTGGCTGACCGGTGCTGGGATTCTAACCCGAACAGACGGTTTCTTTTTCATGATGCGGATGCCCGGAGTCCGGCCATGTCGGCGCCGGCGACATGGATGCCTGCACTGTGCGTTTCACAAATCAGGCCAGGCGCCCTAGGCAAAGCAGGGGCGTGCCGTTAAGCTTGCGGCTTTCGATCATGGCTGACACTGATGTGCGTTTCGGAGAATTTCGCGTATGAAGACCACGAACAGGCACTGGATTCTGTCCGGCGTGGCGCCTTTGCCTTACTGGCCTGTGTGAACGACGGGGGGCATCCCGTGTACCACTCATCCGCCGTTGATCGTGAAGAAGTCAGAAGGTGCGATCCTGCTCCAAGGACACGTGGCGGCCGGGCGGCCGATGCCGGGGAACCGGACATCAGACAACTTATGCTCGGGGAACTGAGTACATGAACGGCAAGAAAACAAGCCCCGTCATCCTGGTGACCCGCAAGCTGCCTCCGGCGGTGGAAGCGCGAATTGCCCGGGATTACGAATGTATCCTCAACGGGGATGACCGGCTGTACGACGATGCGGAACTGGTGGACCAGTCAGACGGCGTGGACGCCATCGTCTGCTGCCACACGGAACACTTCACCCGGGCGGTTATCGGACAGCTTCCGGATAGCGTTCGGGCCATCGTCAATTTTTCCGTGGGAGTGGATCATTGCGACCTGGAAGCGGCCGGAAGCAAGGGGATCGTGGTGACCAACACTCCTGACGTGCTCTCCGATGCCACCGCGGAAATCACCATGCTCTGCATGCTTGGTGCGGCCCGCCGGGCGGGTGAAGGATTCCACATGGTACGGCAGGATCTGTGGCATGACTGGAGTCCCACCTTCATGCTTGGCACTCAGGTCACCGGCAAGCGCTTCGGCATCGTGGGTATGGGGCGGGTCGGCCAGGTGGCGGCAAGACGCGCCCGGGGGTTCGACATGGAAATCCACTATCACAACCGTCGCCGGCTGGCCCCGGCGGCGGAACAGGGCGCTATCTACCATGAGACCCTGGAAAGCCTTCTGTCCGTGAGCGATGTCCTGTCATTGCACTGTCCGAACAATCCGGACTCAAGGGGACTGTTGAACGCGGAGCGGATCGGGCAGCTCCCCGACGGCGCCATCGTGGTGAATACCGCCCGTGGCGCCGTAGTGGACGATGAAGCGCTGGTGGAAGCCCTGGGGAGCGACCGCATCAGGGCGGCGGGGCTCGATGTTTTCAACGGTGAACCGGACGGAATCCATCCCGCGTACCGCGAACTCGGCAATGTCTTTGTCCTGCCGCACCTGGGCAGCGCTACCGTGGAAACAAGAGATGCAATGGGGTTTCGCGCGCTCGACAACCTGGATGCCATATTCGCCGGGCGGGAGCCCGCGGATCGGGTGACCTGAACGCATCCTCCGGGCCGGCGGGATGATTGCCGTGCCTATTCCGCGTCGGGATTTTTCACCGTATCCTGGTACCAGGCAAGCCAGGCACCTGACAGAACCATCACGACAATCACCCAGAAGGGGGGTTTTCCGATGGAGCCTGCCAAGCCCAGAAGAAAGGAACTGAGCAGGATCATGCCGATCAATCCGGCGATTACTTCATTTTTCATGGCGTTCACAATTGCCTATCATCGCTGATCGGGGTCGCCGGGTAAACCTCATTCGTCTTCGTCCAGAGCCTGCATCACCCACCTAGCCGTACGGAGCAGACGGGCATCGTCCCTGAATTGCCCCACGAGCTGCACGCCGACCGGGAGGCCGGACTCGCCCTGCAACAGGGGCAGTGTCAGCGCGGGCACGCCACAGAACGTCCACGGCGTGGAAAACATCGGGTTGCCCGTGGCCTCAAGTCCCTTGGGGGCTTCACCCGGTGCTGCGGGCGTGATGATGGCATCATATTCATCGAAGTATTCATCCAGGATACTGACCAGGAGCGGGCGGGACTCCATGGCATTGATGTAGTCCCGTGCGGCGATCTCTTGCCCGCGGGTCATCATGTCTTCCACCAGCGGCTCAAAGAACTGGCTTCCCTTGTCGTGAATCGGCCCATACCATGTGGCCATTTCGGCTGCATTGACAGTATCCAGAGCCTGCCAGGCAGAATCGAAGGCTGGCCCCATGGTGATCTCGGTGACACGGTCACCCAGGGCGTCCACCACTTCCTCCAGGCCTGCTCTCGAGCTTCCCTCCAGCTGACCCCAACGGCCGGTCCGCAGAAAAGCGAACCGGGGGGTTACCGGTGGTTCCGACCTGCAGACGGAAAGCAGTGGCGGAATACCCCCGCTGCCTGCCGTGGAGGCGTCCTCGGGGTCTGCACCCATCATCACCTCGGCGAGCAGGGCGGCATCCTCCACGCAACGCGCGAACACCCCGACCTGATCGAGGAATGGCGACTGGCGCAGTACGCCGGTGCGCGAGATCAGTCCATAGCTCGGCTTGAATCCCACCGTGCCGCAAAACGCCGCCGGACGGATAACCGAGCCGTTGGTCTGCGTACCCACGGCTCCGGGCACCATGTAGGAGGCGACCGCTGCGGCGCTGCCGCTGCTGGAGCCGCCGGGCGTATGGGCCGGGTTGTGGGGATTGGCGGTTTTACCGGGCATGAACGTTGCCAGTGCGGCGGTGACGGTCTTGCCCATGATGACCGCCCCTTGTTCCTGCAGCCTGTCCACCAGCACCGCGTTCCTGCGGGGAACCCGACCCTCGAACAGGGGGAATCCATGCTCCGTCGGGATCAGCGCGGTGTCAATGATATCCTTGATGCCGACGGGGATCCCGTGCAGCCGCCCGAGCGCCCTTCCGCGGCGCCGATCGTCATCCAGCCGGTCCGCCTGGCGCCTGGCATGTTCGGGATCCAACCAGGCCCAGGCATGGATACCGGAGTCGAAGGCCTCTATTCGTGCGAGGCAGTCATCCACCAGTTCCCTGGTGGAAATGGTGCCGGTGGCAAGCATCTCGGACGCCTGGCACAGACCCAATGAATGCAGGGACATGGCGATGGACTGGATTCAGTATCCCGGTCAGGAGGGAATCTTGCCGAAGAAATAGTCGGGCAGCCACAGTGCGATCTCGGGAAAGACATAGACCAGCACCATGGTCATGATCACGATTCCCAGATAGGGCATGATGCCCCGGAAAATCTCGATCAGCTGGATATGCGGCGGTGCCACCCCCTTCAGGTAGTAGGCCGACATGGCCATGGGCGGCGTCAGGAACGATGTCTGCAGATTGAGCGCAATCAGCATGGCGAACATGTACGGGTTCACCCCGAAAGTGTCGAGCATCGGCAGGAAGATCGGCACGAAGATAATGAGAATCTCCGTCCACTCCAGGGGCCACCCCAGGAGAAAGATGACAATCTGCGCGAGGATCAGGAAGCCCACGGTGCCAAGACTCATGCTGATGATCCAATCCTCGATCAGGGCATGTCCTCCCAGGTAGGAGAATACCGAGGCGAAGGTCCATGACCCGACAAAGAGCCAGCAGACCATGGCGGAGGTCTTGGCCGTGAGAAACACCGATTCCTTGAAACGCTCCCAGGTGAGCGAGCGGTAGACCAGGGCGAGGACCAGGCCCCCCATCGCACCCACACCCGCAGCCTCAGCCGGCGTGGCCAGACCCAGCAGAATACAGCCCAGCACCGCCATGATGAGAACTGCAAGAGGCACCACGGAGGTCACGACCTGTACCAGGATCATCGCCGCCGACGGCACGTCCTCCTCCTTGGGTTTGGGTGCCAACGAGGGATTCAGCGAAGCCCTGATGATGACGTAGAACATGTAGAACCCGGCCAGTATCAGTCCCGGAAACATCGCCGCGGCGTAAAGGCGCAACGGGGAGAGTTCCGCGATCGCCGCATAGACGATCAGCATGATGCTTGGCGGTATCAGGATGCCGAGACAGCCGCCGGCGCAGATCACCCCGGAGGCAAAACTGTTGTTGTAGCCCGCCTTCAGCATCGCGGGAAAGGCCAGCATCCCCATCAGTGTGACCACCGCGCCGATGATGCCGGTGGCAGTGGCGAATATGGCGCAGGTCATCAGGGCCGCCACTGCCATGGATCCCGGCAGGTGCCGGGCAGCGAGCTGCAGGGAAAAGAACAGCCGGTTGACGATATTCGCGCGCTCCACCACGTACCCCATGAACAGGAACAGCGGGATCGCCACGAGCACGTCGTTGGACATCACGGAAAACGTGTTCTGGACCGTGAGATCGAAAATACGGTTGTCGAAGATCGTATCCATCCGAAGTTCGTCATAGTACGCGTAGTATCCGAAAGCCAGACCCATGGCCAGCAGGGTGAAGGCGATGGGAAATCCCAGCAGGACCGTGAAGATGAAAAGGCCCAGCATCAGGATGGCGATTTGGGGGTCAGTCATGTCGGCGCGCAATCAGTGGTGTTCTTTTTCGAGGTCTTCCTGCTGGTGGATCATCATGTCCTCCGTCTCCTCGACGTCATGCATCCTCTTTGGCCAGTAGCCATCGCGGATGCACATGATGCAGCGGATGGATTCCGCCAGGCCCTGGAGGAAAATCAGGACACCGGCAACCGGGATCAGCGTCTTGAAAAAATAGATCTGTATCCGCGCTGGACTGCTCCAGCTCACCTCTTTGTAGAACCAGGAATCCGTTGCGAAGCCGTAACCGTACCAGGTCAGGGCGAAGACCGCCGGCAGAAGAAAGATGATGTAAAGGACAAGGTCAACGGTGGCCTGGGTTCTCTGGGTCATCAGGCGGTAGAGCACATCGCCCCGGACATGGGCATCCTGGGCGAGGGCATAGGCGCCCGCCATCACGAATAGCGAACCGTACATCTGGACGCTCATGTCGAACGCCCAGACCGTGGGTGCGTTCAGCACGTAGCGGACGAAGACCTCGTAGCAGGTGGCGAAGGTCAGGACAACAATGCACCAGGCGAAGCACTTGCCCACCCAGACGCTGAGACTGTCCACAAAGTGAAGAAACTTGTTCATGGTGTATTGCGTTCTCGACCGGACAGCGGGGTAGAGTTCACGTTATCGAGGGGGCGCCGCCTTGCGGTCCATCGAATCCGGGCCGGCAAGGGCCGGCCCGGACTGGATTGCCTCCCGGTCAGGTCAGGCTGCCGAAGTAATGCTCGTAGGCACCGGCGTAGTTGGGCGCGTTCAGCAGTTCGTAACGCACCACGCGCTTTGCCCAAGCCATCTGCGACTCGATCACCCTGGCGAAGAAGGGATCCCCCTCCGCAATGCGGGCAGAGACCACGTCCCAGGCGTTGAGCTGGTCCTGCATGACCGAATCCGGCGTCTTGTAGACGTTGACGCCGTACTCATCCTGAAGTGAGATGAGGTCGTTGGAGTAACGGTCCTGGTATTTCCAGGTGAAGTCCGTGGAAGCCGCCTCCGATGCGTATTCAAGGATCTTCTGGTGCTCCGCGGAGAGCTTGTTGAACAGACTCTTGTTGTAGATGACCTCGAAGGCCTCCTGGCTCTGGTGGAAGCTGCCGAGGTGGTAATGCTTCGAGACGTCCTGCATGCCGAAATCCTTGTCCGAGGTCGGATTGTTGAATTCGGCAGCGTCGATCAGGCCACTCTTCATCGCCGGCTGGATTTCACCACCCGGAAGCTGAACCACCGACATGCCCATTTCCTGGAGCACGTCCGCCGCCAGTCCCACGGTGCGGTACTTGAGACCCTTCATCTGGCTGGAGTCATTGATCCGTTCCTTGAACCAGCCGAGGGGCTGCGCCGGCATCGGGCTGTTGAAGAATCCCACCAGGTCGAGCTTCAGGGCATCCATCAGTTCGTAATAGAGTTCATTTCCTCCGCCGTACTTGATCCAGCCCAGCAGCTGGTTGGCGTTCCAGCCAAAGCAGGGGCCGGTGCCGAACAGGGAGGCCGCCGGGCTCTTCGAATACCAGTAGGCCGTCACCAGGTGGGCCCCGTCCAGGACACCTTTGTGTACCGCGGTCTGCATTTCGGCAGTCTTGACCACCGAGTTGACTGCCAGCAGGTCGATCTTCAGCGATCCGCCGGACATTTCGTTGACCTTGTTGACGTAGTCTTGGGCAAACTCCAGGAAAATACCACCGCCCCAGGCAGCCTGCACCTTGAGCACCGTCTGGGCCTGGGCAAGATAGGGAACCGCGGCGACCGCTGCGGTAGTGCCCACGGCAGCGCCTTTCAGGAATTTCCGGCGCGAGGGTTGCTTTACGTCTTTACTCATGTAACTTTCCTCCGAGGTACTTGCAAAATTCCCCGGCCAAGCAGGTTCCTGCCTGACCGGAGG
>VYFG01000100.1 GCA_009842505.1 Gammaproteobacteria bacterium
GCGGCCAGGCATTCGGTCACGCCCGGATCCTGGAGATGTTTCTGGGTTCGGGAGTGGATGATGAATAGGCTTACCGGATCCTCGCGGGCCACGGGATCTCTGGTTGATGCCCCATTATCGGTTTTCCAGGGTCGCATCCCCCGGACTGTGCCGGGGCATGGTGCCGACTTGTCTGATACCTGATTTGGCGGCATTGACGATCCTGCTTGCAGAGGCGGAAGGGTGTCCGGTTTCTGCCGATCCATGCGCCTGTGACCTCCATCGGGCTTTCTTTCCATAGACTTTTGTCCTGGTTCCTGCCTGTATCAACCACCGGTACTGTGATGGAAATACCGCCCTCGCATTTGCTTTCGGGGATGTTGCCTTGGGGATAGGAGGCGTGGTCGACAACTTTTTCGGTGACTGCGGCAAGGATATTACCGAAACTTTCGGCATTCCGTATCCGGTCGTCCCGATTGCGAGGCTGCTGTCCACGGTGATCGCGACGGTCCTGCTCCAGGAAGCCGAACACGGTTTCGGCATGTATTCCGGGCAACCTTGAACGACACGGCCAGGAGTTTACCGGTTACCCGGCGGCGCGAGCGTATCGACGGGCTGGGCGCGGGGCTCCTGATTTTCTGCTCGGCGCTGATGGGTCTCAACCAGGTGGTGGTGAAGGTGACCAATGCCGGGCTGCAGCCGGTGTTCCAGGCCGGGCTGCGTTCCGCCCTGGCCATTCTCCCGGTTTTCCTGGTGGCGGTGGCCTTCCGCCGTTGGCTGACGCTGCGTGACGGCAGTCTTGGCCCCGGAATCCTTGCCGGCGTTTTCTTCGCCAGCGAATTTCTCCTGCTTTTCCAGGCGCTGGACCACACCACGGTGGCCCGTGCCTCGGTATTCTTCTACACGATGCCGTTCTGGGCGGCCGTCGGGGCCCACTTCATGATTCCGGGGGAAAACCTGACCCTGGTCCGGCTGGCCGGGCTTGTTCTCGCGGTAGCGGGGGTCGTGGTTGCAATGTCCGACCATTTCGACACGCTGCGCCCCACCCTGCGCGGAGATCTCTACTGCCTCGTCGCCGCCGTGTTCTGGGCGGGCATCATCCTCGTGGCCCGCACCACCAGCCTTTCCAGGGCCTGCCCGGAAATGCAGCTCCTGTACCAGCTCGTGGTGTCGGCGATCATCCTGATGGCTGCCGCCGCCTTGGTCGGCAACCCGGTGCGGCAGTTCACCGCGCTGACGGCCTGGCTGGTGGCCTTCCAGGTGCTGGTGGTGATCTGCCTCGGGTTCCTGGTCTGGTTCTGGGTGCTGTCGGTGTATCCCGCCGCGGACATGGCGTCGTTCAGTTTTCTTACCCCGGCTTTTGGCGTGATATTCGGCTGGCTGATCCTGGGGGAGCGTCTGACGTCCTCCGTGCTGTGGGCTCTGGCCATAGTCAGCGTCGGGGTTTACCTGGTGAACCGCCGCCCGCGCATACCGTAACAGCCGGCGGGTTGACTTGGCCTAAGTGCAGTGTGTCGTGGACCCCGCCCAGCGACGGCTGTTTCCGGCTGGATGCAGCTAGAGCGGACTATAATCCGTACGCTTTCACGGTCCCGAATTGACTGAGTCCAATTGCGAATAGCTTACGAGATTGAAACGGGGCCAAGCCCGATCGGGACAGAGCGGAGTGGGTGGCGCCAACACGCTGCCGGATCATGGACGGCCACCGCCGGAATCCGTTTTGAATACATATTCGGCGACTCGACTTAAAGTGATATCCAATTTTTATCCAGAATAAGAAAAGGCGTTCTCCAGGTGTCGTTACTGTCACACATGATTGCTTGAGCAGCGCTCCTACAAGCAGGTGCTCGATGGGCTTCTCGAGGAATGTCGAATACAGAAAATGCTTCCTGTTATCCATAGGAGCGATAGTTGCCCTCGAGAATATGCTCTGACAATGTGACAATATCGTCAAACATACCCACGGTTTTTTGCTGAGAATTTGCCCGGGCATTCTGACAAACAGGTTTGAATGGCCTTTCAGGTTTCAGCATCATGGTAGTGTTGAAGGCGTCCATTGTGGAGTATTTCTCCTGCCTCAATACTTGCAGTAGCGGTCCGTGACGAAAAATTTCTCATGGAATCTATAGTCCAGTCTTTTCGTCCATGTCTGCCATCGTAGAGCAGTCTCTGCTCGCCGCTCAGAGCAGTATATGGATTACCGTGGATGAGACTGTTTCGGATGGGTACTAGGTCGCTGAAATCCTTTGCGAGTTTCTTGAGTCGATGCTTGTCCGGCTCAGTATCATCAAGTTCTTCCACGACACTAGAAAAACGCTCTGCAATCTTTCCGGCTGTCATGGTTGAGGACACTTGTAGGAATCCTGGTTGCAATGTCTCCGTGAGCCAGATGATTCCCCATTCCAAATAGGAAAAATTGTAAGTGGCCCGTCCAAGGGCAGAAAGGTAGTCTTCCTGTACAGGAATCCGCTCTGATTGATCGGTCAAGGCGATGTTCTCTATCGGAAACCTGGACTAGCAGTTTACGAAAAAACCTGCGGTGGACGTACCGTTTGTTTGGAGCGCCTGCATAGGTTAACAAGAAAGAAATTTACATGAGTTTCTGAAGCGGATCTTAAATCATGGTTTGATAGCAGATACTTGTGGATTATCGACTAATACACATGAATTCCCATCAATACACCGGCCCAAGCACAAACACCTTGCCTTTCCATTCCACCCTGCCTTCCCCTTTGCATCTGCCGCGGGCAGCCTTGTTGCCGTGGTCGCCTTCCTCTAAGATCCTCACGGTCAGGGACGCCGCCATGAAGGACCGGTACTGGATCCCGTCGACCTCAACATGGTGCTGCCGTATCCGGACGGCCACAACTTGTTGATTCTCCCAAGTCTCGACAACTATATCAGACCGGACCAGATGGGATTTTCCGCTCATGATTGCTTCCCGTGACGATAAACCCGACTGCCGATGATGCGGCAGGTCGTGGCGCGGGATCTATACTCCCTGAGAAACCCCCAGACAAACCCGGGATAAACCGGATTATCCCCCAGCCAGGTCCGCCTGAAGACTCTCCGCCACCCGCCCTGCCGCCTCCTTCACCGAGTCCTGCGCTAGGTGTGCGTACCGGGCCGTGGTCTGCATCTTCCGGTGGCCCAGCAGCCTGCCGATCATCGGCAGGCCCTCCCCCAGCGCCAGGGCCCGGGACGCGAAGCTGTGGCGCAGGTCGTGGATGCGGACGTCCCTGAGGCCGGCCCGTTCCCGTACGGGTCCCCAGTACCGGCTCAGCCCGGCGAGGCGGGTAGTTCCCCTGCGGCTGGCGATCACCCAGGGATTGTCCGACCGCGCATCACCGCGCAGGGATTCGAGAATCGAAACCGCCGATGGGGAGAGCGCCACCGGCCTCGGCCCGGTCTTGGCGTCCTTGAGGCGGATCTCTCCGACCTCCAGGTCCACATCCTCCCATCGCAGCGTGAGGATCTCGTTCCTCCTGCACCCGGTCAGCATCAGAAGATGAAAAGCCGCCACGGCGGTGGGGCAGAGTTTTCCTTCGGCTTCGAGTTCGTCCAATGCCCTGCCCAGGTTCTGGAATTCCTCCTCGGAAAGAAACCGCTCCCTTCCCGGCTCGGGATACTTCCGGACGAACCGGCAGGGATTCCCGCCCTCAGTGGTGATGCCCCAGCCTTCCGCTGTCCTGTACAGGTGCGACAGAAGCGTGACCACCTGGTTGGCTGCGTGGGGGGTTTCGTGAAGGCGGTACTGGAGGGAGGCGACCTGCTCCCGGCCGATTTCTCCCAACCGCAGGGTTCCCAGCGCCGGGAGTATGTGGCGGTCCAGCAGGTGGCGATACTTCACTTCCGTGGCGGACCCGCAGCGCACCTGCACATGCTCCCGCATGAAGCGCTCCGCCACCTCGGCGACGGTGGGCCCCACATCCTCCTGGAGTGTACCGTTACCATGCTTGAAAGAAACCGGGTGGCCGCCTGCCTTGATCGTGGCGATCATCCGGGCGGCCTCGGTCCGGGCCTGGTCGGCCGACACCAGACCGTGCCGCCCTATGGTGATCCGCCGTGATTTCCCCTTCGATCTTGTCTGCACCAGGTACATCCTCGAGCCCGTCGGATACACACGGACTCCGAAGCCCGAAAGCTCCCGGTCCCAGTACACCGCCTCCCGGCCGGACACCGGCAATCCCTCCACCACCTTCCTCGATATGTTGATCTTTTTCATGTTCTCCATCAGGCCGCCTTTTTCCTGCCTTTGCCAGTGACGGTGGAAATACTCCGGTTTCCGCCATTGCCCTCAGTGATATCCCCGGTTGATATCTCTTCCGACCTGCCGGCTGAAGCCATAAAGGTATCGGTGGCGATGCTCTCGGCGACCTTGGCCGTCGAGTTCCGCACCGACTCCCGGGCCAGGTGGGCGTACCGTGCGGTCGAACCGATGTCCCGGTGGCCGAGCAATCTGCCGATCATCGACAGGCCCTCCCCGAGGGAAAGCGCCCGGGAGGCGTAGGTATGCCGAAGGTCGTGAAGCCGCACGTCCTCCAGGTTCGCATGTTGCCGGGTGCGCCGCCAGCCGGCGTTCAGGTTGACCATGTGCGATCGGGTGCGGATGCCGGGAAAGACCCACGGACTGTTCCTGAATCCGGAAGGTATTTTCTTCCCGCCCGGAGCTTTCGTCTCTTCTGTCTCAAGCGCCCGTCTCAGTTCGATAAAAACCTCCGCCACCGCGGGGGGCATGGGGACCATCCTTGGCCCCGACTTGCTGTCCCGCAGCCGGAACTCCCCCGCATCGAAGTCCACGTCTTCCCAATGGAGTTCCAGGATCTCGTTCCTCCGGCATCCGGTCAGCACCAGGAGCCGGATGGCCGTGGTGGCATGCAGCGTGGCGAGGCCCTGCGCGGGGGCGATGTCCAGGGTCCGTCCGAGAGAGGCCAGCTCCTCCGATGTCAGGAACCGCTCCGGTTTCGATGGAATGGACGCCGCCTCTCGACTGCTTCATAGTGAAGCAGGTGCCAGCGGGGCTGGCATTGCACATTCCATCATCGAGAGACGACATCCATGAAAAAGATTAGCATCATCGGCATTGACCTGGCAAAGAACCTCTTCCAGCTCCACGGGGCCTATGAAGATGGCTCGGTGGCCTTCCGCAAGCGGATTACGCGGAAGAAGCTGCTCCCCTTTCTGGAAAGGCAGCCTGCCTGCCTGGTGGCGGTGGAGGCCTGCGGTGGCTCCCACCATTGGGCGCGGGAGATCCGGCAGCTGGGCCACCGGGTCCACATCCTGCCGCCCGCCTATGTCAAGCCGTTCCGCAAGCGGCACAAGAACGACATGGCCGATGCGGAGGCGATCTCGGAGGCGGCCTCCCGCCCGACGATGCGGGTCGTCGCGGTGAAGACCGAGGACCAGCAGGCCCGGGCGATGCTGTTCCGGGTGCGGGACCTGTTGGTGCGTCAGAGAACCCAGACGATCAACGCCCTGCGGGGACTGCTGGCGGAGTACGGCCTGGTGGCGCCGAAGGAGCGGGCCAACGTCAAGACCCTGGAAGCGATACTGGCGGATCGGGAAGATCCCAGGGTTCCCGGCCTGGCTTGGGAGATGGCGGATATGCTCATGAATCAGATCCCGGAGTTCGATGCCCGGATTGCTGCATTGGACAGCCAGGCGCAAGCTGCTGCCCGGGAGGACGAGACCATCCGGCGCCTTCGCACGATCCCGGGGGTGGGCCCGATCACGGGGCTGGCGTTCCTGGCCTTCGCCCCGGACATGGAGGATTTCAAGTGCGGCAGGGATTTCGCGGCCTGGCTCGGCCTCGTGCCCGAGCAGCGGTCTTCCGCGGGCAAGGAAAGGCTCGGCAAGCTGTCCAAGATGGGCCAGCGGGATTTACGCCGGTTGCTGGTCACCGGTGCGATGTCGGTGATCCAGAGAAAAAGCCGGTGGGGCAAGGAGCCGGATCCTTGGTTGCAGCGGCTGCTGGACCGCAAGCCGACCATCAAGGCGGCGATTGCACTGGCCAACAAGATGGCCAGGACCATGTGGGCGCTGCTGATGAAAGGGGAAGACTATCGGCGCGGGCTGAACACCCAGGCTGCCGGCATCCAAGCCGCTGGAGCATGAGTATGCACCCGAACACACATGGACCAAGGGCTGACGGCCGAGCAAGAGAACATCGTCGTTGCGGCTTGCAAGGCAGGCCGGATCGGCATCCGAACGATTCCGGGGAGCACTCCGGAGCCGTCCCGGCTTTCCGACCATCGTGGATTGACCACGAGTAATCGGTAAGCCGGGTTGTTGCAACCATTCAACAGAGCGCAGAGGCAGTAGGGGCAAACAGTCGAACAGCCGGGGACGGGAAAACCATGGGGATGCGACGGGCACAAAGCCCTCCGTTTCGATTTGGACCTGTTCCGCAGATATCCATACCGGCCGCGGCACATCGTGATGCCGCTTCAATCAGAGGCCTGATATACGACCGCGCTCGACGAGTTGCCATACTGCTGAATCGCAAAGTTGAGGGGTTGCAACCGAGGCGGCGTCCATATACGCATCCCGGTCCTGCTGCCGGCTCCTCGGCTCATGATCATCGTCCGGCTTCCCCCGAAGCGTCGGCACCTCCACAAGGCTGGCATCGATGATCTGGCCGCCCCGGGCCTCGTAGCCGGCCTTGCGAAGGTGACGTTCGAATCGCTGGAACAGCTTGTCCAGCAACCCGCTCTTACTGCCCAGTGCTTCCCGGAACAGCCAGATCGTCGTCGCGTCCGGAACACGGTCCTGTAGATCCAGACCCAGAAACCGCATGAAGGACAGCCGGTCCTTCACCTGATACTCCAGTTGCTCGTCCGACAGGCCATACAGGCTCGCCAGCGCCAGCATCTTGAACAGCAGCACCCCGTCGTACGGCGGTCTGCCACCCTGGGGGCCCGGCTTCGGGCGAACCTTCTTCAGAAGGGGGCGGAAGTCCTCCCAGTCAATCACTTCATTGAGGCGTTCCAGTGGGTCCCCCTTGCGGGAGAGTTGTTCCTGGCGGGCGGAAAGATCAAACAGGCCGGTCTGGGACATGGGTATTGGCAGGGATTATTGGTGAATCCCGATTTTATCAAGGCATCAGTTCAAGCAGGGGTTATTCGAGGTGCCCCTGACATTGTTAGGAGGTACTTGCAAAATTCCCCGGCCAAGCAGGTTCCTGCCTGACCGGAGGCTA
>VYFG01000044.1 GCA_009842505.1 Gammaproteobacteria bacterium
GGAATGTACTCGCTCAGGCCCAGTGAGTCAACTGTGGGACGTTGTGAGGTTCCGGGCCGGCGGACGCCCGTTCGGCAGGCAGTAGGCACGGGCGGCAGAACCGGCAGGGGGCGCCTTGGACAGATTCGATTATGTCGTGATAGGGGCGGGCTCCTCGGGAGGCCTGCTTGCGATGCGGCTTGCGGAAACTCCCGCCAACCGGGTCCTTTTGCTGGAGGCCGGCACGGACCGTGAACACTGGTCCATCCGAATGCCCGCGGCCTCGCGCAACAACTATACCGGCGGGCCGCGAAACTGGTGTTTCGAAACCGAGCCGGAGCCTTTTCTGAACCATCGGAGACTGTTCCAGCCACGGGGCAAGGTGATCGGCGGCTCCTCTTCGCTGAACGGCATGGTCTACGTCCGGGGAAACCGCCTCGACTACGACGGTTGGGCCGCTTCGGGTGCCGCGGGATGGGCATACCGGGACGTGTTGCCTCACTTCCGCGCCCTGGAAACCTACAGGGGAGGCGGGGATGAGTACCATGGAGACAGGGGGCCCGTTACGGTGGAACGCCTGCGAGGCAGTCACCCGCTCGAGCAGGCCTACCTGGAGGCCGCCGTCCAGGCCGGCTACAGGATGGCCGACGACTACAACGGTGCCGAGCAGGAGGGCGTGACCGCTTTCGACGCAAACATCGACAACGGCCAAAGATCGGCAACCGCGGCGTGCATCCGGTCGATCAGGGACCGGAGGAATTTCACGCTCCGGGCCCATGCCCACGTGACCCGCCTGATCATCGAGAACGCCAGGGCGGTCGGTGTGGAATATCTCCGGCACGGGGACCTTGGCCGGGTTTACGCGGATGCCGAAGTCATCGTCTGCGCGGGTGCATTCCAGTCTCCCCAGATCCTGATGCTGTCCGGCATCGGTCCCGCGGGGGAACTGCGCAGTCACGGTATAGAACCGAAACTGCATCTTCCCGGGGTTGGCGAAAACCTGCAGGACCATCTGGAGGTGCATGTCAAGCACCGTACTGCCAGGGGGCTGTCGAAGAACGGCCTGTTGAGAAGGGACCGGGTCCTTCGGGCGGGTATGGAATGGTTTCTGTTCAAATCCGGTGAAGCGGCCACACCGCACAGCCGCGTGGGCGGTTTCCTGCGTACCGACGCAGGCGTCGGTTATCCGAATCTGCAATTCCATTTCTGGCCCTTTTTCTTGGAGGGCTGGTCGCCGCCGCCCCGGAAGGACGGTTACTGCTTCGACGTGGGTCCGGTACGAAGCGACAGCCGGGGCTGGGTCCGGCTGCGCTCGGCCGATCCCCTCGATGCGCCGAGAATCCTGCTGAACGGCCTGGCACTGGAGCGGGACCTGGCGGAATTCAGGCAGTGCATCCGGATTGCCCGGGAAATCGCGGCCCAACGTGCGTTCGAATTCTGCCGGGGCCCCGAGGTCTCTCCGGGTCCCGAAGTGACGTCGGACAGGAAGATGGACGAATACGTACGTGGCAATGCGAACAGCGCCTACCACCCGTGCGGCACCTGCCGCATGGGTGTTGACGACATGTCGGTGGTGGATCCGGAGTTGCGGGTGCACGGCATCGGGGCTCTCAGGGTCGCGGATGCCTCCGTGATGCCGAGAATCACCAACGGAAACATCAATGCTCCGTGCCTGATGATCGGGGAACGTGCCGCCGCATTGATCCTGGGCGGCGCAAGTGATCCAGCCGATATGGGCAGGGCACAGGAACGTGACCGAATCTCCGGACAAGATTCCGTGAGCCGGGTTTGAAGAATCCGGCAGTCCTGATCCTTGCGGTATGCCTATTGGCTGTGTCTGGCACCAATACTTCGGATTCGACCGGATCCGCCGGTGCTGTCCGGGTGCCGGCCGAATGGGAACGCCAGGAAGCCATATGGCTGCAATGGCCATATGGATTTGAAAAGGAACTCGTACCTGTTTTTGGCAGGTTGGCCGAGATCATTCCACGTTATCAGAAGCTCCATATCATCTACAACGAAGAGGAAACGAGAAACGACGCCAAGGCAGCCATAAGGTATGCCGGGGGTGATCCGGAACATTCCCGGATCGTGTGGCATCGGTTTCCCAATGACAGTGCATGGATGCGTGACAACGGGCCGGTCTATGTGGAAAGGGATGGAAGATTGCGCATTCAGAACTGGGAGTTCAATGCATGGGGCGGCGCATTCGGGGCCAACATCCCCTATTCCAGGGACAATCGCATACCTGATCATGTAGGGGACTTCCTGAAAATTCCGGTCGACCGGGTTGATATTGTCCACGAGAGGGGAAATCTCGAGTTCAACGGCATCGACACGGTGGTCCTGAACTGGAGCACGCTCGGAGACCCGGATCGCAATCCGGGATACACGAAGGAGCAGGCGGAACACGACCTGAAACGCCATTTCGGCGTGGAAAGGGTGGTTTTCATAGAAGGGATACCTGAAGGTGACCTGACCCGGGGCCATATCGACGGCATCGCCAGATTCATCGATCCGTACACCATGGTCATTCCCCAATGCACGGAACATTCACGATGCAACCCGGAATCAAGTGCCGATGCGCAGGTTTATGACAATGCTGCAAGTTCCGTAGAGAGGGCCGGCATCAAGGTCATCCGCGATCCGATTGAGGGTGTCGCGCGCCACGGAGGACGGCAGTTCGATACGAACTATATGAATTGGGTCGTGGGAAACGGTTTTGTCATCGCCGGGGGTTTCGACAATGAGAAAACCGATGAAGCCGCGCGTCTTAGAATCCAGGGCTATTTCCCCGGAAGGGATATCCATCTCGTCAGTATCCTGTCGTCCTGGAATGCGGGAGGCGGTATCCATTGCCATACCAATGATCAGCCATCCCTGCAATCCGGTCCTGATTCCTAGGGGCAGCCACCGGTAAGTCAGCGATGTGGCCGAACCACTTCCGGCCGGTTCGAACGCACTCGGACATTGCAGTGAAGTCAGTTACGGCATTCCCGGGCAGAATCACAGCTGTGCCGCAAAACGGCCCTCCTGCTGTCGGAAACGCAGGACCAGGAGCCACCCAATGCCTGTCATGGCAACCGCCTTCCAGGCCCAGATGCCCGGGCCCCCGAACCGACGTCGGATGGGGGAGATGGACGAATACGTACGTGGCAATGCGAACAGCGCCTACCACCCTTGCAGCACCTGCCGCATGAGTGTTGACGACATGTCGGTGGTGGATCCGCAGTTGCGGGTGCACGGCATCGGGGCTCTCAGGGTCGCGGATGCCTCCGTGATGCCGAGAATCACCAACGGCAACATCAATGCTCCGTGCCTGATGATCGGAGAACGTGCCGCTGCAATGATCTTGGGCTGAATCCTGTTCCCTCAATCGCTAATATGGTGTATTTCGGAGAAGAAGTTCGTGTCCGGCAGGAAAATCAGTGCACCTTGAATGACTTCTGATCTAACGTGTCCTTGATAAAATCAAAACTTAGTGGTCTTACCCGAACAAATTCATGTCCCAAACTCGGCCATCGAGTTATCAGTGGAGGGGTTTTCTTGGAAAAGAGCACAACTTCTGACGGAATTCGGCACATCGGGTAAGATTCCCCGGGACACGCTCGGATATCTGAACTGGCCGGCGTTTTCGGATTTCATGGGAGAGGGCGTTGGCTGACCATGAACATCAACCTTGTCATCGCTGTCACTTCGGATTGGGAGAACGCGGATTTTAAAGATGGTGAACAGTTGGGCGGATCGGCTCTTCCGGAGAGTCGTCAAGAGGACAACAATGCACGTTTGATGGCTTCAGGTTCTTTCTGAATGACGAGCAAAAGCGCCGCCGCAGGCCCGCTTACCTTGCGTGCTCCCTGTTCCCACTTGCGATATCCGGAAAGGCTCATACCCATCAGTGGAGCCATCTGCGCTTGGGTGAGTTTTGCCTGTTTGCGTACCTCGCGCGGAGAGACGGGTGCATGGGTGGTGGCATGCACTTCACCCTTCGCATGGGCCAGCGCTTCATGCAGGGACTGGATCAGATCATTTTTGAATGCGTTCATGTACCATACCTCCGGCGCTGTTCGCGTTTGATTTCCTTGACAAGGGCGGACACCGTTTTTCGTTCCGAATGGCTCAAGTCGGTTTTAACGGCCTTGCCGTAGACTAGCAACGCATAAACCGGCATGGCTTTTCCTCCGAAAAAGTAGATTACCCGTGCGCCGCCCCTCTTGCCACGGCCCTGTGCTGAGTAACGTATTTTGCGGACGCCGCCTGTTCCTGGGATTCGGGTACCCGCCATTGGGTTTGCCGCAAGGAAGTCAATCAGTTCCCGTTTTTCGTCCTCGTTGAACAGATCTTCTGCCTGACGAGTAAAGGTTGGGGTCTCGACGGCAGTCTGCATCCAGGGAAATATAACCCAATGGGTCATTCCAGGCAAGCCTTGTGGGGGCACCTTGTGGGAGCACCGCGCAGGAGCATATTGGATTGAAATGATGAGATCGCCAGCATGTTGGACAAGGTCCGGGAAGTCGCCCCCTTTGCGGGGCGTGCTGTGGTGTCAATGATCGCTCTATCGATTCCCATTGGGCCGACAAAACGAGGGATTCCGGAAGGACGGGACAATGACGGTTCCCCGCTTCGAATTCGGTGAGGATACGGAGGTTGGTAAGAGCGAAGAGCGGATGCCGAGGTATCGAGAAGCCAGTGATGCGATGGAGAAACCCTTGGTCTGTATCAACCTGGAGGAGACATGGTATGGAAACCCGCTTTGGCGCACTTGGCCACGGTCACAGCGGCGCCATGAACCGGCCTTCCTGCTGTCGGAAACGCCGGATCAGGAGCCACGAAGAGCCTGTCATGGCGACCGCCATGCCGGCCCAGATGCCCGGGCCCCCAAGATTCAGGAAGAATCCGAGTACCACCGCCGTGGGAATCCCGATGCCCCAACTCATGGATACGGCGATCACCATGGGCATGGCCGTGTCCTTGAGCCCCTGCAGCACGCCGCGCACCGTGATCTGCACGGCGTCGGCAATCATGAAGAACGCCGCCACGCCAAGCAGGAGTACCGCCAGGCCGAGCGCCTCGGTATTGGCCGGAATGCCCGGATCCAGGATGAGTCCCGCCACCCATCGGCCGCCAAACCAGAAGACGACTGCCGGCAGGAGCATGGTGATTCCGGCCAGTGCCGTTGCAGTCCATCCGGCACGCGTGACGCCGATCGAGTCGCGCGCCCCGGCCGAGCGTCCGACCCGCACAGCGCCCGCCTGGGCCAGTCCGACCGGAATCATGAAGACGAGGGCATAGCACTGCGCGGTCACCGCATGGGCTGCCAGCGCGTCGACGCTGAGCAGGCCCATCATCAGGGTTGTCACGAAAAACAGGCCCATCTCGGCAAGCTCGGTGACCGCGATCGGACTGCCGATCCTGACCACTTCGGCCATCCCGGACCACTGGATTTTCCAGAGGCGGTCGAGAAGTCGGTAGCGGCGGAACTGCCGGTCGTTCAGGACAAAGCAAAGAAGAACGAGGAACATGAACCAGTTGACCACGAGGCTTGCCACGCCGGCACCTTCAAGCCCCATGTTGGGTGCGCCGAAATTTCCGAACATCAACGTGTAGTCAAGCAGCGCGTTCAGCGCGATGCCGACCACGGACACGACGTAAACCGCCCTTGGGCGGGTGTGGGCGGCCAGAAACTCCGTGAGGACAGCGAACAGGAGCGACGGAAGAAGGCCCCAGAGCAGATAACGGAGATAGGACTGGCCGTAGTAGGCGATGAACGGCTCCTGGCCGAGGAGCACGAGAATCGGGCCGGACCACCAGGCGGCGATGGAGATCGGGATGGTCAGCAATAGTGCAAGCCACGCAGTGTTGCGCACCACGGGCCGGATATGCCGGGACCTGCGGGCGCCCAGGTGCTGGGCCATGATCGGCGTTGCGCCGGTCAGCACGCCCATCGCAAAGGCACCGAGAACCCAGTAGAAGTCGCGCGCCAGCGAACCCGCGGCGAGGGCTTCGGTGCCGATCCATCCCATCATGACGACATCGGTCAGCATGATGGCCATGTACGACAGGTGGGTCAGGGCCAGTGGAGCCGCCAGAGTAGCGACTGCCCGGGCTTCACCCAGCCAGGACCGGATGGAGGACGATGTCTGCAAGTTCATGGATCAGAAGCTGCGCATGTTCCAGGGAACGACCGGTTCTTTCATGACATGGGAAACATCAGGGTGTTTGCAGGCTTCCGGTCGCGTCGGAATATCCAAGTCGGGGGATTCAGCCCGGCCGGCATGCCCGGTTATGATGCGGCGGCAGGACCTGTTGCACCATGCAGCACCGAATGACCCGGTTGCCGGGACAGGGTCCCGGATTGATTCACCTGGGTCCGGAAGACTGCACCAGGATCGGATTCGAGACAATCATGTTCTGAAACACGGGCCAATGTTCACGAAGTGGAGGAAGGACATTTTAGCAACCGGCCTCCATAAGATGACCGCCTCCGGTGCTGGCGGGCACCGGACAGACAAGCTGCTGATGGAATTCATATCAAGGTGGCTGACCGCCCCAGGAAAGAACACCCGATCCAACAGATCCACAGACTGACCTGCTACCGGTCCCTTGCCGATTCAAGGGAGCAACACAAGAGCATACCCCATGGCCAGATTGATCCATTATTTTGTTTTCTGCATTTTCGGCGTGTCCAGTATTGCCCAGGCTGCGCCGGTACTCAAGACGGAACAGATCGCCGAAGATGTCTTCGCATTGATTGGTCCGACAACCAACCGTGACCCGCAGAACCTGGGAAACAATGCCAACTTCGGCGTTGTCGTCACCAGTGAGGGTGTCGTACTCATCGATCCGGGCGCCACCCGTAACGGTGCACAGATGATCCACGAAGCAGTGCGTGCGATCACCGACAAACCCATCAGGGTGGTCATCAATACCGGTGGCCAGGACCATCGTTGGCTTGGCAACGGTTACTTCAAGGAATTGGGCGCACACATCGTGGCGAATGAAAATGCGGTCATTGACCAGAAGACCCGGGTGCAGGACCAGTTGATCAGTCTGACCGACCTTGTCGGCAGCGACGGACTCGCAGGCACCGAGCCCGTGTACGCCGACGAGACCTTTGCTGACCGGAAAGTCATGACGGTCGGAGACACAAGGATCGAGATCCATCACGCGGGCCATGCGCACACCCCCGGCGACAGCTTTGTATGGCTGCCCGATCACCGGATCATGTTCACCGGGGACATCGTCTACACGGACCGCATGCTGGGTATTGGTGCGCAGTCCGCTCACCTCAGCTGGATCACCGCGTTCGAGGCGATGGCAGCCAGGAAGCCGGAGGTCGTGGTTGGCGGGCATGGCATGCCCGCGGATCTTGCCAAGGCAACGGCCGACAGCTATGACTACCTGGTTTTCCTGCGGGAAGCCGTCCAGGCGTTCATGGACAACGGGCAGGGCATGGAGGAGATCGGCACGATTGACCAGTCCCGCTTCAGCTACCTGGAAAATTTCGATTCATTGAAGGGGCGCAACGCACAGCGCGTGTTTGAAGAGTTGGAGTGGGAGTAAGGCCACTTCTGTCATCCGTACACCGTCACCAGTCTGATGCCTTGACTTGCTAAAGCCTCGAAAGCGCTGATAAGCGGGATAGTTCTTGAGGGTTTCTTTGGTTTGGTATGGTCCTTGCCGCGCTTTCCTGCCGTCATCCGACAGTCGGAAAGATTTTTGGCCCACCTTTAACTTTTATGTATTATCCCAGCATGAAAATGACGATTGATATTCTGGATTCCGAGCTGGAGGATGTCATCCGCTTCTCCGGAGCGAAAACCAAACGGGAAGCCGTGGTCACTGCGGTTGCGGAATACAATCGCCGCGGTCGATTGGCGGAACTCACCCGGCATGCCGGTACCTGCTCCGGTTTGATCACGGCCGAGGAACTTCAGGCAGAGCGCCGTAAGAACTGAAGAGGCAGACTCGGAATTTGACATGATTCCATCCCCTGAAGGGCGAAATGGCTGGATTGTGGCGCATCGACGTTTCAGGGATCAGGTGGGTAGTGTTTCACGCGGCCGGGTGCATGACCGGGGCATCAACACCGTCCGGAACATCCGGTGGTCGGGGATCCTGGAGATGAATGCGGAAGGGCTGTCCGTCACTGTTTGTGGAGGCTTGCACAGGACGGACATGCTGTCCGCTGCGGCTTGGGAAGCCGCAAGCCCCGTCTTCAGGCCAAGGAGCAGTCACCAACGATGGATCGGAATGTTCAGGCTTTGGCTCAGGCTCGCTTTGCACTACCGTGACCATGCCGGCCATGGATGCCGGCAGTGACCCGAAATCACACGTTCAAAAGCAGGTGTTCCCGCTCCCAGGCACTGATCACGTTGAGAAAGGTGTCGTACTCGTGGTGCTTGATGCTGGCGTAGAGCCGGACGAAACGCTCTCCCAGGATCTCCCTGAGGGGTTCACATTCCAGGAGCCCGTCCACTGCCTCCCTCAGGGTATGGGGCAGTTGGCTTTCCGCGCCGTAGGCATTGGTGCTCACCGGCGGCGACGGCTTGATCTGCTCCACCATGCCGAGATAGCCGCAGGCCAGTGACGCCGCCAGCGCGAGGTAGGGGTTCACGTCCGCCCCGGCGATCCGGTTTTCCACCCTACGCGCCTGGGGTGTGGATACCGGGACTCTCAGGCCCGCGGTGCGATTGTCGTAACCCCAGGCGGTGTTGATGGGCGTTCCCCACTTGTCCGGCGCCAGGCGCCGGTACGAGTTGACGTTGGGCGCGATCAGCGCCATGGCGTCGGGCAGGTACTTCTGCATTCCGCCGATATGCCAGCGGAACAGTCTGCTCTCGTTGCCCCTGGTGTTGGAAAAGATGTTTCGGCCGGAGCCCGCGTCTACCACGCTCTGGTGCACGTGCATGGCGCTTCCCGGTTCCCCCTCCATGGGCGCCGCCATGAAGGTGGCGTAGATCTTGTGGCGCATGGCCACCTCCCTGAGTCCGCGCTTGAACAGGAACACCTGGTCCGCGAGGTCCATGGGGTTCCCATGCAGGAGATTGATCTCCATCTGCGCGGCGCCGGATTCATGGATCAGGGTTTCGATGCCGATCTCCTGGATCTCGCAGTAGTCGTAGAGATCCTCGAACAGCGGGTCAAACTCGTTGACGGCGTCCACGCTGAACGCCTGGCGCCCGCTTTCCGCCCGCCCCGACCGGCCCACCGGGGGTTCCAGCGGGTAGTCCGGGTCGGTGTTGGGCTTGACCAGGTAGAATTCGACCTCCGGCGCCACCACCGGGTTCCAGCCCCGGGCCTCGTACAGGTCCAGCACCCTGCGCAGCACCTGGCGCGGGGCGATGTCCACCGGGGCGCCGTCCAGGTAGAAGCAGTCGTGAATGATCACGGCGCTCGGGTCCTCGGCGAACGGCACCTGGCGCACCGTGCCGGGGTCTGGCTTCAGAAAGATGTCGCTGTCGGTGTCGCCGAGCACGTCCCACTGTGTCGGGTAGTTGCCGTCCACCGTCTGCGCGAAAATGGTTTCCGGCAGCCTGAGTCCGACATCGTCCTGGTATTTCTTCGCCGGCAGTATCTTGCCCTTGGCGACGCCGGCCATGTCCGGCACCACCGCCTCGATCTCCTCGATGTTGTTCTCGTCCAGCCAGTTGCGCAGTTGGCTCGGAAGCTCGGCCGGGACGGAGCGCCGGATGCGTTTTTTTCGTGTCATGTCCGCTGTGAACAGATCGGTCGAGAGGCTATGATAATCCCTTTCGCCACCAACCTGTGAAGGCCATGTCCATGTCCACGGGGGATGTCCCTTGAACCGGCGGGATCGCGAATCCGCCCGGTCCTGGTATGAAGCCACCCGCCGCTACCGGATCGATGCCGGCAGGATCGACGGCGAACTGCAGGCGGACGTGGTGGTGATCGGCGGTGGACTGACCGGCGCATCCGCGGCGCTCTGCCTGGCGGAACGCGGGGTCCGCGTGGCGCTTCTGGAATCCAGGTTTTTCGGCTGGGGGGCGTCGGGCCGCAGCGGGGGGCAGATCATCGCCGGCTATTCCTGTGACCAGAGAGTGCTGGAGAAACTCGCCGGCCTGGATACCGCCCGGGAGCTCTGGGAGCACAGCCTGGCGGCCCTGGACTACACCCGCGAACGAGTACGGCGGCACGGGATCGACTGCGACCTGAGGAGCGGCTATCTCCACGTCGGCGTCAAGCAGAGGCATGCCAGGGAACTGGCCGAGTGGGCCGAGCACCTGGAACGGGTCTACGGATACCCGGCCCTCGTCTACCACGACGGGGGGGCGCTTCGTGCACGGCTCCAGTCCAACCTGTACCAGGCCGGTGTCTCCGACTTCCAGAGCGGCCACCTGCATCCGCTCAACTACACCCTCGGAATGGTGAAGGCGGCGGGGGATGCCGGCGCGGCGCTGTACGAGGACGCCACCGTGAACAGGGTGGTTGACGGATCCGGTGGCGCGAGCGTGGTGGAGACGGACGGAGGGCGCATCCGCTGCGACTGCGTGGTCTATGCCTGCAATGCGTACCTCGACCGGCTTCACCCCGGCCTGAGGCGGCTCATCATGCCGGTGGGCACCTATATCATCGCCACCGAACCCCTGGGGGAACGGGTGGCGGGCGAGCTCATTCCCGGGGGAGCCGCGGTGGCGGACACCAATTTCGTGCTCGACTACTATCGTCTGTCAGCGGACACGCGCCTGCTTTTCGGCGGCCGGGTGAGCTATTCCACGCTGGAGCCCATCCGCCTCAGGGAATCCCTCGAAAGGCGCATGCTCCGGGTGTTTCCCCAGCTGGCCGGCACCGGGGTCGAGTTTACCTGGGGCGGATTCGTCGCCATCACCCGCAACCGGGCGCCGCACATCGGCCGCCTGCCGGGCAATGCCTACCATGCCCAGGGCTATTCCGGGCAGGGCATGGCGCTTGCCGGCTACGCCGGGTCCCTGCTGGCGGACGCGGTGATGGGGGAACGGGACGGACTCGCCTGTTTCGGGCGCATCCCGCACAAGGCATTTCCGGGCGGCCCGATGATGCGCAAGCCTGCATTGGTTGCCGCCATGGCCTATCATCGGCTGCTGGACAAACTGTAGCAAAGTGGATCTCCATCGACATGTTGAACAATAGCGGTGAATCGGGTGTGCCGGGGCGTCCGGCCAAGGCTGCAGGCCGTTGGCTCGCGATCCTGGCCATGCTGTTCCTTCCGGCCGGTGCCGTGTCCCAGGAGCCGGCCGCATCTTCCGGCCTTGCGGACATCGCCGGACAGATCCGGACCCTGGAGGCACGTCTTGGCAGTGCCCTGGGTGCGGAAAGGGATTCCATCCGCCAGCGGCTCCGGACCCAGCGGCGTCTTTACCGGGAAGGGGCCTGGCAATACGTCGACACACTGGACCCGGAGGACGCCGCGGACCGGGACGCGGGTGCCGGGATACTGGAAGGAATCTCGGCGGCGCTCGGCCGGCAACTGGAGGCCGGCGAGGAGCGCATCGGCGAACTCAGGGCACTCACGGACTCTTCGGACGGTGCCGCGGCGGCACAGGCAAGGGAGGACCTTCGCCTTGCCGAGTCCCACCGGATGGAGCTGCTGGAGGCCATGGTGACGAATATCACCCGGATGGACCGCTACGGGCTCCCCTCCGGGGAAGATGCCGCCAGGGCCGGGGCGCTGTTACGGAACCGGGCCCAACTGCTGAGCGGCCGGATCGAGCTACAGAGCCTCAGGCGGGACGACATCGCCGTCACCATGGAGGGACTCGACCCGGAATCCCCGGAATATGCGGACGCAAGGCGGCAAAGGATCGCCATCGATGCGGCGGTGGTGCGCTCCGGGGAGCGGCTTTCCGGGGTGGCGAACCTGCTGGAGCGGCTCGGGACCGATGTCGCCGAATACCGCCAGACCGCGTTCATGGCCACCGGCGACCTGTCGGCGGAAATTCTCGACCGGCAGGTAGTGGGTTCGGTGCTTGCGCGCTGGCTCACCGAGCTGAGGACCGGGTTCCTGCGTCACGGCCCGGATATCCTGACCCGCCTGGTGGTGGTGGCCGTCATCCTGGCGGTGTTCTGGCTGCTCGCCCGGGTGGTGCGCGCGATGGTGCGGCGCGGACTGGACAACCTGACCGGCGAGATGTCGACCCTGGCGCGTGACTTCCTCGTTGGGCTTTCCGCCAAGGCGGTGCTGATCACCGGCATCCTGGTGGCCCTGTCTCAGTTCGGCCTGCAGATCGGCCCGTTGCTTGCCGGCCTCGGAATCGTCGGCTTCATCGTCGGGTTCGCCCTGCAGGACACGCTGTCCAACTTCGCGTCCGGCATCATGATCCTGATCTACCGGCCTTTCGACGTCGGGGACTACGTGGAGGCAGCCGGCGTGCAGGGAGAGGTCAAGCACATGAACCTCGTCAGCACCACGGTCCACACGCCGCAGAATCACCGCTTGGTCATCCCCAACAACAGGATCTGGGGCAACATCATCCGCAACATCACTTCCCAGGACATGCGCCGCGTGGACCTCTCGGTTGGGGTCAGCTACGAGGATGACATCGAGCGGGTGGAGGCGCTTCTGGCGGAGATCGTGGCCGCCGAGGACCGGGTGAAATCCGAGCCGGAGCCCACCATCCGGCTGCACAACCTGGGCGAGTCGGCGGTGGAGTTCACCGTCCGGGTCTGGGTGGACAGCACCGATTACATGGGCGTGTTCTGGGATCTGACCCGCCGGATCAAGATCCGCTTCGACGAGGAGGGCATCAGCTTCCCCTATCCCCAGCGGACGGTTCACCTGGTATCCGCAGATGGGGATGATGAGCGCAGCTGACCCACCGGCGCCGCGGACTGTCACGGCGGGGCCGGGGGACGCGGGCCAGCGCATCGACAATTTCCTCGCAAGGCACCTGAAGGGGGTGCCGAAAACCCGCATCTACCGTGCGCTCAGGAAGGGCGAGGTCCGGGTAAACGGCCACCGGACCCGGCCGCACTACCACCTGGTGGACGGCGACCGGGTAAGGATTCCGCCGATCCGATACCGCGTCGCCGGAGAGCCGCCGGTGGTGCCGGTGAAACTGCTGGATCAGGTACCGGTGCTGTTCGAGGACGGCCATATCCTGGTGGTGGACAAGCCTGCGGGACTGGCGGTGCATGGCGGCAGCGGGATGGAATTCGGCCTGGTGGAGGCACTCAGGCAGCTGCGCCCGGACCTGGATTTCCTGGAACTGGTGCACCGTCTGGACCGTGAGACTTCCGGCTGTCTCATGCTGGCCCTCGGCCGGCCGGCGCTGGTCGCGCTGCAGCGGCAACTGGCGGAACGCAGGGGAATCCGCAAGCATTACCTGGCACTGGTGAAGGGCGTGCCCTCCGGAGGGGGCGCGGTGACCGTGGACCGGCCGCTCCGGCAGATTCGCGGGCGGGACGGAAAAAAGCAGGTGATCGTGGATGCAGGGGGGCAGCAGGCAACGACGGTTTTCCGGATCCGCCGGGCGTTTGCCGACACGGCGCTGCTGGATGCGGAACTGCTCAGCGGCCGCATGCACCAGGCCCGCGTTCATGCGGCCCACATGGGCCATCCTGTTGCCGGCGATCGCCTGTACGGCGATGACGGATTCAATGCACGCATGCAGGGGCTCGGCCTCGGCCGGCTGTTCCTGCATGCAGAGCGGTTGCGTATCCACCATCCGGACAGCGGGCTCCGGCAGGATTTTTTCGCGCCCTTGCCCGCCGCGCTCGAATCGGTTCTGTCTGGGCAGTAAGTCCTGACGTTCCGCCATGTCCGGGAAGCCGGATGCCCGGATCACCGTGTTAAAATCCGCCCAACTCGAATTGACCCCCCTTCGTGTCCGCAGTCAGCAGTAAACGCTTGCAGCCAAAGAATCGGCCGGCCGGGTCGGCGCTCGGGAGGCTGCTCCGGGAGATCGGACTCCTGGGGCTGCTGGCCTTCGCGGTCTATCTCCTGCTGTGCCTGGCTTCGTGGACTTCCACGGACCCCGGACCGAGCCATACCGGTGGCAGCAGCGATGTCGCCAACCTGGGCGGCAGGGTCGGCGCCTTTTTCGCGGACGGGATGTTCCATCTATTCGGACAGATGGCCTACCTGTTCCTGATACTGGTGGTGGCCCTCGTCTGGCGGCTTTTTCGCCAGCGCCCGTCCACGGGCCGCGTCAACCTGTCCTCTTTCCTGCTGCCCACCGCCGGCTTCATTCTTGCCATGATGGGCGCGACCGCCCTGGAGCAGTTGTACTACCCGTCTCCCGTTAACGGGGCAGTGCACACGGCCGGCGGCATCCTCGGACATTACTCCGCCGGCGCCCTGTCGGCTACCTTCGGGATTGTCGGCGTGACCATGATCATGCTCGCCCTCCTGATCACCGGCATTACCCTGGTGACCCATGTTTCCTGGTTCCGTCTCATGGACCGGATCGGCTACGGGGCGTTTGCCCTGGTGGCATGGGCGAGATCCAGGAAGGAGGTCCGCGAGGATCGGCTGGAAGGCGCCAAGCAGAAGCGCAAGCGCGAGAAGGCCGTCAAGGAGATCCGCACCATCGCGGAGAAATCCCCCCCGCGGATCGAGCCCAGGATCCAGCCGTCCGCGGAACCGGAACCGCTCCGCAAGGAGCGCCAGGCCAGCCTGTTTACCGGATCCGGGGCGGGAGCACTGCCCACGCTTTCCCTGCTCGAGACGCCCGCGGAGGACGGCGGCGGATATTCCCGGGACGCGCTGGAATCCATGTCCCAGGTGCTGGTCAAGAAACTCAAGGACTTCAACGTCGACGTGACGGTGGACGCGGTACAGCCTGGACCCGTGATCACCCGCTTCGAGATCCAGCCGGCCGCCGGTATCAAGGCGAGCCAGATCGTGGGTCTTTCCCGAGACCTTGCCAGGTCTCTCACGGTGGACAGCGTGCGGGTGGTGGAGAACATTTCCGGCAAGAGCACCATGGGCATCGAGGTGCCCAACCAGAACCGGGAGATCGTGCGGTTGGTGGAGGGACTGGCTTCCGCGGAGTTCGAGAAAAGCGCCTCTCCGCTGACCCTGGTCCTGGGAAAGGACATCGCGGGCAATGCGGTGATCACCGATCTCATGAAAATGCCCCACGTACTGATTGCAGGCACCACCGGGTCCGGCAAGTCGGTCTGCATCAACGCCCTGATCCTAAGCCTCGTCTACAAGTCCACGCCGGACCAGATCCGCCTCATCATGGTGGATCCCAAGTTTCTCGAACTGTCGGTCTACGACGGCATCCCGCACCTGCTGGCCCCGGTCGTGACCAACATGAACAAGGCGGCCAACTCGCTTCGCTGGTGCATCACGGAAATGGATCGTCGCTTCCGGGTGATGGCGGAGATCGGGGTCCGGAACATCGCCGGCTACAACCGGAAGGTGGCGGACGCCAACAAGGCGGGCGAGCCGATCATTGACGCCACCGTCTCGCAGGAAGAGGACGGGGACCCGGTCTATCTCGAGTCGCTGCCGTACATCGTCGTCATCGTCGACGAACTGGCGGACCTGATGATGGTGGCCGGCAAGAAGATCGAGGAGATCATCATCCGCATTGCCCAGCGCGCCCGGGCCGCCGGCATCCACCTGGTACTCGCCACCCAGCGGCCGTCGGTGGACGTGGTGACGGGGCTCATCAAGGCCAATGTGCCGACGCGGATCGCCTTCCAGGTGTCCAGCCGGGCGGATTCGCGCACGGTTCTCGACCAGATGGGCGCCGAATCCCTGCTGGGCCAGGGCGACATGCTGTTCCTGCCCCCGGGCACCGGATTTACCCAGCGGGTACACGGTTCCTTCGTTTCCGACGAAGAGGTGGCCAGGGTGGTGAAGGAACTGAAGGATTCCGGCCCCCCGGTCTACCTGGAGGAAGTCACCGAAGGGGGCGCGGACGGCGGCATCGGGGGCGTTAGCGGGGCGTTCGGCGAACCCGAGGACGACGGCGAGTCGGACCCTTTGTACGACGAGGCCGTGCGTTTCGTCACCCAGAGCCGCAAGGCCTCGATCTCTTCGGTCCAGCGAGCCCTCAGGGTGGGTTACAACCGGGCTGCGCGCATGATCGAGACCATGGAGGAGGCGGGCGTCGTCTCGCCGGCGGACAACGGCAAGCGCGAGGTGCTGGCGCCGGAACCGCCGGAGGACTGAACCGGACTCGTCAATTTGAAGGCCGGACCGGATGCGGAAGACTTCCGTCCGTGCCACGATCCAGACAAACCCATGAGGGAATCCTGAAAACAGCCATGCACATGTCGATGATGCGAATCTTGCCGGGTCTTGCTTTTATTGCCTGGAGCGGACTGGCACCGGCCAGCCCCGGACTGGACGCTCTCAAGTACTTCCTGGAGGAAGTCCGGACCTTCGAAGCAACATTCGGACAGGAGGTCCTCGACGAGTCCATGCAGAGCCTGGACGGCGGCCGGGGCAGGGTATGGATCAAGCGCCCGGGTCTTTTCCGCTGGAACTACGATCCGCCGGATGCCCAGGAGATCGTCGGCGACGGCGACCTGGTCTGGGTGTACGACGTCGAACTCGAACAGGTCACCGTGCGCAATCAGAGCAAGGCGCTCGGCACCACGCCGGCCTTGCTGCTGGCCGGCGGAGAGGACATGGAACAGAACTACACCATCATCGACATCGGTACCCAAGGCCGGTTCGACTGGGTCAACCTGATCCCGCTGGATGAGGACAGCAGCTTTACCGAGGTGCGTATCGGTTTCGAGGACAACCGGCTGCGCTTCATGGAACTGCTCGACACCCTTGGCCAGCGGACCCGGATGAGTTTCGTGGATCTGAAGGAAAACGGGCCGATCGACAACCGGGTCTTCGATTTCCTGCCACCGGTCGGCGTGGACGTCATTGACGATACGGCGAGCTGAAGCCGGGGCCCGCACCCATGTAACCGGACCATGACCGCATCGCCAGGGAACGAACCGGCCGCGGCCATGGTGCCGCTCGCCGAGCGCATGCGCCCCCGCAGCCTGGACCAGGTGGTGGGCCAGACCCACCTGCTGGGAAAGGGCAGGCCGCTGCGCCGAGTGCTGGAGGGCGGGCAGCTGCATTCCATGATCCTTTGGGGGCCGCCCGGCAGCGGCAAGACCACCCTGGCGAGAATGCTGGCGGATCACGGCGGGGCGGAAATGGTGACCCTCTCGGCGGTCACGAGCGGGGTGCAGGACATCCGAAACGCGGTCTCGCGGGCCGGGATTGCCCGTGAGCAGGGGGGGCAGGTACTCCTGTTCGTGGACGAGGTTCACCGCTTCAACAAGTCGCAGCAGGACGCGTTCTTGCCCCACATCGAGAGCGGCCTTATCGTGCTCGTGGGCGCCACCACGGAAAACCCGGCCTTCGAACTCAACAACGCGCTCCTGTCCCGCTGCCGCGTATACCTGCTGAATACCATGGAAGAGCCGGATCTCGAGGTCCTGGTGCGCCGGGCGCTGTCCGACAGCGCCCACGGCCTGGGCGATCTCGGCCTTGGTATCGCGGATGAGGCAGTGACCTTCCTGGCGGCGGCGGCGGGCGGGGATGCCCGCAGGGCGCTCGGCTTCCTGGAAACCGCGGCGGATTTGGCGGCGGACGGGACGCAGGATCCGGCAGAGGGCCAGACCTTGGATCTGGACCTGGTGCGGCGCGTGGTGACCGAACGGTCGGTTCAGTTCGACAAGCGCGGCGACCATTTCTACGACCAGATCTCCGCGCTCCACAAGTCCGTCCGCGGCTCCAACCCGGACGCCGCGGTCTACTGGCTCGAGCGGATGCTGCGGGGCGGATGCGATCCCCATTATGTCCTTCGCCGGATGGTCCGCATGGCCAGCGAGGATGTGGGCAATGCCGATCCCCGCGCCCTGGCGATCACCCTGGATGCATGGGAGAGCTTCGACCGTCTCGGCCCCCCGGAGGGGGAGCTTGCGATCACCCAGGCTGCGGTCTACCTCGCCGTCTGCGCCAAGAGCAACGCGGTCTACCGGGCGCACAAGCTGGCCCGCAAGGCGGTCACGGACCATCCGGACGAGCCGGTTCCGCTGCATATCCGGAATGCGCCAACCAGGCTTGCGAAACAGCTCGGCCACGGCCGCGGCTACCGCTACGACCACGACGAGGAGGATGCCTTCGCCGCCGGCCAGACCTATTTCCCGGAAGGCATGGGTGAGCCCGAGTTCTATCATCCCGCGGAGGCGGGCCTCGAGGTGCGGATCGGACAGAAGCTTGCCGACCTGAGGCGGCGCCACCGGCGCGCCCGCAAGGAATGAACCTGCCGACCACGGTGGCTCTCGTTGCCGTCGCCGCGGGGGGCGCCATCGGTTCGGTGCTGCGGTTCTTGACGGGGGGCTGGGTCGCCAGTCGGATGATGGCGGGGCATCCGGAGATGGCCTTGCCGGTGGCGACCATGCTGGTCAATGTGGCGGGCTCTTTCCTGATCGGTCTTCTGATCGCCTGGATGGAGCAGTTCGTGCGCGACCCGGCCCTCAGGGACGGCCTTCGCGCCTTTCTCATTGTCGGGGTGCTCGGCGGCTTTACGACCTTTTCGACGTTTTCCTTGGAAACCGTCCAACTGATCGAATACGGGTTATGGGGCAAGGCATTGTTGAATATAATCGCCTCGGCGACGCTGTGCGTGGCCGCCGCATTCGCCGGTCTCGCGCTCATGCGCTGGCTGGTATGATGTTCAACCTATCATTTACCCGGTACTCCAATCCATGCTGGATCCGCAGCTCCTAAGACAGAACACCGAATCCGTCGCGGCGCAGCTGCTGCACCGCGGCTATACCCTGGACGTCGAGCAGTTCACCTCGCTCGAGTCACGGCGCAGGGAACTGCAGTCCGACGTCGAGGCGCTCCAGGCGAAGCGCAACACTGTCTCCAGAGAAATTGGCGCGGCCAAGTCCCGGGGAGAGGACCCCCAGTCCATCATGGACTCCGTGGCGGATCTCGGTGAGCGCATCAAGGCGGGGCAGGCGGAACTCACAGAGGTCCAAGATGCCCTGCACGCGATCCAGGCCGACATTCCAAACCTTGCCCATGAATCCGTTCCCGAAGGGCCCGACGAGGAACACAATGTGGAGGTCAGGCGGTGGGGGACGCCGCGGGAGTTCGACTTCGAGCCGCGGGATCACGTGGATGTGGGCGAGGCGCTCGGGATGATGGACTACGAGGCCGCGGCCAAGCTGTCCGGGGCGCGTTTCGTCACCATGCAGGACGGGATCGCGCGCCTGCACCGGGCCCTGGCCCAGTTTATGCTGGATCTGCATGTCCGTGAGCACGGCTACACCGAAACCTACGTGCCGTTCCTGGTTCTGCCGGAGATCCTCTTCGGCACCGGGCAGTTGCCGAAGTTCGACGATGACCAGTTCAGCACCCGGGACGACCCGCCGTATTACCTGGTTCCCACCGCGGAGGTGCCGCTGACCAACCTGGTGGCCAACTCGATCGTGGAGGCCGACCAGCTGCCCATGCTCCGCGTCGCGCACACGCCCTGTTTCCGCCGGGAGGCGGGCTCCTACGGCCGTGATACCCGGGGCATGATCCGGCAGCACCAGTTCGAGAAGGTGGAACTGGTGCACATCAGCCACCCGGACCATTCCTACGAGGAGCTCGAGCGTCTCACCGCCAACGCCGAGACCGTGCTGCAGCGGCTGGAGCTGCCCTATCGGGTGATCACGCTCTGCACCGGCGACATGGGATTCGGTGCCGCGAAGACCTACGACATCGAGGTATGGGTGCCGAGCCAGAAACAGTACCGGGAAATCTCCTCTTGCAGCAACTGCGAGGCGTTCCAGGCCCGCCGCATGAAGGCGAGGTTCCGCAATCCGGACACCGGCAGGCCGGAACCGCTGCATACCCTGAACGGATCCGGCGTGGCCGTGGGACGGGCCCTGGTGGCGATACTCGAGAATTGCCAGAACGCCGATGGCAGCGTGACGGTGCCTGAGGTGCTGCGGCCCTACATGGGGGGCGATATCGTCATTTCACGTTGATTTTTAGTTAATTAAAAAAGTTAATTTATTCTCATATATTTTTGATTAAAAGAGTAAATATCCTAGAATAAAACCCGGTTCCTTGGCACCGAATCCGGCCAAGAGGACAGGGACGGACAGGGTGCCGGGCGGCGCCTGTCCCGGGATTGTCGGGTCGGAGTCGCCCTTTTGTCGTGGACCGGGATTGCCTGGGGCGGGACACTGTAACCAGCACGGCCCGGGAGGCTTTTCAATGATCGTACGCAAACTGAGACTGAAACGGGGCTGGTCCCAGGAGCAGCTCGCCGAGATGAGCGGTCTCAGCGTGCGGACCATCCAGCGCATCGAAAGGGGGCAAGGCCCCGGTCTCGAGTCATCGAAGTCCCTGGCGGCCGTGTTCGAAGTCCCGGTAACCGCACTCAGGCAGGAGGATGACATCATGACCGAAGCAAAGACACCGACCCGCATCTCCAGCGAAGAGGAAAGGATCATCGAGTACGTGCGCGACCTCAAGGGGTTCTATACCCACCTGACGAGCTATGTCCTGGTGATGCTGGCCCTTTTCGTGATCAATCTCGTATTCACGCCCGGCTACATCTGGGCGTTCTGGGCAGCCCTCGGATGGGGTATCGGCATCCTGGTGCACGGGCTGAACGTATTCGAATTGATCAACTGGTTTGGGCCGGACTGGGAGCGACGCCAGGTCGAGAAACGGCTCGGTCGGAAGCTGTAGCTGCCGGACAACCAGATCCCCGGGACGAGCGTGATAAACGATGGTAATCCGGATGGACAGGACCGATGACGGCTGAGGAGAAGGCAGGCGACGACTTGGTCGTGACCGGCGGCAGTTCGGGGATCGGGCTTGCGCTGGTGGAACGGCTGACGGGGGAGGGGCACCGCGTCACCTGCATTGCCAGGCGCCCCTGCCCCGTGCCAGGGGCCGGCTCCATCCGGTGCGACCTTGCGGACGCTGAGGCCATCGAGCGCTGCCTGCCCGCCCTGTCTGGGCTGCCGGTACCCCGCGGCGTAATCTTCTGCCACGGTCAGGGCGACTTCGGGGCGCTGGAGCAGTTCAGCGCCGGGAGGATCCGGCGCCTGGTGGATCTCCATGTCGTTGCCACCCTCCTTCTGTGCCGCCACTTCCTGCCCAGCATGAAACGCCTCGGCAGGGGCACCCTGGTGTTTCTCGGGTCCGAGGCGGCGCTCCGGGGCGCGTCGAGGGGGGCGGTGTATTGTGCCACCAAGTTCGCTCTGCGGGGCGCCGCCCAGGCGCTCCGGGAGGAGTGCGGCGCAAGCGGGGTCCGCGTCGGCATCGTCAATCCCGGCATGGTGGACACGCCGTTCTACGACGCCCAGGACTTCGCTCCCGGCGATCACGCGGACAATCATCTGGACGCCGCCGACGTGGTGGACGCGATCCTGCTGATGCTGGGCGCGCCGGCGGGTTCCGTGATCGACGAAATCAACCTCTCGCCGCTGAAAAAGGTGATCCGGCGGACCTGACTCCGGACCGAAGCCCGTCAAACCGCGCTGCGCCGGCGGTTATAATCGGCCGCAAACCTCTTCGACTGACACCTCATGACGACCCGAATCGCCGTGTCCGGGGCCGCCGGACGGATGGGCCAGGCCATCATCCGCCTGATCGCAGAAGACGATGCGCTCGAGCTGGCCGCGGCGCTGGAACACGGCCAGAGTCCGGTCCTGTCCCGGGATGCCGGTACCGTGGCCGGGATTGCCCAGCTGGGGGTCCCCGTCGCCCCCGCCGCGGAGGGCGGGTTCGACGTCATGGTGGAGTTCACTACCCCCGACGCGACCACGGAGCACCTTGCCTTCTGCCGCGAGCACGGCCACGCCATCATGATCGGCACCACGGGACTGGATGATCGCCAGCGCGGCGAGGTCCGGGATGCTGGCAGGGACATCCCGGTGGTTTTTGCCGCCAATACCAGTGTCGGGATCAACCTGTGCGTGGCGCTTCTCGAGACCGCCGGCCGGGTGCTGGGCGACCACATGGACGTCGAGGTGGTCGAGGCCCATCACCGCCAGAAGGTGGATGCGCCTTCCGGCACGGCGCTGTTGCTGGGCGAGACCGTGGCAGGGGCCCTCGGCAGGGACCTCGAGACCGACGGGGTGTTCGCCAGGGAAGGACACACCGGCCCGAGGCCCGCGGGCAGCATCGGCTTTTCCATCATCCGGGGCGGCGATATCGCCGGGGAGCACACGGTGATGTTCATCGGCGAAAGCGAGCGCATCGAGATCACCCACCGGGCCACGGACCGGCGCATTTTCGCCAGGGGCGCCCTGCGCGCAGCAAGGTGGCTCGCGGGCCGTCCGGCAGGCTTCTACGACATGCGGGACGTACTGGAACTTCGTTGAATTGTGATTGCTCCGGCGTTACAATCCGGCCGTCCAGAAAGAGCAGCCAGGGGCTAGCGAGATTACCAGCACCAAGATCATCGAGAGGGGGAAACCGAAGCGGTTTCTCCCTTTTTTTAGGTGCACGGTTTGCGGTTGGTGCGTATTGAACAGTCCTCCCGGGAGATTGATTTGAAAGAAAGTGCGTTGTTGGTGCTGGAGGACGGAACCGTGTTCAGCGGCCGTTCCATCGGCGTAGAGGGAACCAGCGTGGGGGAGGTGGTGTTCAATACCGCCATGACCGGCTACCAGGAGATTCTCACCGACCCTTCCTATGCCAGCCAGATCGTCACCCTGACCTATCCCCACATCGGCAACGTGGGCACCAATGGCGAGGACGAGGAATCCGCCCGGGTGTTCAGCGCCGGGCTGGTGGTGCGCAGCCTGCCGGTATCCCACAGCAGCTGGCGGGCCGAGGAGTCCCTGCCGGAGTACCTCGCGGCCCGGGACGTGGTTGCGATCAGCGATATCGACACCCGGCGGCTGACCCGGATCCTGCGCACCAAGGGGGCCCTGGCCGGCTGCATTGCCGCCGGCGACGGCGCCGACGCGGATGCGGCCCTGGCCAGCGCGCGGGCGTTCCCCGGACTCGGGGGCATGGATCTCGCGAGAGTCGTCACCACGCGGTCCGCCTACCGCTGGAACCGGGGAGAAGCGGACGGCGAATGGGACCTCCAGGGCGGCCATGGGCAGGCGCCGGAGCCGCGATTCAGGGTCGTGGCCTGTGACTACGGCGTCAAACGCAACATCCTCCGCCTGCTGGCGGATCGGGGCTGTGACGTCACCGTAGTGCCTGCGGAATCCGGGGCCGAGGAAATTCTCGGGCACGGTCCCGACGGCGTGTTTCTGTCCAACGGTCCCGGCGACCCCGAACCCTGCGACTACGCGATCCGGGCCATCTGGGAGATCGTTCGCCGGGACATCCCGGTCTTCGGCATCTGCCTCGGACACCAACTGCTGGCGCTTGCGAGCGGCGCGCGCACCGGGAAGATGAAGTTCGGCCACCACGGCGCCAACCACCCGGTGCAGGACCTCGGTACGGACCGGGTGCTGATCACCAGCCAGAACCACGGGTTCACCGTCGAAGAGGATTCGCTGCCGGACAACGTACGGGTGACCCACCGGTCGCTTTTTGACGGCACGGTGCAGGGCATCGAACTCCTGGACCATCCCGCCTACTCGTTCCAGGGCCACCCGGAGGCGAGCCCGGGCCCCCGGGACATCCACGGCCTGTTCGACCGGTTCATCGGGATGATGGCGTCCGCCCGGGGGGAGGCGCAATGAGCGGGAGACAGGACATCCGGTCGGTCCTGATCATCGGCGCAGGGCCCATCATCATCGGCCAGGCCTGCGAGTTCGACTATTCCGGCGTGCAGGCCTGCAAGGCGCTGAAGGAGGAGGGCTACCGGATCATCCTGGTGAATTCCAACCCGGCCACCATCATGACGGACCCGGACTTTGCCGACGCCACCTACATCGAGCCGATCCACTGGCGCACCCTCGAGAAGGTCATCGAGGCGGAGAAGCCGGACGCCATACTCCCCACCATGGGCGGGCAGACCGGACTTAACTGCGCCCTGGACCTCCATCGCCTGGGCGTCCTTGAAAAGCACGGGGTGGAGATGATCGGCGCCACCCGCGAGGCCATCGACAAGGCGGAGGACCGGGAACAGTTCCGCAACGCCATGCACCGCATCGGCCTCGAGACCGTGCGCGGTGAAATCGCCCACGACCTCGACCAGGCCCGTGAAATCCTGGAAAACGTGGGATTCCCCGCCATCATCCGCCCGTCCTTCACCCTGGGCGGCTCGGGCGGCGGCATCGCCTACAACCACGAGGAATTCGACGAGATCTGCCTGAGGGGCCTCGACGCCTCTCCCACCAATGAACTCCTGATCGAGGAGAGCATCCTCGGCTGGAAGGAATTCGAGATGGAGGTGGTGCGGGACCGGGCGGACAACTGCATCATCATCTGCTCGATCGAGAACTTCGACCCCATGGGCGTGCATACCGGCGATTCGATCACGGTGGCGCCGGCCCAGACTCTGACCGACAAGGAATACCAGATCATGCGCGATGCCAGCATCGCAGTCCTCAGGGAGATCGGCGTGGATACCGGCGGCTCGAACGTGCAGTTCGCCATCAACCCGGACGACGGGCGCATCATCATCATCGAGATGAACCCCAGGGTTTCACGCTCTTCGGCGCTGGCATCCAAGGCGACCGGGTTCCCCATCGCCAAGGTGGCGGCCAAGCTGGCGGTGGGCTTCACGCTGGATGAGCTGAAAAACGAGATCACCGGCGGCCTCACCCCGGCGTCGTTCGAACCCACCATCGACTACGTGGTGACCAAGATTCCCAGGTTCGACTTCGAGAAGTTTCCCCAGGCGGACGCCACCCTGACCACCCAGATGAAGTCCGTGGGCGAGGTGATGGCCATCGGCCGAACCTTCCAGGAGTCGTTCCACAAGGCCCTTCGCGGGCTCGAGATCGGCAGCGACGGGCTCGACGAAATGGACCTGGCGGAAAGGGGCGAAGCCCTGCAGGACCTCCTGTCGGCCAGGCTCCGGGTGCCCGGTGCGAAGCGGGTGTGGTACATGGCGGAGGCCTTCCGCAGCGGCATGCCGCTCGGGGAGGTGCACCAGCTCACCAGGATCGACCCTTGGTTCCTGGCGGAGTTCGAGGACCTGGTCCGCACCGAAAACGCCATCCGCGGCCTGGCCCTCGGGGATGTCGAGCCGGCGAGTCTCCGCGGCTGGAAACGCCAGGGGTTTTCCGACCGGCGGCTGGCCCGCCTCCTTGCGACCACGGAACAGGCTGTGCGGGATTTCCGCTACCTTCACCGAATCCACCCCGTGTTCAAGCGGGTGGATTCCTGCGCCGCGGAATTCGACACCTCCACGGCCTACCTGTATTCGAGTTACGACGAGGAGTGCGAAGCCGCGCCCACCGACCGGACCAAGATCATGGTGCTTGGCGGCGGACCGAACCGCATCGGCCAGGGCATCGAGTTCGACTATTGCTGCGTCCATGCGTCCATGGCGCTGCGTGAGGACGGCTATGAAACCATCATGGTCAACTGCAACCCGGAGACGGTGTCTACGGACTACGACACCTCGGACCGCCTGTACTTCGAGCCGCTGACACTGGAGGATGTCCTCGAGGTGATCCGGGTGGAAAATCCCGCCGGCGTGATCGTGCAATACGGCGGCCAGACGCCGCTCAAGCTGGCCCGGGGGCTGAAGGACGCAGGGGCGCCCATCATCGGCACCTCCCCCGAATCCATCCACCGCGCCGAAGACCGGGAGTATTTCCAGAAGCTGATCGAGGACCTGGATTTACTGCAGCCGCCGAACCGGACGGCCAGCACGCCGGAGCAGGCCCTTGAGCGCGCCGGGGAAATCGGCTACCCGCTGGTGGTGCGGCCTTCCTACGTGCTCGGCGGTCGTGCCATGGAGGTGGTGCACAATCCCGTGGACCTGGATGCCTACATGACTTCCGCGCTCAGTGTGTCCTTCGACTCCCCGGTACTGCTGGACCGTTTCCTGAACGACGCCACGGAGGTGGACGTGGACGCGGTCAGCGACGGCAAGGAGGTCGTCATCGGCGGCATCATGGAGCACATCGAGGAAGCGGGCGTGCACTCCGGCGATTCCGCCTGTTCGCTGCCGCCGTTCAGTCTCGGTGAATCGTTGCAGCAGGAACTGACCCGGCAGACCCGGGCCATGGCGCTGGCGCTGGACGTGGCGGGGCTGATGAATGTCCAGTACGCGGTCAAGGATGGCGACATCTACGTGCTGGAGGTGAATCCCAGGGCGTCGAGGACGGTGCCGTTCGTCTCCAAGGCGACCGCAAGGCCCCTGGCGAAGATCGCGGCCCGCTGCATGGTCGGCCGGACACTGGCGGAGCAGGGCCTGGATGATGACTGGGTGCCGGACCATTTTTCGGTGAAGGAGGCCGTGTTCCCCTTCATCAAGTTTCCCGGTGTGGACACGGTGCTCGGGCCGGAAATGAAAAGCACCGGCGAGGTCATGGGGGTGGGGCGGACCTTCGGCGAGGCGTTCGACAAGGCCACCCAGGGGGCCGGCTATCACATTCCCCGTGAAGGAACCGTGCTGATCAGTGTGCGCAAGGAGGACCAGGAGGGGGTGATCCCCGTGGCGCGGTATCTTGCCGATGTGGGTCTCGGGATCGTTGCCACGGACGGGACCTCGAAAGTGATCTCCGCCGCCGGCATCCCGGTGACGCGGGTGAACAAGGTGATCGAGGGCCGGCCCCACGTGGTCGACCGGATCAAGAACGATGACTTCGTGCTGATCTTCAACACCACTTCCGGCAAGCAAAGCCTCAGGGATTCCTATACAATAAGGCGGGAAGCCTTGCTCCACAAGGTCACCTACTTCACAACCATGGCAGGTGCAAGAGCCGCCGTGGAAGCGCACAGGGCCGCAAGCCGGGTATCCGTAAACAGGCTGCAGTCTCTTCATCAGGGCGACCTACCGAACTGATCCGGCCGGTCACGGGATACGTGGCGGACCTGGAAACGATTCCGGACAGAAGTCATGAACACCGAGAGAACCATATTGACCAGGGCAGGGGCGGAAAGGCTGCGCGCGGAACTGAAGACCCTGAAAAGTGTGGACCGCCCGAGGATCATCTCCGCGATCGCGGAAGCGAGGTCCCACGGCGACCTGACCGAAAACGCCGAATACGCGGCCGCCAAGGAGCAGCAGGGGTTCATCGAGGGCCGGATTGCCGAACTGGAGGGCAACCTTGCCGTCGCCGAGATCATCGACTCGAAAGACATCGCTGCCACCGGCAAGGTGGTGTTCGGTGCGCACGTGAAGCTCTACGATATCGACCAGGACGTGGTGGTCAGCTACCAGCTGGTGGGCAATCTTGAGGCCGACCTGGACCGGGGCCTGATTTCCATCGGCTCGCCCATCGGCAAGGCGCTGCTGGGAAAGGCCGAGGGAGACGAAATCGTGTTCGCCGCGCCCGGCGGCAAGCGGACCTACGAGGTGCTGGAGGTCAGGTACGGGTAGTCCATGCCGTGGCCCCGGGTCCTCCGCCCGGGATGCGCCGGCACTTCAAAAGACCTGCCAGGTCCCCTTGAGGTCCGCCTGGCCGATTCCGGGCCTGCTCCAGTCGCAAACACCTCCGGGAAAGATGCTGCGAAGCCGGGCCATCTCCTCGGGGCTGAAGGATACGGCGTAGTCGTCCGGGTCCACCGGCCCCAGCCGGCACTTCACGATGTCTCCCGCCAGGGGCGCCCCGGCAACCTCACGGGGCGACGGCGGAGACGGGTACAGTGCATCGCATCGTCCCGCTCCCCGCCACTGCGTCTCGACGATCTTCACCGGTTCCCCGTCGCGCGACCAGCAGGCATCGGTCAGCCCTTCCGGCCTTGCCCGCGCAACCCTGTCTGCCGGTGGAGCCGCGGTGGTATCCGCGGCCAGGGCTTCCAGCCATCGATCCATGTGGCCCAGGGCATCGCGCAGGACCGGACTGTCTGTGCTGAACAGGCCGTAACGGAAATCCTCCACGAACATAACGTGGTTGTCGGTCCGGCCGTTCGCCATTCGCAATCGGTCCCGCATGGCAAAGGAGTGGGACCGCGTATGCACATCGCCGTCCTCGAGATCATCGCTGTAGGCGCGGTAGTCGATGATCGGCGTGGACGAAAGGCCCCCGCCGCCACTGGTCAGCCGGCCGGTCTCGTAAGCGATCCGCACCGCGTCCGGGTCCGCCACGGTGCGCTCCGGGCGAAAGCGCCCCTCGTTGTCGTAGCCGCCAATCTTCTCGTTCAGGTCCAGGAACCGGGCGGGGTCGATGACGCCGTTGTTGAGCGCCTTCAGGCCATACTGCACGCCGACATTGTCCAGCGGGCGGCGGACGAAACCGGTCACCGGGTTCCGTCCGTAGATGTTCACATGGTGTTCAAACACCTCGCAGCGCGCACCGGCCGGATTGTCGTTCGGGTGGTACCGCAACGACTGCGGAAGCACGTCGGGGCAGTACTCGCCGACGGTGATCCGCCCGGCCTTGTGGGACACGCTCGACATGGTCTCCCATGTCAGGAATCCGGCGACGGCCTTTTGCTGCTCCCTGGTGAACAATCCGCCTCCTTCGGTGCTGAAGTAGCGGTTCAGCAGCCTGGCATCGGTGACCATCGGGATCGTGCTGAAACCGACATCGGGAAAACTGCATCCGGGAATGATCCCGTCGAGGAGGCCGGGATAGTTGTCGGCAATCTGGTGCACCTGGTATGAACCGCCCGAGCAACCCATGCCGATGGTGTGGAGCGGCACGCCGTATCCTTCGATGAATCGCTCCTTTACCATCATCGTGGTCTCGGCAGCCAGCACGTCGTTGCAGTTGTTGCCGAACACGTTGAGGCTTGACGAGGCGATCGCGTAGCCCTGGCCGAGCATCCAGGGGTCGGTCACGCCGCCGGTGCGGGCACCCTGGCGGAACCAGCCGTTCACGCAGCCGCCCCCGAAGGTGTAGACGAGGCGGCCGTTCCAGCCCCCGGGGGCATGCCACGGGGATGGATCATCGTCGGCGCCCGGGTCCCGCAGCATCGCGATCTGGTAGATGGCGCGGTTCAGGGTGCCGGTCTCGATGCGAACGATGAACGGGACCGTCGCTCCGGTGAGCGTGGTCGTTTGGGCAAGGTCCGCCGGAAGCGGGTTCGGGCTTGCGAGCGGCTTCAGCTCCCCGTCCCGGGTGGAGAGGTAGGCATAGTCTGTGCGGCGCTCGATGGAGCAGGCTCCGTCGAGGGGCGAGCCCAGGGTCTCGCCCGACACCAGGACAAAGGCGTCCGTCTCGCAGATGAACGGCTGTTCGTGCGGCCCGGAGAACACGGGACCCTCGGCGGGGTGATTCTCGAGTTGCAGCGAGCCCCGCGTTTTCCCGTCGGCGTCCGCAAGCCGCAATTGCGCGGTTTCCGGGAGCCCTTCCACCAATCCCGCCAGGCCGCCGGAAGACGACGGGCGGAAGGCGGCGGTTACTTCCGTTGCGTCCAGGAACACCCTGAGTCCGGTCAGTCCGGCGCCATCCGTGGCGGAAATCCCGATCAGGGCATTTCCGCCGGTGACCATGTCGGGCCGGCCCGACAGCACCTGGATCTCGTACCCGCCGGCGGACGGGTCATCGTCCCCGGCAAAGCAGGTGCCGAAGGCGGACAGGATGACTGCGGCCAGCAAGGCCCCAACGGTTTTCCGGACGAATTGCAAGTGTTCGCGGGGACCTTTCCGGCCCATTGCTCCATTGAAACAGGGAAAAATACTCGAATCCGCAGTGTTGTCAAATCAGCATGACGGGCAACGCAACACGAGACGGAAACGATTGGCAATCGTTGAACAAATTCATCGTGTCAGGAGATTTTGTGTGCGTTTGCCGGGCTTTTCGGCGCGGCAGCCGGCGCGAACCGCATGATTCGAACGGGACGGCCGGACGACATTTTGCGAGGTCCCGTGGATGGTCAAGCTGGAGTAGAATGGTTCATTGCCTGATAGGGGACCTCTGTACCTGAGCAGATGTTCGAGGATTTCGCCACCCATGATATCCGCTGCGAAGACGCCGTGATCCATTGCCGCGTGGGCGGCAATGGGGCGCCGCTGCTCCTGCTGCATGGATTCCCGCAAACCCATGTTCACTGGCATCTCCTGGCGCCGTTGCTGATAGATGAGTTTACCCTGGTGATCCCCGATCTTCGCGGATACGGTTCAAGCATCGGTCCCGATCCCGACCCGGAGCACATCAACTATTCCAAACGGGAAATGGCCAGGGACATGATCCACGTCATGGGCGAATTCGGTTTTGGCGAATTCGGCATCGTCAGCCACGACCGGGGGGCGAGGGTTGCCTACCGGCTTGCACTGGATCACCCGGAACGGGTCGACCGCCTGGTCAGCCTGGATACGATTCCGACCCTGGACATCTGGGAATCCTGGAACATGGCCGGTTCCCTCAACTGGTTCCACTGGACCCTGCTGGCCCAGCCTGCGCCCCTGCCGGAACTGATGATGGGCGCCGATCCCGATTTCTTCATGATGAACATGCTGGACCAGTGGGCCGCAAGGCCCGGCGTACTGGACCCCCGCGCGGTCGAGGAATACAAGATTGCGTTCCGCAAGCCGAGCGTTCGCCGGGCGATGGCGGAGGATTACCGTGCCGGCGCCACTGTCGATCTTGCGCATGACCGCGAGGCGCGTGATGCGAACCGCAAGCTGCAATGCCCGGTGTTCGCGGCACGTGGCACTCTCCATACGAAGAACCCCCTGCGACCCGTATGGGAACGATGGGCCGAAGACGTCACGGAGGTTGCTCTGGAGTGCGGCCACTTCCTTGCCGAGGAGTTGCCCGGGGAGTGCTCCCGGGCCATCCGGGCCTTCTTGACCCCCGATCAGGACAGTCGCCGTCCGGAATAGCCGTCCGGGTCCCCGGGGCGGGAATGGATATCAGCTGTGTTGCGGCTGCCCTGGCGGGTCACGGCCCTGGCATTCGACAGGGTGTCGTCATAGTGCGGGTCTGTCGGGATTCCCTGCCGCGCCTGCCGGGGTCATCAACAGTGGATCCAGGTGCGCGCGTCGGGCCCTGTCATTCGCTCTCATTCAGCGATGCCTGCCGGTGCCATGCCGCCCCGTTCAGTTGCCGTGAACGTCCGGTTCGTAGTCCTTGACCGCCAGCAGGGCCGCCGCACCCATCATCAATGCCCCGCAGACGCGGTTGATCAGGCCGTGGGCATGTGACCGGATACGTGTCGCGGTGCGCACGGCAAGCCAGCCCCAGACCAGCAGGATGACGCCGTCGACGAGCAGGTAGGTGCCGCCGAGTATTGCCAACTGGGGCAGTGTGGCTGCCCCGGGATTGATGAAATGCGGAAACAGTGCCGCGAAGAACATGACCGCGAACGGGTTGGCGCTGGATGTGATGAAGCCCTGGCGGTACAGCCTGAATGGCGATCCGGCATGGTCGGATGCCGTATCCCCGTCCCGCGGTCCGGACCGGATCAGCCGCAGTCCGATCCAGGCGAGATAGGCGACACCCAGCCATTTCACGACCTGAAACGCCTCGGCCGATGCCGCGACCACGGCGGCAATCCCGAACGCCGCGGCGGTCATCTGCAGTGCATTCGCCGTCAGGTCCCCGGCGATCGTCCAGCCGCTCCTTCTCAGCCCGTGCCGTGCACTGTTGGCAATGATGAGGAGCTGGCTCGTGTCCGGCGGGGTTGCAAAGAACACGCCAAGGGCTGCCAGGTAGAGCAGGTAAGTTTCAATTGTCATTGGCGTATCCGGTCCGGTTGCACTTGGATAGGACGGGCGGAGGTTCCTTCCGGTTCAAGTTTTGGAAAGACCCGGTTCATTCCAACGTGACGAACCGGTGGTGGAATTGCCGGTCGGTACCGGACCGTCCAATGCAAGCATTGTAGCGTGCGGGGGGCGGGAGCGGGAGTTGTCCGTGAACCCGGACGGGCAGGATGCCGTGCTAGGATACGGCGCCAGTCAGGTTCAGGGTAAGCACATATATGACCCGCCCCGGTTTACAAGAACAATTTTTCGATCCGGAAGGGAATGGAGCGTCAACAGTAACGGGTTTCGGGGTGAAGAGGAAACCGCTCCCTGCAGGACACCCTCGGATTGCCGCCTTTCTTGCAGACCAACAGCCTGACGGGTTGCACTGTCCCGGCATCGCGCGCCTCCGCAATCCGGTTACATTCCGTTCTGCAGTCCCGCCTGACAGGCGTCTGCGGGATTTCGGTGGTGTTGCTGGATGACACATCGTCAATCGGAACTGATTGCAGGTTCATGCCCCCGAGGGTGGGGCGGGTCATTCCATTAATTCATGCCGGATTCCATGACCGATCTTGTACTGCGCTCCGCCGGGGCGGACGATGTGAAGGGCATCGCGGAATGTGTCCGATTGGCCTATACCCCCTACATCGAGCGCATTGGCACCCCTCCCGGGCCCATGCTGGGAGATTATGACGAGATCGTCCGGAATCACCGCGCGTACGTCGTCGATGACGATGGGGAGGTGATCGGCGTATTCGTTCTCATCGAGGGGGAGGGCGGCCTTCTTCTCGACAACATCGCCGTGTGTCCGTCCAGGCAGGGCGAGGGGATCGGCCGCTGGCTCATGGGGCACGCAGAAGCCGAAGCGCGCCGGCTGGGTTACCGGCACCTCGATCTCTACACCCACCAGCTGATGACGGAGAACATCATGCTCTATTTGCGCCTTGGATATGAGGAAATCGAACGCCGTATTGAGTGCGGCTTTGCGCGGGTTTACATGCGCAAGCGTCTTTAGGCCCCACCTTGACACCTCATCGGTGCGTTTTACTTGGTCCGTCAGTTGTAAGAGCGCAACTATATTTTAACGAACACAATCCGCTGACAGGGAATGACTCCTTTGCCCCGGCTCTTGCTGAAGAAATCAAGGACAGCATTTTAATGACAGGAGACGGTCCGCCGAGAGATGTGTCGAGAGACAATGGAGTTGAAGTCGGGGTGTGCTCTGGATAACCGATGAATTAGAAAAGCATGATGTCGTTCTTCGACCGAGGATCGATGAAGCGCTGCAGGTCTTCCACAGATTAGGTATTTTTGTCATGGCTTGCTCCTTTCTTTGTTCATTTGGATGTTTCTTTGTTATTTTATCAATCTGGATTGAATGGCCGGTATTACGACCAGACCGACACCAGCAACTCGAAATGCGTACGTTGGTTCTACATGGAGGATGATGCACAGACGGCAGGTACGGCGGTAATTGCCGCCACGGCAAAATGAACCGGATGAGACTATCGGAATCAACTGTCCAAGGATTCTTCGTGATCCAGGATTTGTCTGAACTTCCTGGAAGACAGGATGGGAACAGCAAATCGTTCGGCTAACGCAAGCAAGTCAACGTCACCCGTCACAAGAACTTCAGCATTCCCGGCAAGGGCCAGTTCCAGAAACTGACGGTCAAATGGGTCCCGGCACTCGGGTACTTCAGGAGGCAGGACCGGTATGGTCACGATTTCACAGGCTGGCAGATAGTCGTCGAGCAGGTCACGTTGTTCATTTGCATTCAATGCAAATTTCGGGTAGGCGAGAACCCGGATCAACTCCTGTGTGGTCGTCCGGCTCGCCAGTGGCAGAATGCGTCCCGAACGCCAGGCACCACGCAGCCAGGCCAGTGTGCTGCTGTGGAAAAGCAGTGCTGAAACCAGGACATTCGTGTCCAGGACCGTTCGTACCGACGTTACCCGCCTGTTCTGGCCCATGTGATCGCTTCTGTCACATCGCTTTCCGACAACCCCAGACCAGCGAGCTTCGCCCGAACCCCATCGGCACGGTTAACCCGGACAGGAGTCAGCACAATCCGGCCATTTTCCGCCGTTACTTCGAAATAGTCGGTAGCTTCAACTGCGGTGGTCACCGCCTTCGGAAGAGTCAGTTGGTTTTTGGAAGTCAGTTTCGCAAGCATGGGGAATAAGCACCTTCAAGGATGTAATGTATCCTTACTTTACCACTTTCTGCATTGAATGTCAGTGCCGCTTCGAGTGTGTGAGCAGACGATAAATACCTGATTTATTTATCTCATAGGTAAGGAGTGACAGTCCCTGGTGTAAAAGACTTATCAGCAGCGACTCTCTCCGAGCCGTACGGAGTTCTTCGTGAGGGAGCAGGCGAAGTGTCGGCCGTTTTATCCGTCGATCCCCTCAGATCCGGTTGTGCTGCGATATCAATAAATAGGTAATGAAATACATATATACTTCCGAATCTTCCTAAAGATATAATCCATGATCTCTATATTTATGTAAATCAATACATATATGGCGCAGTTTTCTGACGCTGCAGCCACCGCGATGCGGATGGTCGCGGAGGCCGACGAGGACCTGGTTGAGATCGTACTGCTGTCTCTCGAGGTCAGCCTGTCGGCAGTGGCAATCGCCGCGGTGATCGGCATGCCGCTCGGCGCCTGGCTGACCATGTACCGGTTCCCGGGCAGGCGCGTGGTCATTGCGCTGCTCAACAGCTTCATGGGCATGCCGCCTGTGGTGCTCGGCCTGGTTGTCTATCTGCTGCTTTCCCGGGCCGGCCCCCTGGGCCAGTACGGGCTCCTGTTTACTCCCCAGGCCATGGTGTTCGCCCAGACCCTGCTGGTGCTGCCCATCATCGCCGCCCTCACGCGCCAGACGCTTGACGATCTGCACCGGGACTACGACGAGCAGTTCCGGTCCTATCGCATCGGGCCGCTGCCGGGCACGTTCATCCTGATCCGCGAGGGCCGCTACAGCCTGGCCACGGCCCTGTTGGCCGGATTCGGACGCGCCAGCGCCGAAGTCGGCGCCGTCATGATCGTCGGTGGCAATATCAATCACGTAACCCGCGTAATGACCACCACCATTGCCATGGAAACCAGCAAGGGCGACTTCAGCCTGGCGCTGGGACTCGGAATCGTGCTCCTTACGATCGTGATCTCCATCAACGCGCTGGTGCTGCTGCTGCAGTCCCGGGAGAAGCTGGCCTGATGGACAAGCGGAACCTGAAGCTGGTGCCGGGCCGGAACCCGGGGGAATCCCCGGACCCTGTCCCGGGAACGGATTCCGCGGCCGTGTCTTCCGCGTCCTTGGCGATGCCCGGGACATCCCGGGCCGCGGCGATCCTGCCCCTGGAACTGGTGGATGTGGGACTTGTTTCCGGGGACGCTGCGCTCCTGAAGGAGATCAACCTGGCCTTCGGCGGCGACAGGACCAGCGTGATCCTGGGCCCCAACGGTGCCGGGAAGACGCTGCTGTTGCGGATCTGCCACGGGCTGCTTTCGCCTACCACGGGAAAAGTGCGCTGGCGGGACCCGGATCTGGCCATGCATCCAGCTGCCCAGGGCATGGTCTTCCAGAAGCCGGTGGTGTTGCGCCGAAGTGTGGAGGACAACATCCGGTTTGCCCTCAAGGCCTGCCGTGTCGAACGTGCGCTGCATGCCGGGTGCCTCGCCCATGCCCTGGAGGCATCCGGGCTGGGTCCCCTGGCGGGGCGGAGGGCCATGCACCTGTCCGGCGGAGAGCGCCAGCGCCTGTCGCTGGCGCGCTGCCTTGCCGTGCAGCACCGGGTGCTGTTTCTCGACGAACCGACGGCCCACCTCGACCCGGCCGCCACCCGCCGGGTCGAGGAGATGATCGCCCTGATCCATGAAGACGGAACCCGGGTGATCATGGTGACCCATGATATCGGCCAGGCCAGGCGGCTTGCCGACGAAATCGTATTCATGCACCGGGGGGAGGTCCTGGAAAGCGGACCGGCCACGGATTTCTTTGCCCGCCCGGGGACGGCGGAGGCCGCCGCCTACCTGCGGGGGGACCTCATCTGGTGAGGCGATGGGCCTGCAATTGAATTCCAACTGCCGCGGGTCCGCAATTCCATGAAGCGACCGTGTGCAGGGATATGCAGGGTCGCAGCCGTCATCTTCCTTTTGGCGGCAGGCGCATGGACATCGGCACAGGAACGGTTCATTACCGTCGCCTCCACCACCTCGACAGAAAACTCGGGGCTGTTTGACGTTCTCCTGCCCAGGTTCCGGGAACAGACCGGCATCGGGGTCCGGGTCGTGGCCGTGGGCACCGGCAAGGCCATCCGGATGGCCAGCAGCGGCGACGCGGATGTCCTGCTTGTCCACCACAGGCCCTCGGAGGAGAAATTCGTCGCCGAGGGGCACGGCGTCGAGCGCCTGGACGTGATGTACAACGACTTCGTGATTGTGGGTCCGGATGCGGACCCGGCCGATGTCGCGGGACGGGGCGTGTCGGCGGCTCTCGGGAACATCGCCGCCGCCGGTGCCGTGTTCGCTTCGCGCGGCGATGAAAGCGGCACCCACAGGAAGGAGCGCGCGCTCTGGAAGGCTGCTGGGGTGGAGCCTGCCGGCGCGTGGTACCGGGAGACCGGCTCCGGCATGGGGGCCACCCTGAACGTGGCCAGCGGCATCGGGGGCTACGCCCTCACCGACCGCGCCACCTGGTTGAAGTTCGCCAACAAGGGCGACCTGGAAATCCTCGTGGAAGGGGATGCGGTGCTATTCAACCAGTACGGCGTCATCCTGGTCAGCCCTGAACGGCATGCCCATGTCAAGGCGGCGGACGGGCAGGCCTTCATCGACTGGCTCACCTCGGACCCGGGGCAGGAAGCCATCGACGCCTACCGCCTGGAGGGGCGGCAGGCATTCTTCGCCAATGCCGCGCGCCGATGAGGCCCCCTGCCGAAGACCCTGGAGTACGCAGAGACGATGCCCCTTGAACTGAAACTCGACGTGAGCTGGCGCCGGGGGCGCAATCGCTCAGGGTCTACGCCAGCCACTGTCTCAGCCACCCGGTCCTTGCGGACATCCTGGAGCGGGAGTTCCGGGTAAGGTCCCGGATCACCCACGGCGGGAGCGCGCGCTGCCTGCAGCATCTCAGGACCGGGGATTGCGATGCCGCGGGGTTCCATCTCGCCGAGGGCGCGCTTGCCGAGGGGTTCATCCGCCATTACCTCCGGTTCTTCACGCCCGCGGACTGCCGGGTGATTCACGCCGTGCGGCGGCGCCAGGGCCTGATCGTGAAGCCCGGCAACCCCCGCAACATCGCCGGCGTGGAGGATCTTGCCCGGAACGGTGTCCGCTTCGTGAACCGGCAGGCGAATTCCGGCACCCGGATGCTGCTGGACCTGCTGCTGGAGGACCGGTCCATCGACAATGCCCGCATCCAGGGATACGATCACATCGAGTTCACCCACTCTGCAGTCAGTGCGCTGGTGGCCAGTGATTCGGTGGACGTGGGCATCGGCATGGAAACCGCTGCCGTGGCCCATGACCTGGACTTCATCCCACTGGCTTCGGAAGTGTACTTCTACGCGGTCAGACGCCAGGAATGGCAGCAGCCGTCCGTCAGGGCACTGCGTGACCTGCTGGCCGGTCAACAGTGGCGGGAGGCCATTTCCGCCATGGACGGGTTCGATGTCGCGGACGCCGGCAGGAGCCTGGATGCGGAGGAACTGGTCGTCCGCGGCCTGCCGGGTCCGGGTGCCTGAGTGCGTCCGGGCGGTCTTTCATTCGCACCGGCGGCACAGCCAGACTCCCAGCAGGCAGACGAGCAGCAGGAAACCCGCGCCGCCGGTCCATCCCAGGCCGGTCCCCGCCGCCATGCCAAGGCCCACGGGACCGAGAACCTGGCCCAGGCCGGCCCCCTGGAAGATCATGCCGGTGGTCATGGGGACGGATTCCGTCGAGGGCGCGATGGTGCCGATATGGGCGAACACCGCGCCCGGGAGCAGTCCGGCGAGAAAAGTGAACATCCACGCGGCGGCGAACTCCCCCGCGAGCGGTACAAGCCCCGAGAAGACGAGCACTGCAGAGGCGCCGCCGCCCAGCAGCGCCCACCGCATCAGCCGCTCGAGGGTCATCCCCCTGCCGACGAGGTATCCGGCGGTGATGTTCCCCACGATGTTGCCGATCACCACCAGGGATGCGAGGTAGGTGGCCGACCCAAGCTCCATGCCCCGGTGCCCGGCCCAGTAGGTGGGCAGGAAGGCCGTCACCGCGGCAAAGAGCGCGGAATAGCAGGTGAAGATCCCGCTCACCAGCAGCGGCCTTGCCAGGTCCCGGCGTCCGGGCCGCTCCCCGGAAGCCGTCCGCGGCTTTTCTCCCGGCTGTCCCGTCAGGGCGAAGAAAGAGACGGCGACGAGCAGTGAAACCAGGGCACTCAGCCACCAGAGGCCCCGCCAGCCGGAGACCTCGAGGACCACGGGCGAAGCCAGCAGCATCAGGCTCATGGCGGCGGGAATGAAGGCCGCCCAGATGCCCAGTGCCACGGAGCGCAGGCGGGGCGGGCAGACCCGGTTGATCAGGCCGGGCATGGTGACGGCCACGAGCAGGAAACCGAATCCCTCGAGGACCCGGGACGCGAGCAGCAGGGGGAATCCGGGGGCCAGGGTTCCCATCACGGCGCCGGCCGCGGTGGCGGCAAGGCCCACCGTGCCGGCGAGGCGGACCCCGGTCCGGCGGGACAGGATGCCCAGCGTGATGCCGAGCAGGGCGGAAAGGATGCTGAAACTGGACACTACCAGCCCGGACTGGAGCAGGTCCAGGGAAAACTCCGCCTGGATCACGGGCAGGGCGCCCGGAATCTTCCCCATGTGGAACGCGGCGGCGAGCCCGCCGCCGATGGCGACCGCAACCACGAGCAGCGCCCTTGGATCGGTCGACGGGGATGCGGGGGCGGCGGTCACTCGGCTGTTCCTGGTCGGGTCGGTCTGAAGGAGACTTCCCCCGGCCGGGTCGACCGGGCGGGGCCCATGGCGCCGCCCCGGCCGGATGGATGCATCCCTGCCGCGGAGGTCCGCGGACCGGTCCTGCCGCCGGGCGCCGGCAATGCCGGGACCATATCACACGGCCCGGTTGCCGGCATCCCGGGTTCCCGTTCACCTGGACGGTCTGGCCCGCGTGTCCCCGGGAAGGTCCGCGGCAGAGACATTTCGCAGACTGATAAATACTCCGGATTGCCTCCAAAAGCATTGCAATCGGGGGTGACTGTTTCCCGTAACTAGTGTCCGGCGGCAAACTCATAGAATTTTGATTTGAAAGGAGAAATCGTG
>VYFG01000119.1 GCA_009842505.1 Gammaproteobacteria bacterium
GAATGGATTCACGCCGGAATGCCGCCGAAAATCGGGGTTTTCTGCCTGACACAAATTATGTGCTTGCAGCGCAAGCGGGGCATGTTTCCTGGCAACCGGAAGCGGAAAGGCAACAGGATGCCGAAAAACAAAAGGCCCCGGGCAAACCCGGAACCATGTCAATGATCGAAAAGCCCGACCATGGAATCAGATTAGATACTTTCGGGGTGCGTTAGTCAAACCTGGCCATGATGTATCGAGGGTTGTACTCCAATTGCCGTCAACACACTCTCCGGGGTACTTTCCCGGGTAGGATCCATGGCACCCGGCATCACAGTCCGGTCGCAGGCGCACTACGGGTGCGTGTTCATCCGGGTCACCTGGCACAATCCGACATCGTGACGCGGTTGCCACCATTCCCGGGGGTTGCTTGACTGGCGCCCGGATTACTCCCTGATGCGCCATTGACGGCTACGTGTATGCAACCAGCGTCACGAAGACGGCAAGACCGGCGCCGACACCGGTCAGCACCCGCCGGCCAAGCAGAAAGAAGACTGTCAGTCCCACCGCCATCCCCGACAGGCGGATCCACAGGCTCACTTCGGTGAGGGGGCCTACCGGCAGCAGGACCATGCGGGCAATGAGTCCTGCCAGCATAGCATAGGAAACGCATGTAATCCATTGAAAGAAATCGCTTTCCGGGTTCACCTGGCGGGAGAGAAGGACACCCAGAAGACGCCACAGGTAGGTGGCGCCAATGGCGCCGATGACCACCAGCCAGAGCAGGGCGTCCTCACTCATGTGGCGCTTCGGGTATGGTGAATCCAGAACGCCAGCGTGCCGCCGACCAGGCCGGTGGCAAGCAGCCCCCATTCCGGGGACAGCCAGTGAAACACCGGTCCCAGGGGAGCCCCGATCAGCATGGCGCCGATCGCCGGACCCAGGCGGGTCCCAGCAAGCAGCACCGCGAAAAACAGGGGATTGAGGAAGATCAGTCCCAGTGCGGCCGGCGGCGCCATTGCGCCGACACCGTAGTAACCTAACGCCGTGCCAAGCAATCCCGCGCTCATGCAGATCCCGGCAAAGGCAATAAAGTAGCGGGGCCGCTGGCTCATGGCGATCTCAGGGAACCGGTTCAGGCCCGCCGCCCAGGAGTTGATCGACAGCAACTGCACCAGGGCGTACATCCAGCCATAGTGCCTGACGCCGCCGCGCATGAGCGGGATAAAGGATACCGCCATGGGAAAGAAACGGGCATTTGCCAGGGATACGGCCAGGATCACGAACAGGGCGGAGACCCCGGCGGCATGCATTTCGGCCAGGGCGAGCTGGCCCGGCAGCCCCCAGATCCCGGCGGTGGTGCTGAGGGCCATGCCGAGGTTGAAACCGCTCTCCCTGGCCAGGGAACCGAACCCGGTCATGCTGGCGAGCAGCATGATGGCCGGGAAGCCGAACGCATCCCTGGCGGCCTGGCGGTAGGTTGGTCCGGGGGAGTCAATCACGCGGTGATGCCGGGTTTGACCTCGTAACCAGGCTCCTCGGGCTCGTCGTCGGCGATTTCCGCGGGAAATCCGGGCGCGAGAACCCGGGTGCCGATCTGTTCCTCCAGCCGGCGGATGATATTCGGCGACAGCTCCCTGGCGCCGTAACGCGCCTCGCCGTCCCTGAAGATGTCCACCAGCAGGGGCGCCAGCTCCAGGTCCAGGCCGGAACGCTTCGCGATTTCATGGAAAATCCCGATGTCCTTGCTCACCAGGTCCATGGTGAAGTTGATGTCCCGGCTGCCGTTCAGTATGACCTGGCTCTCGGTTTCATGGACGAAGGAATTGCCGGACGAGATGCGGATCGCCTCGTAGGCGGTATTCAGGTCCATTCCGGCCATCCTGGACGTGGCCAGCGCCTCGCACAGGCTGACGAGATTCGCCGTGGCCAGGTAGTTGGTCACCACCTTCAGAACCGACGCGGACCCGAGTCCGCCGGTATGCAGGATGCGCCGGCCCATGACGGTGAGTACCGGCAACATGCGCTCGAACACCGGCCGGTTGCAGCCGGCGAATATCGCGATATTCCCGGTTGCGGCGCGGTGGCAGCCCCCGGAAACGGGGCAGTCCACGGGATCGGCCCCCGCGGCGCGTACCATCTCGCCGAGACGCAGTACCTCGGCCTGGTCGGTCGTGCTCATTTCGGCCCAGATCTTGCCCGGTCCCAGCCCGGCAATGACGCCATCGTCGGCCTCGAGAACCGCGGCGCTGGCAGCCGGGCTCGGTAGGCAGGTAATGAGAATATCCACGCCCTTTGCCATGGCCATCGGGCTTTCCCCCCACCTGGCGCCCCGCTCGAGGAAAGGTTGCGCGGCCTCCCGGTTCAGGTCGCGCACGGTAAGGTCGAAGCCGTTTCGCAAGAGACTGCCGGCAAGTTTGCCGCCGACATTGCCAAGGCCGATAAATCCTACGCTGGTCATCAGGTGAATTCTGCAGTGGTCGAAGGTTGAGGAACACCGCCGGTAACGGCCGGCGGCGCTGGGATTATAGGGACAGCGGTGAGAACTCCCAAGTCCGATTTTCGGGCAGGTTCATCCCGGGGGTTTGACGTGGTACCGGCGGAGCCGTCTGGTTCTTCCCTGGATGGCCGGATTGCCCTGCGGCTCGTGCCGGAGCCCGGCAAGGATTTTCACGGGCTTCGGTATTCTGCCTTCTGGTATGATGGCCCCCCCGGTCCCGTAGACACCGAATACACCCGTCCCGCTTCCCCGGGCACCACCCCCGTCCCCGATGGCCCTGCTGATCGATATCCGCCAGCCTGACTGGCTTACGGAAAATGCACTCAAGGACCAGCTGGCGCCGCAACTGCCCGGCGTCGAGATACTGCTCTGCGACCCCGGACCGAAGGCGGACGAGGTCACCATGCTGGCAGCGGTGCGGCTGCATGCCGGTGTGGCGGCTTCATTGCCCAACCTGCGGTTGGTGCAGAAGCTCGGGGCCGGGGTTGACGGCATCGTGCGGGATCCGGACCTGCCGCCGGAGGTCCGGGTATGCCGTCTGAAGCCCCTGGCCCCGGCGGTGGAAATCTCTGAGTATTTCCTCGCCCATGTCCTCGGCCGGCAGCAGCATATCGCCAGGTACCGGGATCAGGCGGAACGCCGGGAATGGCGGCAGCATCCGCCGCGGCAGAGCGCCGGGACCACGGTGGCGGTGCTTGGGCTCGGACATATCGGGTCCATGGTCGCGGATTACTTTGCGCGGCTGGATTTCCGGGTGCTGGGCTGGAGCCGCTCCCCAAAGGATCTGCCCGGTGTCGAATGCCATCACGGCGAGGACACGCTGGATGCCGTGCTGGGACAGTCTGACTATATCGCCAGTGTGCTGCCGTCCACCCCGTACACGGTGAATCTCTTCGATGCGGACCGGATCGCCAGGATCAAGCCGGGGGCGGTGCTGATGAATGCCGGGCGGGGAGACCTGGTGATGGCGGACGCCCTGGTCGCGGCCCTGGACTCGGGCCACCTTGCCGGGGCGGTGCTGGATGTCTTTCCGCAGGAGCCCCTGCCGGCCGAAAGCCCGCTCTGGACGCATCCCGGCGTCACGGTGACGCCCCATGTCTCCGGCTGGCACCTGGACGAGGGTTTCGACGATGTGGCCGAGAACTACCGACGGCTCATGGCGGGGGAACCGCTGCTGCACGAGGTGGACCGTCGGGCAGGCTACTGACCGGCCTCCCCACTCGCCATGCAAATGGCTTCCGGGTGTTTCCCGGCAGGGCTGCGGGGCGGTTCGTCCCGCGCCTGACGGTTAGGTGTGCCCGCTAAGGTGCAGCGGGCTGTTCGAGCTCCCGAAGAACATGCTCCGCGAAACCATGTCCCGCTTCGGCGTAAAGATTGTATGTCACGCAGCCCAGACCTTCGAGTTCGGCCTTGTGGTCCGGGTAGCGGGAAATAACCGCCAGGACGCCACGGTAGTCGAACCGCTTCGCCATGTCGACCACATAGAGGTTTTCGCGGTGATTTGACAGGCTGACCAGCAGCATGCGCCGTTTTGCCAGGCCGGCATCCATCCAGAAGTCGTAGTCACTGGCGTCGCCGGGTATGCAGCGGTAGCCCTCCCCGGCAAGTTTTTTTGCCTTGTCCAGGTTTTCCTCCACTCCGACGACGACGTCGCCGTACCGTTCACGGAGTGTCTTGTACGCGCCGACACCGACGCGGCCCATGCCGAGCACCACGATCTCGGCGTTACCGAGGCCCAGAAGTTGTTCCCGCTCCAGCCGTTCCTTGCGCTCGAAACGGTGCAGGAGCGCGGCAAAGCGGCCGTACAGATCGTGTACCTTGGTATTGAAGGGTGTCGCGATGAAGAGCGACAGCGCCATGGCCAGGGCAAGGGTGGTCAGCCATTCCGGCGACAGCATGCCTGTTCCCACGGCGATGGCACCCACGATGAGACCGAATTCCGAGTAGTTGAAAAGGGAAAACCCGGCCACGAAGGCGGTACGGGCGCGCAGTCCGAAACCGACCAGGAGAAAGTAGTAGATCAGTGGCCGGAGAAAGATGAGCAGCGAAAGCGCCAGGGCCACCAGCAGCATCTCCGGCGACGGCAGGCCGAAGAATCCGATCTGCAGGAAAAATCCGATCAGGAACAGGTCCTTGAGGGACAGCAGGCTCTTGTAGAGTTCGCTCGATTTCTCCGCGGGCCCCAGCAAGATGCCAATCAGCAAGGCGCCGAGACCGCCCTTCAGATGCACCAGTTCGAACAGTTCGTACGCCCCGATGGCGGTCGCCACCCCGAAAAGTACCAGCAATTCGCCATGGCCTGCCCGGTTCAGCAGGGATGTGAGCACGGGTCTCAGAAACGGCAGAGCCAACAAACCCAGGGCCCACGGGCTTGGCATCCTGTCAGCCGTCAGCACCAGGAAACAGACCGCGAACAGGTCCTGAATGATGAGGATGCCGATCGCAATTTCGGCGTGGAGCGCCGCGCCCTCCCCGCGTTCCTCGATGATCTTCACGGCGAACACCGTGCTCGAAAACGACAGCGCAAAGGCCAGTGCCCATGCCGCCGCATGGGATTCCATTCGGAGCGCCGGAATGAGAAAGCCGACCAGAAGGATCACCGGCACGGTCAGCACGACCGCGATCAGCATGTGGGCGGTGGCGGTACCCCAGACCTGAACCTGCGCCAGCTCCCGCAAGTTCAGCTTGAGACCGATGGTGAACAGAAGCAGGGTGATGCCGAGATCCGCCAGCGGACGGATCGTCTCGATGTCGCCCACCCCGGCCTCGTGCGCGGCGAAACCGGCCAGCAGGAATCCCAAAAGGGGAGGGTATCCAAGGCGGCGGAACACCAGTCCGGCCAGGAATGCGATGAGCAGCAGAACCGCGATCATGGTTGGAATTCTAGGGCATGATGATGAAACCCGTGTGATCGCCTGGCAGGTGAGGGGAGAGTGGTCAACTCAGGGGCGGCGCGCCGCCTTCGGCAGCGCGCCTTTCGATGAACGCGTCCAGGGCTTCCAGGCGCGCCTCGTCCCGCCGGGGCGCCTCGAAGTTGTCGAGCATATCCTGCCAGATGACCGTGGCCCGCTGGTCAGCGGTTTGACTGCCTTTTTCCAGCCATTGCCCGTAATTGGAGTGATCCGCGACAAGCGGGTCGTAGAAGGCGCTGCGGTAACGTTCCATGGTGTGCCCGGTGGCGAAGAAGTGCCCTCCGGGGGCCACGTCGGCAATGGCCTCGAACGCCATTTCCGCGTCGTTCACGGGGGTCCGGGTACAAAGTTCGGCGAAGGTCTGCACCATTTCGAGATCGGTGATCATTTTCTCGTATCCGAAAGTCAGGCCGCCCTCCAGCCAGCCCGCGCTGTGCATTATGGCGGTGGCGCCGGCCAGCAAGGCTGCCCAGCCGCTCAGTTCGGTTTCGTGGGCCCCCTGGGCGTCGGCCGCATTGGCGCCGCTGCCGGCCGAAGAGCGCCAGGGCAGGCCGACCCGGCGTGCCAGCTGACCCGAACCCAGGGTGGCTTTGATGTGTTCGGGCGTGCCGAACGTGGGGGCGCCCGACTTCATGTCCACGTTGGAGGCGAAGTTGCCGTAAAGCACGGGGGCGCCCGGATTGGCAACCTGGCTGAGCGTGATTCCGGCAAGGGCTTCGGCATGCTGGAGGCTGAGCGCGCCCGCCACGGTGATCGGCGCCATGGCGCCGAGCAGGCAGAACGGGGTGATCATGCAGATCTGGTTGTTCAGGGCAAAGTCGATGATTCCCTGGGCCATGGGGTTGTCGATCTGCCGGGGCGAGTTGGTGTTCACCACCGTGGTGGACCGGGGGGCGGAAAGGAATTCCTCTTCACTCAGACCGTGCAAGATGCGGATCATCTCGAAGGCGTCCGCCACCTGTCCGCGTCCGCGGCAGAATATCCATGGGGCCTTGTCGCCCACGGTCAACTGTACCCGGACCGTCTGGTAGTGGCGCAGGTGAACCGGCACGTCCTGGGGTTCGAGGGATGCCCCCTGCATCTGCAGGACATCGAAGCACTGCGTGAGCTTCATCAGTTCGATGAATGATGCCAGGTCCCCCGGACGGCGGCCACGCGTGCGGTCGTACACGTTGGGACATCCCGCCCCAGCCTTGAAGGACAGCCGACCCGGCGCCAGCAGGAGATCCTTGCCTGGATGGGCGCCCTTCAGGGTAAACGATGCCGGAGCCGAGGCCAGTGCCTGTTCGACGATATCGGAACCGATGCGCACCATCCAGCTGTCGTCATCCACCAGTGCCCCGACCGCTTTCAGCCGGTCCCTGGCCTCGGGCAGCAGGATGCGGATGCCGAGTTCCTGCAGGACGCGCAGGGCATTCTGGTGAAGGGATTCCACCTCGTCCTCCGTGAACACCGCCTGCGGCGTGAAGGGATTGGCAAGATTGTGATAGTCGACGGCGCGCGGCGGCCCGGCTTCCTCGGCCCTTTCCCGGCGGCCCTGTCGGCCGCCCCCCCGTTGTCTCGGTCCGGGATTCATGTGGTATGCACGTATAGTGGTTCAGGCCCGGAGGCGTTTGCCTTCGGGATCATAGGGTGACGGCGCGATCACCGCCGCATCGCATTCGATACCGACGATGTGGGTCTTCAGCCGGGTACCTGGTTCGGCGAAGGCCGTCTCAACCAGGGCCATCGCAAGGCTTTTCCCGATGGTATGTCCATAGCCTCCGGAGGTGATGAAACCCACCTGCTCACCATCGTGCCAGACCGGTTCATAGCCGGTGGCGTCGGCATCAGCCGAGTCCACCGCCAGAGTCACCAGGCGACTGGCCGCACTGTTTTCCTGCTGCTCCCGAAGGGCGGCTTCGCGGCCGATGAAATCCCCCTTGTCGAAGGCGACCCAGCGATCCAGGCCGGTTTCCCCTGGGGTGTAGCTCTGGGTGAATTCCTTGGACCAGATACCGAAACTCTTTTCCAGGCGCAGCGAATTGAGTGCGTAGTTACCCACCTCGCGCATTCCATGGCCCTCACCTGCAGACAGGAGCGTCTCCCGCAGGGTGATGTGATCCGACGCGCGGCAGTTGATCTCGTAGCCGAGTTCCCCCAGCACCGACATACGCGTCACTCGCCCGCGCACCAGTCCCACGTCCATGACGGTGCAACCCAGAAAGGGGAGGGCGGACACGTCCTGGTGGGTCAGCGAGGCAAGAACCTCGCGCGAGTTGGGACCGGACAGCGAGAAGCCGCACCAGTCATCGGAGATATCCCGCACAGCCACCCGCTCGGCTTCGCCGATATGGTCATGGAACCAGCGCATGTGCCACTGGCGCAGGTAGTAGGATCCCATGATCCACCAGGTACCGTCACCCCAGTTGATCACCGTGAGGTCGCCTTTCAGGCGGCCGCTGGGGGCCAGCATCGGCGCCAGCCGTGAACGGCCCGGCGCTGGAAGTCTGCTGGCCATCAGGCGGTCCAGCCATGCCCGGGCATCGGCTCCGGTGACCTCGTAACGGGAAAAGCCGGTGATGTCGAGAAGTCCGACCGCCTCGCGCACGGCCCGGCATTCCTCCGCAACGACGGGAAAGGCATTGGAACGCTTCAGCGTCGGGGTCTCCTCGAACCCCGCGGGTCCGAACATGAGGGGGACCTCCAGACCCCAGGATTCCCCCCACAGTGCGCCGGCCTGGCTCATGGCCGTATGGGCCGGCGCCTTCTTCAGCGGCCTCCCGGCCGGCAACTGCTCGTTGGGATAGGTCATGACGAAGCGCCGGGAATAGAATTGGCCCGTGGTCTGGCGGATGTACTCCCGGTTGGACGCGAAATCTCCGTAGCGGGCGATGTCCATGGGCCAAGCGTCGGCCTCGGTTTCCCCGTGGATCATCCATTCGGCCAGGGTCTTGCCGACGCCGCCTCCCTGGAGAAACCCCGCCATCACGGCGCAGGAAAGCCAGTAGTTTTTCATCCCGGGCACCGGTCCCACCAGGGGATTGCCGTCCGGTGAGAATGTGAAAGCGCCGTTGACCCAGTTCTTGATGCCCACCTCCTGCAGGACCGGGTAGCGGTGGAATGCCATTTCCAGCTCGTTGGAAATGCGATCGATGTCTTCCTGCAGAAGTTCGATGCCGTAATCCCAGGGGGCGCCGTCAATCTGCCAATGCTGGTGATTGATCTCGTAGATGCCGATCAATACGCCCTGCTGGTCCTGGCGCATGTAGGTGAATCCCTCGAGATCCACGGTCATGGGGACCTCGAAATCCAGTGCTGCCACCTCGGGTATGGTCTCGGTGACAAGATAGTGATGGCTCAAGGGAGAGAGCGGCAGGTCCAGGCCGACCATGCGCCCGACCTGCTTGGCCCAGAGGCCGCCGGCATTCACCACGTGCTCGGCATGGATGGTGCCTTTCTCGGTGATCAGGTCCCAACTGTGGTCCCGGCGCTGCTTGAGTTCCAGCACCCGGTTGTGCTCGATGACCGTGGCGCCGCGTTTTTTCGCTGCTCCGGCATAGGCATGCACCGTGCCCGTGGTGTCGACGTACCCTTCCCGGTCCGCCCACAGTCCGCCAATGATGCCGTCCACGTCCATGATGGGACACTTCTCCTTGACCTCTGACGGGGTCATCAGGTAGCAGTCCTTGATGCCGATGGTCTGGAACACGCGGTAGGCCGACTGCAGCCATTCCCAGCGTTCCGGTGCGGAAGCCACGGTAATGCCGCCGGTCATGTGCAGGCCGATGGACTGGCCCGACTCCTGTTCGATTTCGGAAAGGAGGTCGATGGTATAGGCCTGCAGGGCGGCCATGTTGGGGTCGGCATTGAGCGCATGGATACCCCCGGCGGCATGCCAGGAGGAACCGGCGGTGAGTACCGAGCGTTCCACCAGGCAGACGTCGGTCCAGCCGAATTTCGCCAGATGATAGAGGACGGATGCGCCTACGACGCCGCCGCCAATGACGGCAACCCGGTAGTGCTGCATGGAGGTTCTCCGGTATCGTGGTTTGGTGCAGGGATGCTATCGCCCGGCAGCAGTGCTGGCAATAGCTGAGAAGCCGCCATGGCTGCAACAGTAAAGGCCATTGTTCGCGGCATGACAAGTTGCCTGCTGCTGCCCGGACAACGAAGTTGCATCATTCCGGAGTCGCCGATGATGAACACCCTGCCCATTGCCCTGGTTACGGCAGCGTGGAGGGGGGGATGCCTAGGGCGGGTGGTGCCTGTTCAGGCGCAGGCGTCGCCGTACGGCGGAAGGGCACGCCAGTTGAACTGGCGCCGTGCCGCCCGGATCACCCGGCGCTGGCGTTCGAATTTCCGCACAAGCGCGGCTGGGGCAGTGGACTGGCTGTCGAATGCGGCAAGGATTTCCCGCTCGCTGCAAGCCCCCTTCTCACCACCGACAAGCCACGCGCCTCCCTGGCGGCAGAGGCGGTCGAGTCCGCGGTAGTACTGGTGTGTGCACTCCCGGGCAAACGCCATGGCATGGTCGAATGCATCACGGCTGTTGCTGGCAAGGGTCAGCCGGTTGTGAGGGTCAACCCCCCAGGGATTCATGTGTCCGTAGACCAGTACCTGGCCGTCGACGCCCGGGGTGTTTTCGAAGTACGCCGCCAGTGACTCGACATACTCCCGGTTGATGCGCCATAGCGAGAGCGCCTGGTCACCGGTGTGTTCCGGATCGAGTCGGACCGTCGCGTCGGTATGGCCCTTGAAGACGTATTTTCCACGCGGCGCCTGGGTGCGGGCGGCAAATGGAATACCCTCCCTGAGGGCGCGCATCTCTTCCGGGTCCCTGAACACTTCCGAATGTTCCAGATCGATGCCCGCGATGGTCGGACAATCTTCACTGCCATCGTCCAGCAGGCTCATGAGAAAGGCATCCGCATCACCTTCGGTGCAGCCGTTCACGAAGACAAGGCCGTCGCAGCCTGCCGCCCGGCACTTCGCCGCCAGTTCCGCGGCACGGCGGCTGGCAGTGTTGTCGGTACCCTGGGCCAGCATCGGTTCCATGGACTCCAGCGTGACATGCTCGATGCCGAGAATCATGTCGGAGTCTCCCTGTCGGTTCACCACTTCGCCATCGGACCCGTCGAGGAAGCACCAGGGCGCCAGCCGTTCGAGCAGGGCGGCGAGAAATCCCGGTTCCGAGTCTACGGGCAGGACAAAGGCGACTTCATTGGACGGCAGCCGGGAATAGCGGCAACACACCGCCTGGACGATACCGGTCCAGCCGTAGGTGGCGGCGTGATCGGCGAGTTCCTCCCCCTCCAGGCGGCGGGTGCGCTCGCCGTCGTACAGCGCCGCGGCGGTGACGCTGTCGGAGAAGTAACGGCGCTGCGGGCCCATACCTCCGGTCATGAAGGTGGCGCCCACCTGAGCATAGGCATAGCTGGTGAGGTCCGCCCCGAGTACCCGGTAGCCCGGCCCCACCAATTCCGCCAGCGCCTGGTTGAGCTGATCCAGCGAAACCGCGGCACCGGCGTATATCCAGTCACGCGCCGGGCAGATCACAATGTCATCCAGTGCCAGCGCCGTGACGTCTGCATCCTCGGCGAGGGTCGGGCTGGGGCTGGCGGACGGCTCGATGGACAGGCCCACAACGGTGCTGCCCGTCGGCGGCGTTACCTGGAAAATACCGCCGCCGCCGGAACGCGCGGACATCGGCAACAGCAATGTACTGTCGCCGTGACGTTCCAGGATCGCCCGCACAGACTCCCCCAGGTCAATCCGGCCGTGCAGGGCATAGGCCGCATCCAGGATGACACGATTGTTCTCGCCATCCACGAAATCGGGTTGGAGGGGTTTGAGTTCAGGAGGCAAGTCGGGAATGTTGGGAGAATTCGTCGGACCGAATCATAACCCAGCCCGGGATAGCGCAGTCGATCGGTGCGGACAGGCAGCCGGAGTACCAGATCCTTCCGCCGCCTTCCGCCTTTGCCGGGGCGGTTATCGCGAGCCGTCACGCCGCTGGTTCTTCAGGACCGGCACCTGCACCCCAGGTTCCTGTTCCGGGTGGCTCTGCGGACGAGAGAGATGCCGATACCGTGGTCGTGATCCTTTCTTCGGCATATGTTTCAAAAACGACACATTGCCGAAAATGAATCCCGTGCGCTCGGCGAAAAATGGCACCGGCCACGGATTTCCTGTACTCTTTGGCCGGAAGTACCTTTCAGGAATAGTGACGGTCTGACGTCTACGCGGTGCTTGCTGTGGAAATTGCCATGCGTCCACGAGTCTCCCCCCAGAGGTTTCGCACGTTTGCAATACCTCAGGACTGCATGTGCCAGCCACCCCCGTCAGTAAAACGGTCGGTGCCGTTGTCCCCCGGGTCGCTTCCCCTGGCCGGTGGCGTACGCGGGATGGATTCCCGCGATTCCGGAGTCGCCCCTTCTCACCCGCATGTCCCGCACGCCGCAATTTCAGGCGGCGCTGCGCCTACTGGAGATTCAGCATGAAATTCAACATCGTGATGGTTGTTTCCATGGCGCTCTGTGCCGCCATCGGACTCTGGGGTGTCTTCGATCCCGACGCGATGACGGCGGCGGCGCAGGCGCTGGTCAACTACTCCCTGACCGCGCTCGACTGGTTCTACCTGCTGCTGTGCACGTTCTTCTTCGTATTCATGATCGTCATCGGCTTTTCAAGGTATGGCGACATCAAGCTCGGTGGCGACGACGAGGTGCCGGAATTCAGTACCGGCTCCTGGGTCGCGATGCTGTTTGCGGCGGGCATGGGCTCCGGACTGCTGTTCTGGGGGGTGGCCGAACCCATCTACCATTTCATGTCACCGCCCGGCATGGAGGGCGAAACCCCGGCCGCGGCCCGGCAGTCATTCGTCATCACGAATTTCCACTGGGGATTCCATGCGTGGTCGATCTACGGTTGCTGCGCGCTTGTGATCGCCTACGCCACGTTCAGGCTGGGCCTGCCGTCGATGATTTCGACGCCGATCCTCGTCGGGTTCAAGAACATCTTCGGGCCCAGGACACTGAAGAGTATCGGTTCCACCGCGGACATACTCGCCGTGGTCGCGGTGATCTTCGGACTGGCTGGTTCGCTTGCGATGGGTACCCTGATGGTCCGCTCGGGGATGAGTTCCGTGTTCGGCACCGACAACAGTTCCACCACGATCAGCTTCGCCATACTCGCCGCGCTGACGGTGTGCTTTCTCCTGTCCGCATCCACCGGTGTTGACAAGGGGATCAAGATTCTGAGCAACATCAACATGATCGTCGCGATCGTGATTCTGCTGGTGGTGCTCTTCGGCGGCCCCACCGCCTACCTGTTCCAGGTCTTCGTCAACTCCATCGGCGACTACCTGATCCAGTTCATTCCCCTTTCGTTCAAGATCTACAGCTACCAGCCGCCGGCGTCGTGGAACTGGTTCCATGGCTGGACACTGACCTATCTCATCTGGTGGCTTGCATGGGGCCCCTTTGTCGGCATCTTCATCGCCCGCATCAGCCGGGGCCGGACCATCCGCGAGTTCGTGATCTTCGTTGTCGGAGTGCCCACGATCGTGTCGATGCTCTGGTTCGCCGCGTTCGGCGGCGCCGCCATCCACATCGAGCTCTTCGGCGGGGGCGGCCTTGCCGAAAAGGTGTTTGCGGACGTCTCTGCGGCCCTGTTCGCCTTCTTTGAGTACTTTCCGGCGACCGCCGTACTGAATTTCCTGACGGTATGCCTGATCTTCATCTTCCTCGTTACCAGCGCCGATTCGGGAACGTTCGTGATCAGCATGATGACGAGCAAGGGGGACCTGAACCCCGCGGTGCGGGTGAAACTGACCTGGGGGCTGATCATCACCGCCATCACGGTGGGAACCCTGGCCACGGGCAGCGTCTCCGTCGCCAAGGCAATGGCGATTACCGGGGCCATCCCGTTCACCGTGATCGTCATACTCCAGATGGCGGGATTCGTTCGCCTGATCCGGGAGGATCCGCAGGTGCGAAAACCGCGCACGAAGGTGCGCGACGTGGGCGATGATGCCCCTGAACGCGCTTCAGCGTGAGGAGGTCTGTCATGTCAAAGAAAATACTGTCATTGATGGCTGCCGCGGCCTTCGGGGTGCTTCTCGCCGGCTGTGCGGACCAGAAGCAGAACCTGAGAGTCGGCTCCAAGCCGTTCACCGAGAGCATGGTTCTTGCCGAGATGATCTCGCAACTCGCGGAGAATGCCGGCATCCCGGTGGAACGCCATATTCCCTTCGGGACCACCGACCAGGTGATGGAGGCAACCAAGCAGGGGGTGATCGACATCTATCCCGAGTACAACGGAACGGGACTGATCTTTCTCGGCCAGGCGCCGACGAGCGATGGCGACGAATCGACCAGGATTGTGCAGAAACTGTTCAATCCGCTCGGTATCGAGATGTCCGGAAAGTTCGGATTCTCGAACGACTATGCCATCGTGACGACGAGCGAGTGGGCGCAGGAGCATGGCGTCGATTCGATCAGCGATCTGGCCGGTCTCGACATACCGCTGACCTTCGCGGTCGATACCGATTTCACGCAACGACCCGCTGACGGCCTGCCGCATCTGTTGCGCCGCTACGGCATTACCGGAAGTTCCACATTGGCGTTCCCCCTTGGAACAGAGGGCAAGGACCAGATCGTTTCGGCCCTGCTGGACGGGTCTGCCAACGTCGCCGAGTTGTTCGTCACGGACGGCCAGATCGCCGAATACAATCTCGTCGTTCTTGATGACGACCTGAGATTCTTCCCGGTATACGAGGCGGCGCCGCTGGTCCGCTCGGATGCCTTGAGGACTTTCCCCGAACTGTCGTCAGTGCTCGACAGGCTGTCCGGCGCCATCAACGCCGAGGACATGCAGCAGATGAACAAGACCGTGGATCTCGATGCCCAGACCCCGGCGAGTGTCGCGTCGGCATTCCTTGCGGGCAAGGGACTGCTGCCGGAAGGAGCCGCTGCAGCGAACGTGGAGCGCCTGCTCGTGGTCGGCGACCCGGGTTTGTCCCGGAGCAGTGAGACTGCCAGGGCGCTGCGGGCAATCCGGGCCGGCTTCCCGGGCAGGGATCTTGAATTGCTCAACTCGCCGGATCCCATGGCCGCGTTGGCCGGTGGCGAGGCGCGGGTGGCGATTATCGGCACGGAGGCTTTCTACGCGCCCGGTGATTCCGGTCCCGTGGCCAGGGGGAATTCACTGGCCTTCGCCGTGCTGGGCCACAAGAGCGGCCATCTGTTCGCGCGCAGTGTCGGCGCCACTAGCGATCTTCCCAGCATGAAGAGGATCGCCACCGACCAGGCAGGCAGCGGCTCGGCCATGGTCCTTGAGATGATCCTGCAGTCGCTGGGACGCACGGATGTGGAGGTTGTGCATGAATCGAAGAGCCTGACCGATCAGGTGGAAGGAATTCGTAACGGCGATTATCACGGCGTGTTCAGGATGGCGGCGCAGGGCGACCGCGAGGTCGCCGGCGCCATGCAGGCAGGTGGTGTACATCTGCTCGGCCTCGACGAGTGGTCACAGGAAGGTCACACGGCCCGCTACAGTTTCATCCGTCCGACGACCATTCCCTCCGGGACCTACCCAGCGCAGTTCCTCCCCGTCGCCAGTGTGAGCACGCAGTTCGTTCTTGCCAGCCCCGTGGAGACGCAGCAGGAAGCAGGTGAAGTAGGGCCCGGAACCGCGGGCGTTGCCCATGCGGTGCCGGTCAGCGCCGATGCCGTGGCGGCCATTCGCGAGGCGCTGGGTACTGCAGAGGCCGTTGACCCCGCGGTCCCGGTGCATTCCGCGCTCGCGCCATCCGTCGAGGTGATTGACAAATCCCTGCCGTTCAGACTCGATGTCTCTCTGATCAACATTCTGATTATCCTGTTCACGGTGTGGGTTCTCTATGTCTGCTACCTGCCCAGTCCGCGAACATTCACGATGCCCGACGACGACCAGTCACAAAGTGGCACTAAGGAGAGCTGACGATGACTAATTATCTTGTTCCGATCGACCTGGCCGAAGAAGAATTTTCAGAGAAAGTGGTCGGTACTGCGGTACAGATGGCCACCGGGGTGGAAGATGCACAAATCTACCTGATGACCGTGATTCCGGGCATACCGGCCGGAATCGACGTGCGCTATGCGGTTCGGGGAGAAATGCATGGCTCCGCGGACTATCCGCTCCAGGAATGGAAGGAAGAGATGTCGAAGCGCCTCGGCGGGTTTGCGGCAGAACACGTACCACAGTCGATGCGCGCTGGCACCGTGGTCCGTAACGGTACGGTTTATCGCGAGATTGTGGAAGTCGCCAAGGATCTTGACATCGGACAGATCGTCATGGGCGCCCACAGCCCGACGCTTGCCGACTTCCTGCTCGGTCCGAACTCGGCCCGGGTGGCCCGCCATGCGGGCTGCACGGTAACCGTGGTGCGGGAAAAATAGCGGACCGCGTGGCCCGGCCTGTCCGCATCCGGAGGGCTGGGTTACCGGCCGTTCACCCCGTTTTGTGAACGCCATGTCCCTGGGGCCGGGTCACGTCAAGGAGGCGGCCGGCCGGCGGATCGGAACACGACGAACGGGAGAAACAAGATGGAACGGATACGCACCCTGGTCGCTGTGACCATGCTGCTGGCGTCCCCGGGTGGTGCCGCGGCGGATGTAGCACTCGAATTCCTCGGCGCCAGCAGCGCACCCCTGGGCAACCCCCACGACCTCAAGCTGTCCCCGGACGGCCGTCACCTTCTGGTATCCGACGTGGACAATGACCGGATCGCCATCCTTGATCCGGAAACGCTCGCATTCATTGGCTCGTTCGGAGAGGACCACCAGGGCGGCACCCATGATGTTGATTTCGATGCCGACGGCAGGGTCTACGTGGCGGACACGCACAACAACCGCGTGACCGTGTACGAGATGGACGGTACCCGTGCCATGCTGGTGGGGGAACTGGGAGAAGGCATAAGGGGTCCGGAAGGTGTGCTCGCGCATCCCAACGGGCGCATCTACGTTGCCGGAGCCTGGTCGGACAACCTGGTGGTTTACAAAAACGGTGTGAAGGTGGATGAAATGGACGGCCTGTCTTCGCCCCACGATGTCGAACTCGCGCCGGGAGGCAACATCTGGCTGTCCGATGCCGGCAACCACCGCATGCTGCTCCTGTCCCCCGACCTGGACATCCTGTCGGTGTGGCAGGGCGAACCCTTCCGGTTCAACGGTGTACGTTACCAGGACGTGTTGGATGACGGCACCGTCATTGCGGCGGACAAGTACACCCACAGCGTGAAATTCATTGCCGCGGACGGGACGCTTCTCCATGTGCTCGGCAACGGCAGTCCCGGAAGGGGACCGGGCGTCTTTACCACGCCGGAAGGCGTGGAGGTGGAGGATGATATCCTTTGGCTGTCCGACTCCGGGAACGATCGCGTGGTGAAGTACCGTTTCACCCTGGTTCCCTGACGGTACACTGGCCGCGGCGCCGGAACTGCCTCACTGGCCCGGCTCGATCCGGGCACACTGTGCGTCCACCACCGCCCATGCAGTCATGTTGACGATGCGGCGAACGGTGACCGATGGGGTGAGGACATGGGCCGGCTTCGCGGTGCCGAGAAGTACCGGGCCGATGGCCACGTTGTTGCCCGCCGCGGTCTTCAACAGGTTGTAGGCGATGTTCGCGGCGTCGAGCCCGGGCAGCACCAGCAGGTTGGCATCGCCCTTGAGCGTGGATCGGGGCATGATGCGCCGGCGCGTCTCCGGATCCAGCGCGGCGTCGCCGTGCATTTCCCCGTCGATCTCAAGATCGGGAGCCCGTTCCCGTATCAGGGCCAGCGCCCGGCGCAGCTTGACCGCTTCGGGATGGCCGGAGGTGCCGAAATTGGAATGCGATACCAAGGCCACCTTGGGCTGGATGCCAAAGCGGCGCAGTTCATCCACGGCCATCAGGGCGATTTCCGCAAGTTCATCCGGTCCTGGATCCTGGTTGACGTGGGTATCCACCAAAGTGACCTGTCGTCCCGGCAGCATCAGGGTGTTCATGGCCCCGTAAACCGTTGCGCCGGGCCTGTGCCCGATCACCTCGTCGATATACTGGAGGTGCATGGGAAAGGTGCCGAACGTGCCGCACAGGAGGGCGTCGGCATGGTCCTGCCGCAGCAGCATGCTGCCGATCAGGGTCAGGCGCCGGCGCATCTCGATCTTGGCCAGATGTTCCGTTACCCCTCTGCGCTCGGTCAGGCGATGGTACTCCTGCCAGTAGCTCTTGTAGCGGTCGTCCCATTCCGGGTTGACGATTTCAAAGTCGGCACCCGGCCGCATGCGCAGGCCATAGCGTTCGATCCGCCTTTCAATGATTGCCGGCCGGCCGATGAGAATCGGTCGTGCCAGTTGTTCATCCAGCACAACCTGGACAGCGCGCAGGATCCTTTCCTCCTCGCCTTCCGCGAAGACCACGCGCTTGCCGGCATCGCGACGGGCCGCGGCGAAAATGGGCTTCATGAAGTTGCCGGAGTGGTAGACGAACTGCTCCAGCTGGCTCCGGTAGCTGTCGAAATCCCCGATGGGGCGACTGGCCACGCCGCTGTCCATGGCGGCCCGTGCCACGGCCGGGGCAATACGGGAAATCAGTCGGGGATCGAAGGGCTTGGGAATGAGATATTCCGGGCCGAACGCCTCCCCTGCGGTTCCATAGGCCGCGGAGACCACCTCGGAATGTTCCTCCCGGGCCAGTTCCGCTACGGCATTGACCGCGGCGACCTCCATTTCCCGGCTGATGCCGGTGGCGCCGGCGTCCAGGGCACCGCGGAATATGAACGGAAAGCACAACACGTTGTTGACCTGGTTGGGGTAGTCCGTTCTGCCGGTGGCGATGACGGCGTCGTCACGCACGGACTTGACATCTTCCGGCAGGATTTCGGGATCGGGGTTGGCGAGGGCGAAGACCACCGGACGGTCCGCCATCCGGGCAACCATCTCCTTTTTCAGAACGCCGCCTGCGGACAGGCCAAGGAAAACATCCGCGCCTTCGATCACATCCGAAAGGCCCCGGGCGTCGGTTTCCCTGGCGTACTTCTCCTTGGCCTCGTCCATGAGTTCCTCTCTCCCCGCGTACACCACGCCGGCGATATCGGTCACCCAGATATGCCCGAGGGGCATGCCGAGTTCCACCAGGAGGTCCAGGCATGCCAGCGCTGCGGCGCCGGCACCGCTGACAACCAGCTTGACTTCACCGATGTCCTTGCCAACCACCCGGAGCGCATTTTGCATCGCCGCCGCCACCACGATCGCGGTGCCGTGCTGGTCATCGTGGAACACCGGGATGTTGAGGCGCCGTCGCAACTCCCGCTCGACGCGGAAACAGTCCGGCGCCTTGATGTCTTCGAGGTTGATGCCGCCGAACGTGTGTTCCAGCGCGGCAATGATTTCCACCAGCCGCTCCGGGTCGGCCTCGTCGATTTCGAGATCGAAGACGTCGATGCCGGCGAACTTCTTGAACAGCACCGCCTTGCCCTCCATGACCGGCTTGGCGGCCAGGGGGCCGATGTCCCCCAGGCCGAGCACCGCACTGCCGTTGGTAACCACCGCGACGAGATTCCCCCTGGCCGTGTAGCGGAACGCGGTGGCAGGATCGGACGCGATTTCCTCGCAGGCGGCTGCCACGCCGGGGGAATAGGCCAGGGTGAGGTCCCGCTGGTTCGAGAGGCTCTTGGTCGGGGCAATGGAGATTTTTCCCGGGGTGCCGGACTCGTGGTAGTCCAGGGCCGACTTGCGGAAGAGTGAGTCCATGAAATGCTGGGGGATGGTGTCGAACAGTCATTATCCCCGAAGTGCGGCCCATGGTCATCACGGATAATCCGGAAGTTCCATGCAAGCCGGCCGCACCAGGGAATACGGAACCGCCAACCGCCAAGGTCGGCGGAGGAATCCCGGAGCTGCCGGGCCCGGGACGTGCAGAGTCCACAGGATAGACCATGGCCCTATTGCCCGGGTTCACGGTGATTCCCTACACTCCGGAGCCTGACCTTTCCTGAATGCAACCATGCCTGTTTCTGTTCCAACCGGGCTGTCCCCCCTCGACAGTATTCTTCCCGACGAGCCGCTCCTGATGATGGGAGCGGGGCCGGTTCCCATACCGCACCGGGTGGCCCAGGCGAATTCCATCGTCATCAACCACCTCGGCGACACCATGTCCCAGGTCATCGAGCAGGTGAAATCGATGTCCCGGTATGTCTTCCAGACCGAGTCGTCCCGCATCATGGGCGTGGCGGGCCCGGGTTCCGCGGCCATGGAGATGGCCGTAATCAACCTTGTTTGCCCGGGCATGAAGGTTCTCGCCATCTGCAACGGGTTTTTCAGCGACCGGTTGGCGGAAATGGCGGAACGGGTGGATGCGGAAGTGGTCTGCCTCAAGGTGCCGGACGGCGTGACCGCAGATCCGGACGAGGTCCGCGAGGCCATTGCGAAACACAGGCCGGCAGTTATCACCCTGGTTCAGGGGGAAACCTCGAACACGGTCCTGAACCGCCACCTGCCGGAAATCTGCCGGCTGGCCCGTAAGCATGACTGCCTGGTGATCGTGGACGCAGTCTGCACCCTGAGCACGATGCCGTTCGAGATGGACCATTGGGGGGTGGATGCCGTGATCACCGGCGGCCAGAAGGGGTTGGCCTCCATTCCCGGGGTATCCCTGGTCGCATTCTCGGAACGCGCCTGGGACCACATCAGGGCACGGGAGGACCGGCTGCGTCACTGGTGCCTGGATGCGAAGCTGGCGCACAGATTCTGGAACGAGAAGGCCTATCACTACACCGCCCCGGTATCCGGGGTCCTGGCCCTTCACGAGGCGCTCAGGCTGATCTGCAGGGAAACGCTGGAAGTGCGCTTCGAACGGCACCTGCGATGCTCCACCGCGCTCCAGTCGGGCATCGAAAGCATGGGGCTCTCACTCTATACCAAGCCCCGTGACCGGCTTAATTCCGTGGTCGGGATCAACGTGCCCGAAGGCGTGGAATCCCGCCGCCTGCTGACCCACATGTCCGGCGTGCACCGGGTGGAGATTTCGGGGTCATTCGGTCTTGACATCGTCCGGATCGGCCAGATGGGAGAGCAGAGCCGCTCGCATCACATTTTTCGGACCCTGCATGCACTGGGTGCGAGCCTGTACGCACTGGGGGTGCCGGTGGACATTCCGGCCGGCGTGGCTGCCCTGGAGAGTACCCTGGACGCCTATATATTCGACGGACCCGGCTGACCGCCCTGGTTCACGGACTTCTCCGGTGTCTCACCACCAGGCGCCGGCGTTGACCTGTATATCCTCCATGGTGAGCCCGGCGGCGGCATCGGAACAGCAGAATGCCACCAGGGCGCCGATCTCCTCCGGCTGGACCAGCCTGTCCTGCGGATTGCTTTTTGCCATCTCCCGGATGATCTCCTCGTCCGTCCTGCCGGATGACTGCGCCATGGTCCGGGCACTTTGCCGCAGCATCTCCGTCTCCACCCAGGTTGGGCTGACCGCCACGCAGGTGACGCCGTGGGGCCCGCCCTCCATGGCCACGGCCCGGGTCAGGCCCACGAGCCCCGTCTTGGAGGCGCAGTAGGCGGCATGGGTGGGCTGGGCGTTGCGCGCCGCCGTGGAGGCGATATTGACAATCCGTCCCCAGCCGCGCTGCTTCATGGCGGGAATGCAGGCCCGTATCATGCGAAAAGGCCCGCTCAGGTTGGTATCGATCACCTGTTCCCAGTCGGCATCGGGATGACCCTCCACGACATGATGGGTGGATACGCCGGCACAGTTCACCAGGATGTCCAGTTCGCCGAGGGCTTCGCGAACCCGTACCAGGAAACTCTCGATGGACTGAACGGACGTGACATCCAGCGGTGCGACGAGTCCATGGTCGCCGAGCGTGAGTCGGGCGTCCCGGTCAGCCTCGAAATCCCCTGCCTGGCGGGATCCCACGGCAACCCGTGCGCCGGTTTCCACCAGGGCCTTGGCGATGGCGAGGCCGATGCCCCGAAGACCGCCCGTGACGACGGCGATGCGTTGGTTGGACATGATCGGGCAACAGAAACAGTAACCTGAAAGAATAACAGAGTCGGCAGCCGGGGTGCGATCACCCGGACCCGTTCCCGGTCCGCCACCGTCTTGGGCTACACTTCCGCCCTGGTATTCCCCCAGCCGAACCGATTCTTGCCATGAATAAGCCAACCGTCAGATTTGACACTGATGCCATCCTGGCTCAGGACGACCACCTGATCCACTCCTTTGCCAACCTGGACGGCATCAGGGCCCGCCAGGCGCGTACGGTGATTGCGCGCGCGAAGGGCCCATACGTGTACGACGCAGGCGGAAGGCGGTATATCGACGGTATCGGTGGACTTTGGTGCGTGAACATAGGGCACGGGCGGCAGGAGGTCGCGGACGCCGTTGCGGACCAGCTGAGGAATCTGGATTACTATTCCACGTTCTACAACCTGACCCATCCGCTGGCGGCGGAACTGTCGGAAAAGATCACCAGCCTTGCGCCCGGGTCGTTGAACCGGGTGTATTTCGGCAACTCGGGGTCGGTGGCCAACGACAGCGCCGTGCGGATGCTGCACCGTTACTTCAACCGCAGGGGTGAGCCGTCCCGCAGGAAAATCCTCTCACGGATCGGCGCCTATCACGGCTCCACCCATCTTGCCATCGCCCTGACTACGCCGCAGTACCGGGAGGGTTGGCATTCCGCGGACGATCTGGTGGAGTTCCTGTCCTCGCCGTACCCGTATCGCAGGCCGGAAAACATGGAGGTGGCGGAGTTCTGCGACTTTCTCGTCGACGAGATGCGCGAGCGCATCGAGCAGATCGGGGCGGAAAACATTGCCGGGTTCATTGCCGAACCGATCCTGGGGGCCGGGGGGGTGATCGTGCCGCCGCCCGGGTATCACCGGCGCACATGGGAGCTGTGCGGCGAGTACGGCATCAAGATGATTTCCGACGAGGTGGTCACGGCGTTTGGCCGGCTCGGGTATATGTTCGCTTCCCAGGCGGCATACGGCATCGAGCCGGACATCATCTGCACTGCCAAGGGGCTGACCTCCGGCTATCAGCCGATGTCGGCCACCATCGTCTCCGACGACATCTACGAGATGCTGTCACAGCCCGGCGACATGTTTCTTCACGGCATGACATATTCGGGGCATCCGGCCTGCTGCGCTGCGGCACTGGCCAACATCGGGATCATCGAACGCGAGGACATATGCGGCCATGTGCAGTCGGTGGGGCTCGAATTCCAGCAGGGCCTGAAGGCACTGGAGCGGCACGACATCGTGGGGGAGGTGCGCGGCAGCCACTTCATGATGGGAAGCGAGTTCGTTCGCGACAAGGTATCGAAACAGCCTTTCGATGCCGCGGACAACATCGGTGGGCTGGTGGCAAGACATGCCCAGGACCGTGGGCTCATCGTACGCCCGCTGGGGAGCATGGCGGTGCTTTCTCCCTGCCTGACGTTGTCCCGGGAAGAGGTCGGACAGGTGATCGGCATCCTCGACGAAAGCATCGCCGGGGCCATGGCAGATCTGTAGTACGGCCTCGCCCAGACAATTGCATATGCATAAAGAGACGCAAGGCTTCCAGTATTTATAGAGTCAGGGTGAGGCGCGCGTACCTGTAGGTGAAAGCTATTCCATCTCCCGGCTGCCTACCTCGTAGGACGTGTCGAATGCCGTCAAGTCCAACCCGCCCACCAGGTCGCTCACATGGTGCAACAATTGTCTTTCCGCCAGCCAATTCCGCAAGTGAAGGATATTCGGTATGCACCAGCTTGGATCGCGGATATCATCCGCAAGCTCACTCTTCCGAAGGGTGTAGTATGAAGGAGTTTATTACCCTGCCTGAGGAACGCCGTCGGCTGATCTGTACAGAGACCAGTGCAAAGCTGAACTTGTCTGAAGTTGCTGTTGAAAAGGACTGTTGGGTCTGCTGGACGCTACACAAGCTTTTTGGATTAGTTGAATGGGGTGAGTACCTCACATTCAAGGGGGGCACATCATTATCCATGTGTTGGAATCTCATACAGCGGTTTTCCGAAGATATAGACATTGTGGTTGATCGGGCTGTGTTGGGCTTTAGTGGAGACGATGCCCCGGATCAAGCACCAAGCAGGAAACAGATGGGAAAACGCCTTGTCAGTACTGCATCAGCGACAGGATTTTACCGGCGCTTAATGAGGCGATTTCATTGGATTTGGGTGTCTCACTTGAATGGAAACTTGAACTTGATGCCGACGACCCCGATGGACAGACCCTGTCGTTGCTTTACCCGTCGGTCTTTCTGGAACGGGCCACTTATCTTCGTCGTGCCGTAAAAATTGAAATGGGCGCCCGTTCAGACACAGAACCTGCTGAATCCATAGAGATCAGACCTTATGTCAGCGATGCCTTCCCGAACCTTTTGCACACATCTCGGCACACTACTCTGCAACAACAGGCCCTGGTTCGGTTGGCAGGGGCGAAACCTCGTTGACTTCCCGTAATCCTCAACAATCCAACGAGTGTAATATTACATGCGCTCTATTACTGCGCAGAGTCCTGGGGTCCCGCGATCATCAGGGAAGCATCGTTCCTCGCGAGCAGCCGGCAGAACGCCTCCGGTGGCCTGCTGTCGGTAACGAATGTGTCGATGTCCGCCACATCGCAGACCTTTACCAGGGCACGGCGGCTGAACTTGGTGTGGTCCGCCACGACCGTCACTGAGGCGGCCTGCCGGATGACGGCACGGGAGAATTCTGCCTCGTCCAGACCGAAATTCATCAATTCGCTGTCGGTATTGATGCCGCCGATGGACAGGATGGCATGGCGTACATTGAAGCGGCGGACGAAATCAATGGCCTGCGGCCCGAACGTGGCCAGCTGGTCGCTGCCGACCTCCCCGCCGACAAGATACACCTTGTTGCTTCTCTGGCGCGCCAGGATGCGTCCGATTTCCGTGGAATTCGTCACCACCTGAAGACTGCTTTTCCTTGAAAGCGCTACGGCCACGTAGGCGGTGGTGGAGCCGGTGTCCAGCATCATCGTGTCGCCGTCGTCCACCCGTTCGGCCACGGCCGCGGCAATGGCCTGCTTGGCGGCCCGGTTTTCCCCCATGCGGCGCTCCATGGGCGCTTCCCGCAGGCGGTCGGGCATCACGATGCCCCCATGGACCTTCTCCACCTGTCCCCGGTCCACCAGGGGACGGACGTGACGGCGCACGGTTTCGTCGGATACTCCTAGCTGTTCCGCAAGTTCCGCGATGGAACATGACCCCCGAAGGGTCACCAGGCGGAAAATCTCGGTCTCGTGCCTGGAAATCGGTTTCATGGATTCACGCTCTGAAACTCATCGGTATGACCACGTCCCGTTCATCGCCAGTCAGCCGCTATGGTGGATACAGAAACTTATTTCAACACAAATCCACAAATAAACATACAATCTGTGAATATTCATTGAAAATATGTGGAAACTGGCGTTACATTTGTCTTACAGGACATGACCGTACACACAGTGTCATCCGTATTACCCGAATTGCAAATACATACCGGAAGGAGGAACACCATGCCAAAAAACCGTTATCGTTTCCCCGCTTCGCTGGTGGTCGGCGCCGCCATGCTGGCGGGCAGTTCCGCCCAGGCGGCGGTCGAATCCACTGATCCCATTATCCTCACCCTGCATAACTGGACCGGGCAGTACATTACCACCACCATCATGGGCAGGGTGCTGCAGGAGATGGGCTACAACGTCAAGTACCAGCAGGCCGACTACCTGGCCCAGTTTGCCGGTCTCGAGTCCGGTGATCTGCATGTCGCCATGGAGATGTGGGAAACCACGGGCAAGGACGCCATGGAAAAAAGCCTGGCCACCGGCAGCACGGTGGACCTCGGTGAAACCGGGATGCAGGCCATCGAGGAGTGGTGGTATCCCATCTACATGAAGGAAAAATGTCCGGGATTGCCGGACTGGACGGCGCTGAACGACTGTGCGGAGGCGTTCTCCACCGCGGAAACGGCACCGAGCGGAAGGTATCTCGGCGGCCCCGTCACCTGGGGCGGATACGATGACGAACGTGTCGAGGCCCTGGAACTGGACTATGAGGTGGTGCACGCAGGCACCGATGCGGCATTGTTCGCGGAACTGGAGTCGGCCTACCAGCGCAAGGCCCCCTGGCTCGGCTGGGTCTACACGCCGCACTGGGCACCGATCAAGTTCCAGGGGGAGTTCGTGGAATTTCCCGCGTACAGCGACGAATGCTACAGCGACAAGTCCGTGGGCGTGAACCCGAACATGGCCTATGACTGCGGCAAGCCCCGCGGCTGGATCAAGAAGGTGGGCTGGAAAGGCGGTGAAGACAAATGGCCCTGCGCCTACAGTGCCATACGCGCGTTCACCATCGACAACCAGGCCATGGGAACCATGGTGGGCGAGGTGGACCTCGAAGGCAAATCCGTGGAGGAGGTGGTCGAGGCATGGCTGGATGCCAACAAGGATACCTGGACCGCATGGACCCAGTGCAACTGATACCGCGCGGCACCGGCTGATTCGTCCGGTGCCGCCGGAAGTACCCCCGGGATCGGTGCAGGCCTGAAGCGATCCCGGGGTTTCTTGCCCGCCGGTCATGTCCGGGGCGTGCAGGGCCCTGCCGGGAGTGCCCGTTTGCCACGGGTCCCGGGCACCATATACACTGCCCCTGTTTCCGGAAAGCCCGCAAGAGATTCCATCGCACAGCCATGCCATGACCGGAACCGCGACCATGGGGGTGTCTGCGTTCCCGACACCGGGCGGTTATCGAGTAGCCTGGATCTGGGCGGGTTTCCTGGCGGGATCGCTGGTGGTGACCTGGTTCGGCGAGTACTGGTCCTGGGCGGTGACTTTCCCCCGGGACTGGAATGTCCCGCTGCGCTACTGGATCAGCGACTTCATGGAATGGCTGATCAAGGACCTGGACTTCGGCCTGTTCACGTTCAAGGAGATGACGCGGTCGTTCGCATGGCTGCTGGAATGGCCGCTGGCGTTCGCCAGCCGTCTCCTGGTCACGGGATTTTCCTTTTCCAGTGATCCCACCGCCGAGGCGGTGCTGCAGCCCCTTCCCTGGATCGCGGTGATCGCCGTGTTCACCATTTTTGGCCACTGGATCAGGGACTGGAAACTGGCGCTGCTGGCCGGCACCTGCCTGATCTACCTGGCGGTCTTCGGCCGCTGGGAGAGCGCCATGGTGACCCTGAGCGCCATTCTGATCGCCGTGCCGCTCGGCATCATCAGCGGATTGCTGATCGGTATCCTGGCCCACCGTTCCGTCTGGTTCGGCCGGGTCATCGAACCGGTGCTCGACCTGATGCAGACGACGCCGGTCTTCGCCTATCTCGTTCCGGTCCTCTTCCTGTTCGGGTTCGGCCCGGTAGCCGCCATGATCGCCACCATGATCTACGCCACGCCCCCCATGATCCGGATCACTATGCTGGCGCTGTCCCAGGTGCCCACCGAATCCATCGAATCCGGCCTCATGTCGGGCTGCACCCCCCGCCAGCTTCTGTGGAAGGTGATGATCCCTTCGGCTTCACCGGGCCTGATGGTGGGCGTGAACCAGGTCATCATGCTGTCGCTCAACATGGTGATCATCGCCTCCATGATCGGTGCGGGAGGTCTCGGCTTCGACGTGCTGTCGTCCCTGAATCGCCTGGCTATCGGTTCCGGGCTGGAGGCGGGCGTTGCCATCACCCTGCTGGCCATTGCCCTGGACCGTCTCAGCCAGGCTTTTGCCCGCAGGGGGCTGGAAATCCACAGGGGGAAGGAGAACAGTTGGGTACGGCGCCATCCCCACCTCACCGCGGCGGCCGCTGTCGTGGTGTTTGCATGGATCATCTCGACATTCCTGCCGTTTGTCAGGAGCTATCCCGAAGGCTGGACCATTACCACCAGCGGCTTTTGGGAGGAACTGGTGAAATGGATCAACGTCAACTATTTTGATCAGCTCGAGGCGTTCAAAACCTTTTTGCTGCTCAACATCCTGATCCCCGTGAAGCGTTTCATGCTGGCCACCCCGTGGGTGGTGGTGGTGGCCTTCGTGGTGCTGCTGGGCTATCGTCTGGGTGGTTGGAGGCTGGCGTTACTGACAGGCTCACTTGCCCTGTTCATCGCATTCACCGGAGGCTGGAAGAAGGGCATGGTGACGGTCTATCTCTGTGGCCTGTCGGTCGTGTTTGCAGCCATGATTGGCATACCCATCGGCATCTGGTCGGCGCGCAACGAGCGGGTTCACCGTGTGGTTCAGGTGTGCATCGATACCCTGCAGACACTGCCGTCCTTCGTCTACCTCATACCCGTGGTCATGCTGTTCCGGGTCGGCGATTTCGCCGCCATGCTGGCCATCGTGGCCTATGCCGTGGCGCCGGCCATTCGCTACACGGACCACGGCATCCGCCAGGTTCCTGCCCAGCTGGTGGAAGTCGCGAAATCTGTCGGGTGCACCCGCGGGCAAATCCTGCGCAAGGTGCAGTTGCCGGTGGCGTTGCCGGAGATCATGCTGGGCATCAACCAGACCATCATGATGGCCTTGTCCATGCTCGTGATTACCGCCCTGGTGGGCACCCGGGAACTCGGTCAGGAGGTCTACATCGCGCTGACCAAGGCGGATACGGGACGGGGCCTGGTGGCCGGCGTGTCCGTGGCCGCCATCGCCATCATCTCCGACCGTCTCATCAAGGCCTGGGTTGCCAGGCGGCGTGCCGCCCTGGGCCTTTCGGGCACCTGAAACCAACCTCACCCATATCCATCCGCACATGACAACCACTATCGATCTAGTCAGGCAGCTCCCACTCTGGGACGGGCCGGTGGAGCCACAGCCCGTCTCCGGTGGCATCACCAATGCAAACTTCGTCGTCCGGTCCGGTGACCGCAGTTACTTCGTGCGCGCCGGGGACGATATTCCGGTACACGGAATTCTGCGCTTCAACGAACTCGCTGCAAGCCGTGCCGCCCATGCGTCCGGACTGTCCCCGGCGGTGATCCATCACGAACCCGGTATGCTGGTGCTGGATTTTGTCGAGGGCAGGACGTTCACGGAAGAGGATGTCCGCGAGACGGGCAACCTGGAGCGCATCCTGCCGTTGGTCCGGGCCTGTCACCGGGAGGTGCCGAAGCATCTTCGCGGGCCCGCGCTGATCTTCTGGGTTTTCCATGTGGTGCGGGACTACGCGGCGACCCTGGAAGCCGGGGGAAGCCGGATGAAGGGTCAGCTCCCCGGGCTGCTTGAGGTTGCGGACAGGCTGGAAGAGGCGGTGGGCCCGGTGGATATCGTGTTCGGGCACAATGACCTGCTTGCCGCGAATTTCATCGATGACGGGGAACGCCTGTGGCTGATTGATTTCGACTACGCGGGCTTTAACAGCCCGCTGTTTGATCTCGGGGGCCTTGCCTCCAATAACGGCCTGGACGAGGTGCAGGAACGCTGGCTGCTCGAATCGTATTTCGAGAAGAAACTGGATGAGCGTTTGTGGGTCGCCTACCGTGCCATGAAATGCGCCTCCCTGCTGCGGGAAAGCATGTGGAGCATGGTGTCGGAGATCCATTCCACCCTGGAATTCGATTACCGGGCCTATACCGAGGAAAATCTCGCCCGGTTTGACAGCGCCGTGCGGGAATTCGAGGCTCTGCGCGCGTGAGCACATTGCCGGACAGGGCCCACGTGGTGGTTGTGGGCGGAGGCATCATGGGCTGTTCCACCGCCTATCACCTGGCCGGGTTGGGAATCGGCGACGTGGTCCTGCTGGAGCGTCACCAGATTTCCAGTGGCAGTACCTGGCACGCCGCGGGCCTGGTGGGCCAGCTGCGCAACCAGGCCGGCATTACCCAACTTCTCGGGCATTCCGTGGAGCTGTACGAAAGGCTGGAACGGGAAACCGGCCAGGCAACCGGGTGGAAAATGAACGGAGGATTGCGGCTGGCGTGCAACCCCGAAAGGATGACGGAAATCAAGCGCCAGGCCACGACCGCCAAAAGCTTCGGTCTGGATATGCGGATCCTGACGCCCGGAGAGGCGCAGGCGTTGTGGCCGGTGATGGACATCGGCGATGTGGTGGGGGCGGCTTACCTGCCCACCGACGGCCAGGCGAATCCCGGTGACATCAACCGGGCACTGGCCCGGGGGGCAGGGCAACGGGGCGTCCGGATCATCGAGAACTGCGACGTCACCGGAGTGCGGGTGGAGGATGGCAGGGTGACTGGGCTGGATACCGTGCTGGGCGGAATCGGGACCGGTGTCGTGGTCAACTGCTGCGGCCAGTGGGCCAGGGAATTCGGCGCCCTGGCCGGTGTCAGCGTGCCGCTGGTCTCGGTGCAGCACCAGTACCTGTTGACCGAGCCCGTTGCCGGTATCACGCCGGACCTCCCGACCCTCAGGGACCCGGACCGGCTGACCTACTACAAGGAGGAGGTGGGGGGGCTCGTGATGGGTGGATACGAGCCCAACCCCATGGCCTGGGCGGAAAACGGCCTGCCGGCGGACTTCAGTTTCACCCTGCTGGATCCCGACTGGGACCATTTTGAGCCGATGATGACCCTGGCCCTGCCCAGGCTGCCGGCCCTGCGGAATGTCGGCGTCAAGCAACTGGTCAACGGTCCCGAGAGCTTTACGCCGGACGGGAATTTCATTCTCGGCGAGGCACCGGAACTGCGGGGCTTTTTTGTCGGGGCCGGCTTCAACGCCTTCGGCATCGCCTCCGGCGGCGGTGCCGGCAAGGCGCTGGCGGAATGGATCGTCGCCGACGAGCCGCCCTATGACTTGTGGGCAGTGGACATCCGCCGTTTCGGCGCTGTTCATCGCGACCGCAAGTGGGTGCAGGCAAGAACGCTGGAACTCTACGGTAAGCATTACACCATCGCCTGGCCGTCCGAGGAGCACAGCAGTGCCCGGGGCGCCAGGCTCTCGCCGCTGTACGCCACCCTGAACCGGAAGGGGGCCTGTTTCGGAGAGAAGATGGGCTGGGAGAGGCCCAACTGGTTTGCCCCTCCGGGGGTGAAACCGGAGGATCGCTATTCCTTTGAACGGCCCAACTGGTTCGATCACGTGGGCGCGGAACACCGCGCCGTGCGCGAACGCGTGGCGGTCATGGACCAGACGTCATTCGCAAAGTTCGAGGTCCACGGGCCGGACGCCGCCAGGGCGCTCAATCGCATCTGCGCTGCGGACGTTGATTGTCGGCCCATGCAGCTGCGTTACACACAGATGCTGAACAGCCGCGGCGGAATTGAATGTGATCTGACCGTGACCCGTCTTGCGCCGGACCGTTACTACATCGTGACGGGGACCGGGTTCATCACCCATGACCGGCACTGGATCGAAAGTCACTTCCTTTCCGGTGAGTCGGTCCGGCTCGAGGATGTCAGCGACCGGTACGCCGTCCTGTCCCTCATGGGCCCCCGGTCCCGGGCGGTGCTCGATGCCGTTGCGGAGGGGGCATTCGGCAACACGGAATTTCCGTTTGCCAGCGCGCGTCACACCAGGATACAGGGAATGGAGCTGTTGGCGATCAGGATTACCTACGTGGGTGAACTCGGCTGGGAATTGCATTGCCGGAGTGAGGATGCGCCCGCTGTCTACCGGGCATTGGTCGGGGCCGGCACGGCGCACGGGATCACCGATGCGGGCTACCGTGCCATTGAAACGCTGCGCCTGGAGAAGGCCTACCGGGCATGGGGAACCGACCTGACTCCGGATCACACGCCCCTTGAGGCGGGTCTCGGGTTTGCCGTGAAACTTCGGTCCCCGGTGGATTTCGTGGGACGCAAGGCACTTGAGGAGCGCCTGTCGGGACCGCTTGCCAAGCGGTTGATGGGATTTTCCGTGGACGTCCCGGACATCGTCCTGATCGGCCGGGAGACCATCTACCGGGACGGGGAACGGGTGGGATGGTTGACCAGCGGAGGATACGGATACACCGTGGGCCGCGCCATCGGTCTCGGCTACATCCGCAACCCGGACGGGGTGGAAGACGACTGGCTCTCCCGCGGCAGCTATGAGCTCGAGGTCGCCGCCCGGCGGGTTCCGGCCAAACTGCATCGCCGGGCACTCCATGACCCGGGGATGACGCGGGTCAGGGCTTGAGCCGGCTTCATCCCGGAGCCCTGCATGTTCGACCGAAGGTGTTGTTGAAGTAGACGCCCGGCGGGTGCTTCCGGGTCAGTACCGCAAGCCGGCCCAGTGACCTGTACGTTGGTTCCGGCGGGTTCCTGTCGGAGGATCGGCTGCCCGGATCATTCCTGATTCAATTTTCGGTGAACAGTGCCCACGGGAGGGTTCGATGGGCCGAGGTGCGCATGCCGGGAAAGTTCGTCCGTCCCCACGGGTGCGGTTCGCAGGCGGGCGGTCATGAATCCGCTGCGGCAAACCCGGAGCCGGCCTTTTCGTATTCCCTGCGCGGCGGTGCGAATACATCCAACACCACCAGTCCATCGGGTCCGGACTCTATGGTATGGGGGACGCCGCCCGGGGTGCGCCAGAAATCTCCCCGGCCCACCTCCACCGCTTCCTCCCCCTGGTAACGGGTGCCGGATCCGCCCAGGCAGATACCCCACTGCTCCTGTGGATGATGGTGCATCCTGCCCTTGCAATGGGGCTCGAACCGGACCACCGACAGCATGGCATGCTCACCCGGGAACACGGTGGTGGTGATCCCCGGGGCCAGCTCGCGCTGAATGCCGCCGTCGGGGCTGTCGAGTTTGAAAAAGAGTTCCGGGTGCATGATCGGGATGGGCGGATTGGACAGTTCGTCTGTATAACATACCGGGGAAGGGCGGACATCCCGGAATGTCTCCCTGCCGGACGATCCGCGGGGGACGGGCGCCGTACTACTTCAGCGACTCCTGCTCCAGGGAAAGGTAGACGCTGTAGGCATTGCGCCGGTTGGCTTCAAGAAAGGCCGGGTATTCGTAGTAGTCGCTCCAGTCCACGGCCTCGTAGGCTTCGTCGAACGGTATCCAGTTCTCCACCGCATCACGCATGGCGTCCCGGACGAAGATGAGGTACTCCCGGGTAAATTCGATGGTCTCCTCGGGATTCTCCCCGGGGCTGCCGTGCCCCGGGACAATGGCCGTGACCCCGGACCGGGACAGGTCGTCCAGGATGTCGAGCCAGGCCCCGGAATTGGCGGAACCGAGCAGGGGAATGCGGCCACGGAAGATGACGTCGCCGGATAGCAGCACGCGGTCGGTTTCGACGAACAGAGCAAGGTCGCCTTCCGAATGGGCACTGCCCAGGTTCACCGCCCGAAAATCCACGTCCCCCATGTTGAAGGTCTCAACTTCCTCAAGGTAGCGGTCGGGCAGCGCCAGCCGGGTGTCCTCGCCGATCCATGGACTCAGACTGGTCCGGCGCTCCACCAGCCGGGTCCACCAGGTTTCCCCGGAGAGATAGAGTACCGCGCCATCCGGCGCGATGATCTCGACGTCCATCTCGTCAAACACCTGGGCGCCGTACATGTGATCGGCGTGGTAATGGCTGATGTAGAGCAGCCTGACCGGCTCATCGGTGACAGAGCGGATGGTATCCAGCAGCTTCGCGCCCAGGGCCGGCGTTCCCAGCGCATCGAAGACCACCACGCCGTTGCCGGTGACCACGAATGCGGCATTCGATGTGAAGCCGGCGTTGAACGTTGCGATGCCGGCGGCTCCTTCGACAAAGTAGACATGTTCCGAGATCCGGGTAGGCTCCATGGAGACCGGAACGGCAGGGTATTCCGTGGCGTGGGCCTGCAGGACGAGCAGACCGAAGAGCAGGGCTGTGGAGTGAAGCCGTTTCAGATTGACCTTCCTGATCGAGAGGCGATGAAGCGCTCGATAATTTCCATCGGAACGGCCCCCGCCTGCTTGGCGGCAAGGTCCCCTTCGGGGCCGTACACGAGGAAGGAGGGTGTCCCCACCCAGGGTGTTGCGGCCTCGGCCATGTAGAATTCCGCCACCAGGGCCGGCTCGCCGATGAGGTTCGGATACTCCACCCCGTGCCGGCGGACGAATGCCCGCGCCTCTTCGATTCTGGCGCTGCCGTCCAGGAAAACACCAAGGACGGACGCATCGTGGTCGCTGTGGGCGAAATGAAAATCCTGGTAGGCATGGGCCTCCAGGTTGCAGACGGGGCAGTCCGAAGCCCACATCACCACGACCAGCCACTGCCCCGGTGTCCGGTAGTCTTCCGGTGAGGCCGGGGAGAGATCATCCAGCTGGCGGAAGTCCGTGGCCAGTGCAAGTGGCTGTACCAGCAGAACCAGGCAGGCGAGCAAAAGCCCACGGATTCGATACGTGATATCAGGTATGCCCATCGTGTGAATGAAGAAAAAGCCGCCGGAAACCGGCGGCTTTCCCGTCAATGCCTGTATCGTCGTGCAGATCAGGGCTTGATGTAGGAATAGCCCAGTGCCTGCAGCTTGGCCACTTCCGCAACGCCGCTCGGGACGATGTCCTCTTCCGCGACATCATACAGGTCCGTGGTGTAATCCACCTTGCGGCCCTTGACGGTGTTGTTGCAGACCTGGAAGGCAACTCCCTGGTCCTTGAGCCCGGTGATCTTGGCCGCCATTTCGTCGTTCGCATTGGCGTGCTTGAACTTGGCGAGTTTTTCCAGTGAATCCGGCTCAAGCAGCAGTGCCAGTCCGTTTCCGTGCAGAACCACCTTCAGGTCCAGATTCTCCGCGCCCACGGCGTTGATATGGTTCTGGATGTTCCTGAGTGCACCTGCCTGGGCTTTCGGGTTGTCGTAATTGATGTGATAGACGACTTTCTGCTTCTCGTAACCGGCATCCGCGCCAATGGCGGCGGTGACCCAGAAAAGGGAAGCCATTGCCGCACCAAGCGCAATCTTGAGTATGGTCTTCATCGGTTTTCCTCGTATGGTGTGGTCGAACACGCCATTTTATGCCCGCATCCGGTGACAGGCCATTAGGGGAATCCCGTATCCCGGCGAGTGGGTTCGGAGGTCTCCAGCCACATTCTGACCAGTTCCGACAATGAACCCGCCCCGGACTTGGACATGATCCTGCTGCGGTGGACTTCCACGGTTCTTTCACTGATCCCCAGACGGTCCGCGATACCTTTGTTGGTCAGACCCTCCACGATTAGCTCCAGGACCTCCCTTTCCCGCGGGGTCAGTCCATCCAGGGCGATTCGTGTCCTGCGTGTGCGCACCGCTTCCCGGGCGTGCTCCCGGTTGCGGTCCAGTGCCGCGCCGACGGCAGCAAGCAGTTCATCGTCGGAATACGGTTTCTCGAGAAAGTCGTATGCCCCGGATTTCATCGCGTGGATCGCCATGGCCACATCGGCGTGCCCGGTGAGCACAATGACCGGCAGCGCATTGTTCCTGGCCTTGAGAACCTCCAGGAGCGACAGGCCGTCCATGCCCGGCATGCGCACATCCAGCATGATGCATCCCCTCCAGTCCACTCGCCAGTCCTCCAGGAACGTTTCCGATGAAGGAAACGCGCGTGTCCCGATTCCCTCGGTGTTCAGAAGCCAGCACAGGGATTCCCGCGCCGAGGCATCGTCGTCCACAACGTAGACGAGCTCCCCGTCTTCCCCGGTCAGCATCTCATGCCCCGACAGCCCTGGCCGCTTCCGGCTGTGTCGGTAGGGTGAAGCTCACCTCGGTTCCGCCTTCATCCGGCCGCCTGACCCTGAGGGCGCCCCCGTGGGCCTCCACGATGGAACGGCTGATCGACAGACCCATGCCCATGCCCCCGGGCTTGGTGGTATAGAACGGATGAAGGATACGTTCGTATTCCCCTTCGGGTATTCCGCTGCCGTTATCCGATACGCTCAGGCGGATTTCGGATCCGGCAGCCGTCAGGCGGATCTCGACCCGGCGGTCGTCCGGAGGCCTGTCGGACAGGGCATCCATGGCGTTCATCAGCAGGTTGATGATGACCTGTTCGACCTGGATATGATCGGCATGTACGCGGTCGTCGGCCAGGTCCTCATGCCGGGTCACCTTCACCCCGAGTTGCCGCAACCGTCCGCCGAGCATTTCCAGCGCGTTGCCGACGCAGCCGGACAGCGGGAACGTTTCGCTTCGAAGGTCCCCGTGCCGCAGAAAGTCACGCAGTCGGCGGATGATTTCCGCTGCGCGGTGGGCATCGTTGCCGATGAGGCCGATGGCGCGTTCGAGTTCTTCCGCCGCGACGGGGTCGCGGCGGATCAGCCTTGCACAGCCGTTGGCATAGTTGATGATCGCGGTGAGCGGCTGGTTAAGTTCATGGGCGATGCCGGCAGCCATTTCCCCCATGCTGTTCAGGCGCGTGACATGGGCCAGCTGGAGCTGGTGCTCTTCCGCGAGGCGGCTGATTTCGCGCTTTTCCAGGGCGCTGCCCACCCACCCGGCCATCAGCAGCAGGATATCGACGTCCACGTCGGAAAATTCGCGTTCTCGAGGCGATGCGTCCGCGAAGACGAGACTGGCGGTCATCCGCCCCTCCCGGGTCACGGGGGCTGCGAGCAGGGCGCCCCGTGCCGTATCGTGATCCGTCCTTTGGACATCGGCCAGCGCCACGAACCCTTGCCCTTGCCGGAATCGGGACAGGGCGTAATCCTGGAGGGTCCGGGATGAAGCGGCCGCCTCCTGCCGGTCGGAGCCGATCTGCACCAGGGTCGGGTCCGGCGCATCCGGGTCCACCGGTGCAAGGCAACCGGTAGCCAACCGAAAGTAACGGCAGCCCTCGTTGATCAGCTTGTCGATCTGCACCTCCAGGGGATCCCGGGTGGCCGCGAAGATTTCATGGAGCCGGCGCAAGGTGGCTTCGCTGCGCCGCAGGGATTCATTGGCTTCCGCAAGGGCAGCGGTGCGCCGGGAAACCCTGCGTTCCAGGGAGTCCTTGTGGGCCTGCAGCAGAATTTCGGTGCGGCGCCGCTGATCCACCTCCCGGCGAAGCATGGACTCCGACAGTTTGATGCGCCGGTTGGCGCGCCCGACCAGCAAGGACACCAGCAAGGCGGCTGACAGCGCGGCGGCGCCGAGAATGATCCATAGCTTGTACTCCCGCCACACCTTGTCGAGCCCCGGTTTTGCCAGGTCGCCGTAGGGCCCGATTTCAAGCTGGCGAAAGAGCGCATGCACCGATCCGTAGTCCAGGGGGATGGTCCATCTGGCGCCGGCCTTCCGGGCCGCCGCGCTGTCAGCCGGCATGCCAAGTAACGTAATCGCCACCGCCTGTGCGAGGTGATCGGGAGTACCGCGGGTCTTGGCGAACGGCCATTCGGGATACAGGCGGGTGCTGAGGGGGAAGGGGAAAGCGGCATCCTTGCGCTGCCCCAGCACACGGATGTCCCCAGGGTCCACCATGCCCTCGGCCGCCATCCGGTGCAAGGTTCGGGCACGGACGGTTCCGGCATCCACTTCGCCGGCCAGGACGGCATTCACGATGGCGTCCTGCGGAAATCCCACGAATTCCAGGTTTTCCAGGTCACGGAACGGGTCAATGTCGTGGTCCAGCATTTCCTGCCACGCCATTTGGAATCCGCCGAATGCCTCCCGGCTGACGGCCATGAACGAGTGGCCGGCGAGATCCCGTATTTCCTGGATATCCGGGTGGTCCGAGCGGGTGAAGATCACGGCGCCGAAGCGGGTGTAATCTCTTCCCTGGTAGTGAACCTTGAGCGTGGCCAGCCTGGATACACCGAAGTCCGACTCCAGTACCACGTAGTTCCCGGTGTTGGTCAGAACGAAATCCAGCGACTCCGATGCCACCGCGTCGGACATGCGCTCAAGGTCCAGCGGGACGATGACAAAACGGTGTTCGGGAATCTGCCGGGTCAGATACTCGGCGGTAGCCGACCACCGCGCGAGGGCCGCGTCATGGCCCCGGAATGCGAGCACCCCGATCTGCAATTCATCGGCTTGGACGACGGTCGTCCACGCCAGGGCGGCCACCGCGGCGACATGCTTGGCGATGCGGAAAATTCCGTCCTGTTCAGGGCGCAACACGGAACGGGTGCGGAGGAAGGCCGGCAGCATCAGCCAGCGAAGGTCCGGGGATCACTGGCCGCATCGAACGGGCTGCCGGCGGGCTAGATGGTGGGACGGACCCTTTCCGCTCCCTGGAACAGCAATTCCCGGATTGCGTCCGTGGCCCTGCCGTGATGGGCTACGGTGACCGGGTCAAGGTCATAGCGGGGCCTGGGAGACAGTTCGAAAAAGCCGAATTGGTCCTCTCCTCGAACCAGTGAGGCGCAGTCCCAGGATGCCTTGAGCTGCCGTGAACCGGCAGGCATGTAGTGGAATGACAGGCCGATCCGCCGATCTGCCGTGCGATTGGGACCGGAGGCATGGGCGATACCGATGTTGTGCAGCGACATCTCACCGGTTTCCAGCGGCATGAGCACTGCCCGAGACTCGTCCACACCGATGATTTCCTGCCCCCTGGTGAGCATGTTGTCGTCGTGGTACAGGTCCTGGTGGGGCAGGGGTTCTCCGTTGTGGGAACCCGGCAGCACCCGCATGCAGCCGCTTTCCTCGGATGCCGAGGACAGGGCCAGCCAGGCGGTAACCAGATTCGATGTGTCCAGCCCCCAGTACTGGCTGTCCTGGTGCCAGGAGACATACTGGTCGGTTTCCGCTTCCTTGATCCAGAACCACGAATTCCAGCAGTAAATATTCCTAATATTACAATTGGAACCCAAACGCACGACTGACAGTGATTTTGTTGTATCCAGTTGATATTTAATTGTTATGTTTGCCTGGTCAATT
>VYFG01000012.1 GCA_009842505.1 Gammaproteobacteria bacterium
GCCCCAGCCCCAGCCTCAGCACCAAGCTCAGCCCCAGCCGCAGCCGCAGCCGCATCATCCGCGGGGGCCGGCTCGGCTTCATCGGGACCGCTCGCTACCGGCGTGATGATCCTGCCGGTCTCATCGAGCTCGATGTACTCGTCGTCGCCCGTGGCCGGAATCACCGGCGCGACGGGTGCGGCGGTACGGGCCTCGATGATGGCGTCGGCGGCGGCTTCCAGGTACAGCGCGATCGCCCGGCCGGAGTCGTCGTTGCCGGGGATGACGTATTCGATGCCGTCGCTGCTGCAGTTGCTGTCCACCACCGCCACCACCGGGATGCCGAGCTTGTTGGCCTCGGCGACGGCGATGTATTCCTCTTCCACGTCGATCACGAACAGCGCGTCAGGCAGCCCCCCCATGTCCTTGATCCCCGAAAGGGTGCGATCCAGCTTGGCGCGTTCCCGCTCCAGGTTCAGCGCCTCTTTCTTGCTCAGCCTGCGCACCACCCCGGACTCGATCTGCTGTTCCAGGTCCTTCAGCCTGGCGATGGAGTTCTTGACCGTCTTGTAGTTGGTCAGCATGCCGCCGAGCCAGCGGTGATCCACGTAGGGGCATCCGGCCCGGTTCGCCTCGGTGCGGACCTGCCTGCCCGCCTGCCTCTTGGTGCCGACGAACAGGACCTTGCCGCCCTGGGCCGCGACGGTGCCGAGGAAGTTGGTGGCCTCCTTCAGCATCGGCAGCGTCTTTTCAAGATTGATGATATGGATCTTGTTGCGCTCGCCGAAGATATAGGGAGCCATCTTGGGTGACCAGTAGCGGGTCTGGTGCCCGAAATGCACGCCGGCCTGCAACAGGCGGCGCATGGTGATTTCAGCCATGTCGTGATATCTCGTTGTATTGGGTTGGGCCTCCACGGTTACTCCCTGCCGACCCCGGAAGCAGGCGGGCGCGCGGCCGCTCCTGCAAAATGGGGCACCCGGGCAGGCATTGCGCCGTGTGCGGATTTCCGCCCATGACCGGGAAATCTGTCGGAATCCCGGGGCAAGGGCGCTTGAGGGCGGCGGATTTTACCGAATAACGGTTGAAGAAAAAAGCGGAATTTGGGAGCATTAGCGGCCTTTTGCACAGACCCTGACGCCGCCATGCCGGTATCGATCAAGAGTCCAGAGGAAGTTGACAGGATGCGCGTCGCGGGCCGCCTGGCCGCGGAGGTGCTGGACATGATCGAGCCCCATGTCCGCGCCGGCGTCACCACGGACGAACTCAACGCCGTCTGCCATGAATACATCGTGGTAGAGCAACAGGCCATCCCCGCGCCGCTCAACTACCGGGGCTTCCCGAAGTCCATCTGCACATCCGTCAACCACGTGATCTGCCATGGCATTCCCTCGGACAGGAAGCTCAAGAACGGCGACATCATCAATATCGACGTGACCGTGATCAAGGACGGGTTTCATGGCGACACCAGCCGGATGTTCTTCGTCGGGGAGCCCTCCATCCGGGCGCGGCGCCTGGTGCAGATCTGCCGGGAATGCCTGGACATCGGGATCGGTCTGGTACGTCCCGGCGCGCGTCTCGGCGACATCGGCCATGCCATCCAGAAACACGCCGAAGGCAACGGCTTCTCGGTGGTGCGCGAGTATTGCGGGCATGGCATCGGACGCACCTTTCACGAGGAGCCCCAGGTGCTTCACTACGGCAGCCCGGATACCGGGATGGAGCTCAAGCCCGGAATGACGTTCACCATCGAACCCATGCTGAACGCGGGCAAAAAGGAAACCAAGCTGCTGCCGGACCAGTGGACCGTGGTGACCCGTGACCGCAGCCTGTCCGCCCAGTGGGAGCACACCATCCTGGTGACCGGAGACGGCCATGAAATACTCACCGTGTCCGGCTGAGCCGGCGGACAACTAGCCGTCCCGACGTTTCCATGGCCCGCCTCAGCCACGCCGAACTGCTGGATCCCGGCGCCCTGCGCGATCCCGTGAGGGATTCCGGGGAGGCCACCCGCTCATCCCAGCTGGCCCTCAGCCACGGCAAGAACCTGCTGGCCGAGTACCATCTCGAGGGGGGCAGTTCCGCCGTGCTGGCCCGGAATCTCGCCTGGCTCACCGACCAGGTGCTGCTGCATGGCTGGCGCAGATTCCGCAACAACCTGGGAATCGGCGACCGGGTGGACCTGATCGCCGCCGGGGGCTACGGCCGCGCGGAACTCAACCTGGAATCCGACATCGACCTGGTGATCCTCGTGAGCGGCGCCGACGGTTCGGGCGACGCCGCCGCGAACGACTGCGCGGAACGGTTCATCCAGTTCTGCTGGGACATCGGCATCAAGGTCGGGCACAGCCTGCGCACGGAGCGGGAATGCATCCGGATCGCCCGCGAGGACATCAGTGTCATCACCAATCTCATGGAGACCAGGCTGCTGGACGGCGACAGGAAACGCTTCAATTCCCTGCAGGAGAAGCTGCGCAGCCACAGGGTCTGGCCGGTGGAGCGCTACTTCCGGGAAAAATACCGGGAGCAGGAAGCACGGCACCAGCATTACGGCGACACGGCCTACAACCTGGAACCCAATATCAAGAAAAGCAAGGGCGGCCTCAGGGACCTGCACATGATCAGCTGGGTGGCCAACCGCTATTTCGGCACCAGCGACCTCGGCAAGCTGGTCGAGCACGGGTTTCTCACCGATGCCGAATACCGCGCCCTGATCCGCCACCGCGACTTCCTCTGGCGGCTGCGCAACGGTCTGCACTATCTCTCCGGACGCTGCGAGGATCGGCTGCTGTTCGATCACCAGAGGCAGCTGGCGCTGCAACTCGGCTACAAGGAGGGGGAAAACCATCTCGCCGTGGAGCGGATGATGCGGGACTACTACCGCACCGCCAAGGAGATGCAGCTGCACAACGAGCTGCTGCTGCAGCATTTCGAAGAGGCCATCCTGCGCCCCGGAAAGAGCCGGGTACGGAAGATCAATCCCAGGTTCCAGTCCGTGGGCGGCTTTATCGAGGTGACCCACGAACGGGTCTTTCGCGACGAGCCGAGGGCGCTGCTGGAAATCTTCCTGATGATGCAGAAGCGCAGTTCCCTGACCGGGATCCGGGCCAGTACGGTAAGGCTCATCCGTTCCAGTCTCGACCTGATTGACGACGCCTTTCGCCGGAACCCGGAACACCGGGCCCTGTTCCTCGAGATGTTCCGCCACCAGGACGGCCTCACCCACGCGCTGCGCAGGATGAACGCCTATGGCGTACTCGGACGCTTCTTCCCGGATTTCGGCCGCATCATGGGCCAGATGCAGCATGACCTGTTCCATGTATACACGGTCGACGCCCACTCGCTGTTCGTGGTGAGCAACCTGCGCCGCCTCGCACTGCCGGAACACCGCCACGAGTTCCCGCACCTGACCACCCTGCTGGCCCGGCAGACCAACCGCGAGCGCCTGTACCTGGCCGCGCTGTGCCACGACCTCGGCAAGGGCAGCGGCCGCGACCATTCCGAGGAGGGCGGCGAGATCGCGCTTAGGCTGTGCACCAGCCTCGGCATGTCCGAATACGACGCCAGTTTCGTGTCCTGGCTGGTACGCTACCATCTGCTCATGTCCTGGACCGCCCAGCGCGAAGACATTACCAATCCCCGGGTCATCGACCGTTTCGCCGAAACCGTGGGAGACCAGGAACACCTGGACAACCTGTACCTGCTCACCATCGCCGATATCCGCGGCACCAGCCCGTTGGTCTGGAGCGACTGGAAAGGCCATCTGCTGAACAACCTCTACCGGTCCACGTCCAGGAGACTGCGCACGGGCCTGAGCGATGTCCAGGCCGTGAGCGAACGAATCGAGGCGCGCAAGGAGGCGGTCCGCAAGCTCACGGCCCGGCGGGTCAGCGCCGGCAACCTGGAGCGGTTCTGGTCCCAACTCGGCGAAGAGTACTTCCTGCGCAACGGCCCCGGGTCGAGCGCCTGGCATGCGGAGATGATCGCCTCGGCCGGCGCCCTGGACCTGCCCCTGGTCACCGCCCGCCCGCGGAAGGACCTCGGGGCGATGCAGCTGCTGGTCCTGGCGCCGCACTCCGAGGAACTGCTGTCCCGTCTCACGGGGGGCATGGACCGGCTCAACCTGAACCTCCTGGACGCCCACATCCATCCCACCCGGTCGGGTCTGACACTCCTCGGCTTCATGGCGTCGGACCCGGACAACGCCAGCAACAACCGCAAGTGGCTGCTGGAAACCACGGCGGCCCTGCGCCAGGACCTGCTCACCCCGATGCGCGAATACAAGCCGGCCAGGCGCATGCTGTCCCGGGCCCTGCGCCAGTTCACCGTGGAAACCCGGGTCGTGTTCAACGACGAGGCGGTCAGCGACCATACCGTCATGGAGGTGGTGGCCAACGACCGGCCGGGGCTGCTCTACAACGTGTCCTTGGCGCTGCACGAATGCAAGGTCAAGCTGGTTTCCGCGAAGGTGTCCACCGTGGGGGAGCGGGCCGAGGACACCTTCTTCATCACCGACCGGGACGGACGGCCGGTCAGTGACAGCGGCCAGCGCGAGCGCCTCACCAGCCGCCTGATGGCCTATCTGAACTGATCCCGGCATGACACGCCAGGCCATGAGACGGCGCTTCCTGCGTGATCAGGGACTGGAAGATGCGGAAGTGGTGGCCCTCGATCCCGACGCATCGGCGCGGCGATATTTCCGGTTGTCCGGGCAGGGGCTTCTGCTGATGGACGCCCCCCCGCCCGGCGAGCATCCGGCCGCATTCATCGCCGTGACCGGATTCCTGGCACGACTCGGCGCCAGGGTTCCCCGCATCCATGCCGCGGACGCGCAGCAGGGTTTCGTGCTGCTGGAGGATCTCGGCGACGGCACGTTCACCAGGCTGCTCGCCGACGGCGCCCCGGAGGAAGAACTCTATGGCCTTGCCATGGATGAGCTCATCTGCCTGCAGACCCGTTGCGGTGCGGACATGGCCGGCATCGACCTGCCCCCCTACGACGAGTCCGCGGCCCTGAAGGAGGCGGCGCTGTTCACGGAATGGTACCTGCCGGCCCGGCTGGGACAGGCCCTGAAGGCATCGGAACACGGAGAATACCTGGACGTGTGGTCGGGACTGTTCCATGCATTGCCGCCCCTCGCGCCGGTGCTGGTGCACCGGGATTTCCACGTCGACAACCTGCTGCTGGTCGGACAGCGGTGCGCCATGATCGACTACCAGGATGCGTTACTGGGATCTCCGGTGTATGACGTGGTGTCGCTGGTGGAGGATGCGCGCAGGGATGTGGACCCCGCGATGCGCGCCCGCCTGGTCGAGCGCTGGCGCGACTGCCTGGATATTCCACCGGAGACATACGGCCGGCATGCCGCCTTCTGGGGGGCCCAGCGGCACTGCAAGGTGGCGGGCATCTTCGTCCGTCTCTGGCTCCGGGACGGCAAGGGGATCTACCTGCAGCATCTCGGCCGGGTGGTGGCGCTCCTCGGACAACTGCTGGCCACGGAGGAATTCCTTGCGCCGCTCAGGGACTGGATCGCACCTCGGATGGCGCCGGTGGCTCACCGCGACTTCGCTGAAAGCGCAGAGGCGCTGCGCCGACGGTGCGGTGTCCACGCTGCCCGGTGATGACGAACGCAGGCGTTGGCGTCACGGGCCCGGGAACATGTTGCCGCGCACCGGTCAGGCGCAACAATGGCCGGGAAGACGGGAAATCCGTACGACCAGGTGCATGAAAGTCCCGGCCGGACCTATGGTCTTTCGCGGGCAGCGGCCTTGCGCTAGGTCTCCATCCCCGCATAGCCGGGTCTTCACCGGGGTACGCACCAGGCAAAAGTCGCCGGAATCCCTCCCGGATGTCCCCGCCGTGTTCCGGGATACGGACATTCCTTTCCTGGCCGGTGCGTAAATGATTCATTAATCGGCGTATCGGCAACAGAACACGGAATCGGCCCGGACTATGCTCCGGACCCACAGGTTCCCATCGTCATGGCCCCCGGGCCGTCCCCCGTCATTTCGCGCCAGAGCAAGCACGATGAAACTGTCCGCTGACCAGGTTTCCCGGTACCGGGAACAGGGTTACCTGCTGCTTCAACATGACTAAATAAGGTTTTTTCTATTTTATTATCAATAATATAAATTCTTTGTGGTGTTTTTCGTCATCAAATCGAAAGCAGGTTGGTTCAATTTCACGAGAACGCACTCGCGCGAATGTCGGTGACTGCCCGGTGTAACCGAGACCGATGCTTCATTCGCCTGTGTCGGGCTACCGTAATACGGTGGCCCGACACCTGAAAACCGGCCCTGGTATCCATCCTCAACAAAGCCTTCTGGCCCACAAACCGTGTTCCCGGCAAGCAGTCGCATCCATTCGTCCCCCTGCACCGCCCGGCCCTGATCTCACGACAAGATCGTAACCGATCCGGCATCGCGGCCAATCAACACCGGCGCAGCCACTGGCATGGTCACCAGAGCAAACGCACCTCCACCCCGCCCCCGACGGAATCGGGTTGATCCCGTCCGGGCGTCTCCACCTCCATGAACGCGTCCACCTGCAGGTTCGGCGCGTCCGGGCTGTTCGATCCGTCCGGCGATATCCGGTATCCCATCCGCGTCCCCTCGATGCGCCCGTCCCCGGACAGCGAAAGGTACGGACTGCCCAGCGGTGTATACTGTACCGGTGCGCACCTCGTGCCTCCAAGGGGTTGGCGGATATGCTGTCTAACATTGCGCCAACGGGGTGCGCACCATCAGGCCAGAACGGCCTCGCCCGTGGCCGGATCGACGACATACAGCTCCTCCGCCGGTTCCCCCTCGGGCAGCTCCACCTCATCGAAAACCGCTGGCAGCGTCGCACGCAGGGAGGCACGAGTGAGGACGGGCCAGTAGG
>VYFG01000118.1 GCA_009842505.1 Gammaproteobacteria bacterium
ACACCACCGAAAAACGCCAGGCCGCCGGATGCTTCCCAAGGGAGTCAACCCGGCTTTCCCGGGTTGTCCGTACCGGATCCAGGCAGTGAACCGGGAAAGGGCCGGCAAGGAACAGAAACCGGTGATGCGAAGCCCCCGCGCCACTGCCGTGATGCGGGGGCTTGGGCAGACAAACGGGTGGTCAGGCTAAACGAACCACCAACGCTCGCTGGCACGGCACCCGTCAAGGTCGAAGTCCGAGGACAATGGCCCGTGGCCGATCCTGTCGCTGGCCACGTCGACGAAATCGGCGAAGACGGGCGTCACGGTTCCGCCCTGTTCGTGGATGATCAACTGGATCTCGCCATACATCTCCGCGCGCTTCGCCTCGTCGGCCTCGACCCGCGCTTCCGCCAGCAGCTTGTTGAGGCGGTCGCTGTTGAAGTAGGTCTCGTTCCAGCCCGTCTCGAGCGCACTGGCGCTGTAGGCGAGATTGAACATCAGGTCCTCGGTGACCCGGCCGCTCCAGCGGGTGGCGAAGAACGGCTTCTTGGCCCAGACACTGTTCCAGAACCCGTCATCGGGTTCCCGGACGACCTTCATGTTGATTCCGCATGCCTTCAGATGCTCGCTGTACAGGACGCCCGCGTCCGTGGCGCCGCCGAATGGCGTTTCCGCGCAGTGGAGCGAGAGCTCCATGCCGTCGATCCCGGCTTTCCTTGCGTGGAATTTCGCCTTGTCCGGATCGTAGCTGCGCTGGGGAATGGACCCGTTGTAGAAACGGTATGCGGGAGAAAGGGGGTGGTCGTTGCCGAGCGTCCCGTATCCGTTGAGGATCTGCTGCAGGATCATTTCCCGATTGATGCCGTACTTGAGCGCCAGCCGGGCATCGTTGTTGTCATACGGCGGCGTGTCCGTCCGGCACGCAAAGGCGTAGTGCGCCTTGCCGGAGACCCGCAGAATGTTGACGTTGCTTCGCCTGGCCAACAGGTGCACCGTCTTGAGATCGACGAAGTTGTAGGCGTCGATCTCCCCCGACACGAGGGCGTTGTGACGCGCGGTCGAATCGCCGATGGCAATGATTTCGACGCTGTCGAAGTGGGCGGCGTTCTCCTTCCAGTAGTTCGGCGCCCGTTTGACCAGCGAACGGACCCCCGGCTCGAAGTTCTCCAGGACATAGCCGCCAGTGCCCATGCCGTCGTCGAAATTCGTTGTCCCTTCAGGCACGATCACAATCGAATAATACGCCATGAGGGCCGGAAAATCCTGGTTGCCGGATTCGAGAACGAACGTGATCTCGTTTGCTCCGGTGGCCTTCATTTCCTTGAGCCCTCTGAAGAACGGCTTCACCGCCGATGTGCTGTCTTCACCGAGATGGTGATTGATCGACCAGATGACGTCGGCCGGGGTCAGCGACTTGCCATTGTGGAACTCGACACCCTTGCGAAGCTTGAACGTCCACCGGGTCGCGTCTTTCGACCCCTCCCAGGATTCAGCCAGTTCGGGCCCGAGGTCGCCGCCCGCCAGCACCTCGACCAGGCAGTTTCGCAACTGGAAGGTGATGTTCTGCTGCATCCGGGTATCCAGGAGTGCGGGCTCCAGGGAGTCCGTCGTGGCGAAGTCTGCCATGCCGAGACGGAAGTGACCCCCCTTCTTCGGACCGGCGGCCAGGGCCGCCCTGGTCGCCAGGGCGCCGGCCGAGGAAATCCCGACTCCGGCCGCCACGAGCATGCCCATGAATTCGCGGCGATCGATTCGGCCGCGGCTGAATTCCGATACGAGATGATCGATCTTATGATTACGCATGATGCCTCCCGAAGACTGGTTCGCGGTTTTTCCTGTTTTCATCGATGCAGGATCAACTCAAGTTGAATTGGACTCTTGCTTGAGAGCAAGGAATCCACTATACCATGTCATAATCGCGATCATACTATACAGATTGCGGCCGGAAAGAGTCTGAAAGGGCTGGAAAGTACCGGAGAGAACTGAAAACAACCGGCCTTCCGGTAAAACATCCAGTCGAACCAGCGGGTACGAAACCAATGCTCATCGCACTCACGGACCACCAGCAGCCGGATGTCGACCTGGAGAGGACATTGGTAGAGGAGGCCGGCCACGAGTTCGTCGCCTTCCAGTGCCGCGATGAAGACGAGGTCATCGGGCACTGCCGGGGCGCCTCGGGCGTCTTCGCCCAGTACGCGCCGATGACGGCCCGGGTCATCCGGGCGTTGCCGGAACTGTCGATCATATCGATCAACGCGGTCGGCACGGACTCCATCGACCTGGAGGCGGCAAGACAATGCGGCGTCTGGGTCTGCAACGTTCCCGGCGCGAGCACCAACGAAGTCGCCTCGCACGCCCTGGGCCTCGCCCTTTCCGGGATCAGGAGACTGAAGGCGTTTGATCGATCCGTCCGCGAGGGCCGCTGGTCACTGGACATCGCCCGGGGCATGCAGAGGCCGGCGAAGATGACCCTGGGCATCGTCGGATTCGGCAGTATCGGGCAGGAGCTCGCGCGCATCGCCGCACCCTGCTTCGGATCGGTGATCGCCCACGATCCGTTTCAGCCCGAGCACAGGTTCCGCAACGCCACGCGCGCCGCCAGCCTGGACAGCGTATTCGAAGAATCCCACGTGATATCGCTTCACCTGCCCCTGACTCCCGAAACGACCGCCATCGTCGGTTCGGGGCTCCTGTCCAGGGTCCGCACCGGCTGCTATCTCGTCAATGTTTCCCGGGGAGGCATCATCGATCACGAGGCGCTGCTGGAGGCCATCGAGAGCGGAAAGGTCTCCGGTGCGGGACTCGATGTCCTGCCCGAGGAGCCGCCGGAGCCGAACGATCCGATCCTGGACAACCCGGCCATCCAGCTTACGCCCCATGCGGCATACTTCTCCATGGACGCGGAGGCGGACCTCCGGCGCCAGGCCATCAACAATATCCTGGCCTGGCACGAGACCGGCTCGCCGCCGAACGCGGTCGTCGTCGGATCGGGAAATCGCGTTTGACTGAATTTGAATTGAATTTGAATTGGAGTTGATTCGATTTTGGCGCATTTGAAGCAGAGAAGAACCGGATGATGAACCAGGCAGACGGGAAATCGCGCTTGACCGAACCGGATTCCGGTTCGGCCGCAACTGAAGCAGGCAAGAGCCCGGTGGCGGACGGGACGGAAACGGGACCGCCTACCTGCGGCGAAGCCCTCATGCATCTCCTGCAGGATTACGGCGTGGACACGGTCTTCGGCATTCCCGGCGAACACACGCTGGAGCTCTATCGCGGGATAGCGACTTCCGGAATGCGCCACGTCCTGGTTCGCCATGAGCAGGGCGCCGGGTTCATGGCGGACGGGTACGCGCGCGCCTCCGGCAGGCCCGGGGTGTGCACGCTGATAACGGGACCCGGCGTCACCAATGCGGCGACACCGCTTGCCCAGGCGTATGCGGATTCCGTTCCCGTGCTGCTGATCTCCAGCGCCAACCGCACCGAGTCCCTCGGCAAGGGATGGGGATGCCTTCATGAAATCACGGACCAGCGGGCGGTCACGGCCCCCCTGACCGCGTTCAGCGCGATGGTGCAATCGCCGGAGGACCTTCCGGAGCTGGTGGCGCAGGCATTCACGGTGTTCCGGTCCCGGCGCCCGCGTCCGGTGCACATCTCGATACCGATCGACCTGCTGGGCGCCCCCGTTGCGGGCGGATGGAAGGCGTTGGCTTCGCCGGAGCGTCCCTGCCCCGCGCCCGGCCCGGTTGCCGAAGCGGCAGCCCTGCTGGCCGCGGCGAGACGCCCGGTGATCCTGGTCGGCGGGGGGGCCCAGGATACCGCAGACCGCATCACGCCGATCGCGGAAATGCTGGATGCGGCGGTGATCTCCTCGAACGCCGGAAAGGGCGTCGTGTCCGACCGCCATCCGCTGAGCCTCGGCGGCGGTTTGATCACGAAGGCCGTCCGGGACTATCTGGAGACGGCCGACGCCATTCTGGCGGTCGGCACGGAAATTTCCGAGACCGACAGTTTCGAGGATTACCTGACCATCCATGCCAGGCTGGTCCGAATCGACATCGACCCGGCAAAATTCAACGATATCTACCCGGCCGATATCGGAATCCTCGGCGATGCCGCGCCGGCGCTGGATGCGCTTGGCGAGGCGCTGGGGAAGCACGCCCTGCCCGTCCGCCGGGGGACGGCGACGGAGCTCGAATCCGTGCGGGCGAGGCAGCACGACGACTTTACCCCGGTCGAAAGGCAGCACAGGCGGCTGCTGCTCCAGCTTCGCGGCCTGCTGCCGGACGACGCCATCATCATGGGGGATATCGCGCAGCTCGTGTACACGGGCTCCGCGGTGATGCCGGCCTACAGACCGCGCACCTGGTTCTACCCGGCAGGCCTCGGCACGCTCGGCTGTGCGCTGCCGGGCGCCATCGGCGCCGGGATCGCCATGCCCGACACGCCGGTCGTCGCGCTGGTCGGCGACGGCGGCTTCCTGTTCACGATCCAGGAACTGGCCACCGCCGTGGAGGAGGAACTCTGCATCCCGATCATTCTCTGGAACAACGACAGCCTCGCCATGATCCGGGACGGCATGACCAAGCGGAACATCCCGGAAATCGGCGTGAACCCGAAGAACCCCGACTTCATCCGAATCGCCGAGGGGTTCGGATGCCGCACGGCAAGACCCGACAGCCTGGAGAGTTTCTCCGATGCGCTGCGCAGCGCCCTGCAGGTGAACGTGCCCACCGTAATCGAAGTCCGGGAGTTCGCCGACTGGCTGATGGCGTAGCCGGGATGCCTTTGTTACCTGTTCGAATGGAGCCGGCCCGGGGGGCCATCCGGTTCACGGACAGTCCGGTCCCCGGACCCGGCCTCCCGGTCCGGCGGCGCATCCCCCCGGCTGGCGCGATTGCATGAAATCCGGCCGGATTCTAGCAAGTTTCCGCCGCCCTTGTGTGAAATAAATCCCCCTCCAGTCCCAGGTCCCGCAGCCATGACCAATCCCGCTGCATCCGGCTACCGCCCCGCGGAGCCCATCGGGGTGCCGCCCCTGTACGCCTGGCCGCCGAGGCCCCTGGCGGCGCTCCGGTACCTGTTCGTCGAGATGGCCTATCCCTGGGGGTACGTCTTCGCCGCGCTGTCCGTGGTCCTGTGGCAATGGCTGACGCCGTCCATGGAAACCATGGCCACGCTGTCCCCGGACTGGATGGCCCTGGTCTGGCTCAGGAACGCCGCGGTGCTCACCCTCTTCGCCGGCGGCCTCCACTGGTGGCTCTACATCCGCCGGCGGCAGGAAAGCCACTACAAGTTCAACACCGCCTGGATGGCCAGGGACGACGACCGCTTCACCTTCGGCGACCAGGTCCGGGACAACATGTTCTGGAGCCTGGCCAGCGGCGTGACGGTCTGGACGCTGTACGAAAGCCTCACCTGGTGGTGGTATGCCTCGGGACACATGGAGTGGATCGGTTTCCGGGAGTCCCCCGTCCTCGTGATCCTCATGGCCTTCGGGGTGCTGTTCTGGTCCACCTTCCACTTCTACCTGAACCACCGCCTGCTCCACTGGCGCCCGCTGTTCGACATCGCCCACGACCTCCATCACCGCAACGGCAACACCGGCCCCTGGAGCGGCATCTCCATGCACCCGGTGGAGCACCTCATCTACTTCACCCTGTTCTTCCTGTGGTGGGTGGTGCCGATCCATCCCGCCCTGCTGATCCTGACCGGGCTCTACCAGGGCGTCGGCCCCGCGGTGACCCACTGCGGATTCAACCGGCTCCGGCTGCCGGGGGGGATGGACGTGCCCGCCGGGGACTACTTCCACCATCTCCACCACCGCTTCTTCCACGTCAACTACGGCAACAGCATGACGCCGCTGGACAAGCCCATGGGGAGCTGGCACGACGGCGGCGAGGAGGGCCGGGCCCTGGTCAGGCGGCGGATGCGCAAGCTGGGGAATCCCGGCGCCTGAGCCGGCCTGCCCGGAGCCGCGCCCGGCTTCCGGGGCGAGCGGGGTTCAACCGGCCCGGTCGGGCTCACGGGAATCCAGTGCGCTGGTGTCGGAAGAGTTTGCGAACACCTCCCCCACCACCCATCACAGCAATTCCTGACAGGCAATCACGGGCCGGAGGTTTGCTTCTGGCCCAAAACCGTGTTCCCGGCAAGCAGTCGCATCCATTCGCCCCCCTGCACCGCCCGGCCCTGATCTCACGACAAGATCGTAACCGATCCGGCATCGCGGCCAATCAACACCGGCGCAGCCACTGGCATGGTCACCAGAGCAAACGCACCTCCACCCCGCCCCCGACGGAATCGGGTTGATCCCGTCCGGGCGTCTCCACCTCCATGAACGCGTCCACCTGCAGGTTCGGCGCGTCCGGGCTGTTCGATCCGTCCGGCGATATCCGGTATCCCATCCGCGTCCCCTCGATGCGCCCGTCCCCGGACAGCGAAAGGTACGGACTGCCCAGAAGCCCCCGGCGGTGACGGTGAAGCCCATAAGACGCCTCCGCACTCATCCTGACTTCCGGCGCGGCGCCGGAGGAATCCGGAAAAAGATCACCGGACAGGAGGCCCGGTGCATCGGAAGTCGAAAAACCCCTGCCGAGGTCCAGGCCGAACCTGCCGCTGAAGCCCCGAAGCGTGCCCGGACGGGGGTCGTAGCCCACCGACAGCGAAACCCCCCGCTCCCGGAGGGAACCGTCCTCGTGGGTGGCGAGGCCGCGGATGCCGAAACCCGCCTCCAGGCCCCCGGGGAAGCGCCAGTCCACCCCGGCCCCGAACTCCACCCCGAAG
>VYFG01000154.1 GCA_009842505.1 Gammaproteobacteria bacterium
TTGGGGGGACACCTTAGAACGGTGATCCAGGGACTTTAATGGATGGTGCTGATACGTTCGCGGAAAGCAGGCGGCCCCGGACCCGGTCGAGGATCTTGCAGGTCATCTCCCCGTCGACGACCGCCACGACGATACTTCCGTGTTCCGGCTCCACGGCCCGGTCCACGACAAGGAGGTCGCCGTCGAAGATGCCCGCACCCTCCATGGAGGAGCCGGAGACGCGGCAGTAGAAGGTCGCGGCGGGATGACGGATGAGGTGCTCGTTGAGGTCGAGCTTCCCGTCCATGTAGTCGTCCGCGGGGCTCGGGAACCCGGCCGGCACGGCGCCGGGAAAGTAGGGAATCCGGAAGGATGTCCCGGGGTTCGGATGCTCTCCCAAGTATTCCAGTTTCATCATTTCAGCCCGTTCGGATCAGACAAATGCCGCGGTGCCCGGCATCAGCTAGGCCGGAAGACCGGTTGTACCGGCGGGATCGCCGGTCGTCAAGTGAATCCGACTGGAATCCCGTGCGGGAATCGTGTGTACCAGGCGGGACTATGAGCGGCAGCCAGGCCCTTACATTGTTAGAATAATCTGACCTAATCTGATGGAGAACCCAACATGAAAAATTTCTCTCAACTGATAGTCAGCTTTATAGCCGGGGCGACGTTTACCGCGCTGGCCGGTGTACTAGTCTTGCCCGCGATTAGTTCAGATGCCCAGTTACCAGAGTCCGACCCTTTGGGTATGCCCAAGCCGCCAAAGCATTTGCGAGATAGAGCTAACATAGCCAACGTATTGGAGGACGAAAAATGTAACCCAAAAAATCGCACGTTGACGGATCCAAGAAGTCCGTTCAATCCACAAAATCCCATGTTCAGTGGCACGTGCCCGGAGTCATACAATAGAATACAAATTGACGATGCAAAACAACGTCTTAAGTATGAAGATATGGCAAGGGCGGAACTTATCTATGAGGAGCAAATGTCGAAGTGGACTTGTGCCAATTGGCAATTAATCGGCCTAGAGGCACCGCCTCCGGATTGCGACTCTTCTAACCCTGTTGCGTTTGGTACGGTAGACCTCATGGGAGGATTAGCAGTAACCGTAATTTATGATTTGATCACGAATCCGCAAAAATATAATGAATTGGGCGAGAAATTAGGTGCTTGGCTTTATGAGCAATCTCAAAAACCGATGGACCCGACGCTGGAGCAATTAAATCTTTGGTACCCGGACCATTATCAATAGAGATGCGTTGTCTTGTTTGCCCGCCAGCGCCCGGATCATTTTCTCATCACAGCCGTATTCTCGGAGTTTCTCGAGTTGCCAAAACGGCACACCGGGCTTTGATATATGAACAAGTTGACCCATTTAGTCGACGTCCCGAACAAACCGCGGTTTCTCGCCTACACTCCATGAATTATGAACGATCGCCACCTTCGGGAATGGTATCACCTGACTCGAAATTGTTTTTTTGTCTCTTCTTTTTCTCCTGACGTTGCCGGTCTAAGGATATACGTGACAACTTCAAAGCCTTCTCACAATCGATTTGAGGGGCCATGTATTTCCAGTACTTTTCCCAGTAGGCTATGTGCACATTCTGTTCTTCGCTTGATGGCATTGACTCCTTCCATTTAAGGTCCAGGAAAGATGTTAACGCCAAACGATACAATACGGCCGCATGAAAAAGAAGACTACGACCTGAGCCTGGGATTAACAAGGTGTTGATCGTAACTGGATTACCGTGAAGGAAGTCGTTTCTGCATGAATATAATTTCTCATAAAGCCAACAGGCCAAATTCTTTTGAACAATAGCCCCCTTATTTTTTATACGGTACCAACGACAGGCGAGAGTCTTTTCCTCCCATGTAACTTGCTCAAGAATGTTCAACACACTTTCCAGATCTGAACGGCCCTTTTTTCCCGGATGCACGAGGATTTCGAAAGCAGAAACCCAAAGCGCAACCAACCTCCCATAATCATGCAGTACAGCATCTGCTCCGGCTGGAACGAGGCAAGCTTGATTAGCCATATGAAGAGATCGGAAAAGAGCCACATCGGACCATTTAGGATTTTCGGACACATATCGAGCTTCCCAACGCAGGAGAAGTTCCTGCAGAAGAAACTCATCAAAATCATCTCTGCGTAGCGTTAAGTAATGCAAGTCAGGTGATGAACATCCACAAAATTGATCGACATCATTGATTGCTAGCATTGTAGGTAGATGTGCAATCAGATGTTCGTGATTTTTGTCTAGCATCCAAGGATAGATCCAAAAGAAACTGGAATAAAGGACGCGATCAAGAGTATTGTTGTAGATGATTTGTGAAGATCTTGCGTATAAAACTGAAGAAGCCACAATCAAGTCGCGGAAGCTTGTCGCTACCTCATTTTTCCGTAGGGCATCTGGAATGTCGGTCCGACGAAGCATGAGTGTCGGAATTATCTGATTGTTATACGTATCCCGAAATCGATTTATAAAGATGCGAAAATTTGGGTGGGTTCGCGTTAGTATTTCTACACGTGGATCACTTGGTGGAACTAGAGCGAAAGAAGAACCTTCAACAGGCTCTGTCAAGTTGATGTTTGGCAATGCCCAAATAGCTTCCCAAGTCATGGTTGGTTTTCTCCTATCTGGTCCCTGATATTTTCGTGATCCAAAGGAAGTATTATAAAATTGATCGGTCTAGAGTGTGGACATGGTAATACCTTTCTTTGGGTAGAAATCGTAGTACAGTTTATCAGGCAGTACAGCAAGGAGCCGTGAGATTGCTTCGTTCTAATGTTCGGATTTTTCGCTGCACATAAACCTAACCAGCTACAATGAATCCATTGATAGGGTGACTAAGTCATAGAAATATCTATAGACCTACTCTAAGAATGATATTCGCATAATGACTGATACGCCTAGATTCGTAAGGGTAGACTTTTATCGATTTAAGGCATTCGAAAAGTTCACTCTATATCTTCGGAATTTTAATGTTCTAGTCGGTCCAAACAATGCCGGGAAGTCTACGATCCTGACCGCCTTTCGAATTTTGGCTGCAGCGATGCGCGTTGCAAATTCCCGCAAGCCAGTCCAGATAACAGGACCACACGGGCAAGAGCTAGGATATATCGTTGACTTAAGTGCAATTTCTGTCGCGGAAGAGAATATCTTCTTCAACTATGAAGATTCATCACCTGCCACGGTTGAATTTCAACTGTCAAACAAGAATAAAATGTTACTGTATTTCCCAGAACAAGGAAGGTGTAATCTGATTCTAGATGCACAAGGCACTCGAATTTTTTCTCCAACCCAGTTTAGGAAGGAATATAAATGTCCTATAGGATTTGTACCTATCCTAGGACCAGTAGAGCATAGTGAGCGCCTATTACAGATAACAGCCGCAAGAAATGCCCTCATCAATTATCAAGCAGCAAGAAATTTTCGTAACATTTGGTATCACTATCCCGATAGTTTCAATCTTTTTCGACAAGCTATCAATGAAACATGGCCAGGGATGGATATTGAACAACCAAAAATTGAGTTTTCCGGCTCAAAGTCATTTCTTAGTATGTTCTGTATTGAAGGTCGAATGCCTAGAGAATTGTATTGGGCGGGATTTGGTTTCCAGGTATGGTGTCAGATGCTGACGCATCTGATTCAGTCAAAAAACGTAGCACTTTTCTTGATTGATGAGCCAGATATTTATCTACACTCTAATCTACAAAGACAACTCATTGGCGTACTGAGCAATCTTGGACCAGACATACTCATCGCTACTCATTCGATCGAAATAATCTCGGAAGCCGAAACAGATGACATAGTTCTTGTAGACAAACATAGAAAATTTGCACAGAGAATAAAACAGCCATCTAAACTAGGGAGAGTCTTTTCCGCCCTTGGATCTAATCTAAACCCGGTACTAACACAACTTGCAAAAACACGCCGGGCGGTTTTTGTCGAAGGAAAAGATTTCAAAATCTTATCGAGATTTGCAAGAAAGCTTAAAGAATTATCTGTAGCGAACCAGAGTGATTTTGCCGTTATTCCTGTTGAGGGATTTAATCCAGAGCGTGTTCGGAGTGTGAAAATTGGAATTGAAACTACTCTCGGTATAGAGATTTCGGCCGCGACAGTACTTGACCGCGATTACAGGTCAGACTCTGAATGCAGGTCCCTTGTAACGGACTGCGAAACATTCTGTGATTATGTCTATATTCATAATAGAAAAGAGATCGAAAACTATCTGTTAGTCCCCGAAGCACTAAATAGAGCGATAGCGAGAAAATCACGAGAACAGTCCAAGCGAACAGGAAAAGTAAATGAGTGTACTTTAATAGCAGATGTTTTTTTGGGTGATTTCTCGAAGAACCAAAAGCAATATGTTACAGCGCAATCTCTTCATTGCGCTATTAAATTCTCAAAAAAACACTCACCTGAAATTGACGAGTCAAAAGTTACAGAGAAATTCCTTGGCCAGTTTGAAGCTTCTTGGAATCGAAACCCATTTGACATGATTCCCGGAAAAAAGGCGATAAGTGAATTTAATAAAAAATTGCAAGATAAGTGCGGAGTGAACCTAACAATAACGACAATGATTGACGCAATGAGAACTGAAGAAATTCCCACAGAAGTTATTGAATTAATCAAGAATCTTGAAAACTTCGCTACACGCCACCCAGATTGATTACCAATCGAAAACTAAGCGTTTTACCCCAGAGTAAGGTGAGCCAGGCTCCGATCAAGAGAGAGGGACCAAAGGGAACGGGAGTGTGTCGTTCCAATTTACCGGATACCGTAAGGACTGACACTAACACCAAGTGAACTACTACCGCCGACAGAAACACCAGCGGCAACATCGCCCATCCGAGCCAAGCGCCGATAGCGGCCAGCATCTTGAAGTCCCCGTACCCCATTCCTTCCCTACCAGTCAGGATCCGGTGCGCATGGTAGATCAGCCAGAGCGAGAGGTAGCCCACCATCGCGCCAATCACTGCGTTCTCCAGGGTGGTGAACGTGTTTCCCTGCAGGTTTACCGCAAGTCCGGCCCACAAAAGCGGCAACGTGATCCTGTCCGGAAGCAGGTGCCGTTCAATGTCGATCGCAGCTAGGGCGATCAGTGTCCAGACAAATCCGACCGCAGCCAGAAAGGTCCAGCCGGGACCGAAATGAAAATACAGGTGCACCGCCATGACGGCACCGGCCGGCAGGAACAGCGCCCTGGGACCGCGCAAGGCATCCGGCCATTGCATCAGAAGCCGCAAAATCGTCCCTGTGGCGGCTTTCCGGGGATTCCGCTACCCGAGTTCGGCCGAAGGGCCGTTTTCGGCATCCTGGCCATTCTGCAGCGAATAATGACAATGGGAGCAGAGATCCTCCTTCACCCACCAGCAGGCACCGAGTTCCTCGTGCCAGCAGGCGTTGTATTCCCAGCATCCACACTCACGGCAGGATCGCCAGCCCGGGGGAGCTTCCCGGGGAAAGGGTAACCGAGAGGGCTCAGGATTGATGATCGTAGACATGATGTATCAGTCGTCGAGGGTTTGTATGCGATAGATCTCGTCCTTCCATGCCCAATGGGCCTCCCTGGGGCCGACCCGGAAGGAAAGCCAGGCCATGCAGGCGGGCCAGGAAGCGACCTGCAGGGAAAGCAGAAACCACTTGGGTGCAATCCTGAACATCGGCCGCAGCTGGTCCCGGCTCATTTCTTCAGTTCCCGGGGATCAGGAAAATTGAGGATAATCATCTGACCGGCCTGCACATGTAGCGGCAGCTTGAAGACCAGCAGGTACCGGCATCCGTGCTGTAGCTGCCAGGGGGCGAACACCCTGAAACATAGTTCTCGCATTCGTCGCACGTGGCGCCCCACCCGCCCTGGTGGCAATAGTATCGGGGTTTCCCCGCCCGGTCCCCGGACCCGCATGAGCTCTTGCATACCTTGATGCAGTTGCCGTTTCCGTCCAGTTGGGAACTGCAGCTCCAGCTGGCGCGGGAGTTGAGTCCAGCCGGTCTCGGATCGTCCGGGGGACATTGGAGGTTCGGTGGCGGCGACGGGCTCGGAGATGGGCTGGGCGAAGGAGACGGCGAGGGAGAAGGACTGGGACTGGAACTTCCGGTGGCAACGCACGTCGGCTGGCCGGATACGACCCGGACACGTTGTGTGCCGCTGCAGCTCAGACCGGCAAGGTCCTGAAGGAACTTGACCGTGGTGCCGGTGAGAGTCTCCCCGTCGAGCGTCACCTGGTCCACGTTGGCGATCTCGTTTCCGCCCATGTCGAGGTCCCCCTCCATGTCCCGGAGGCCGTCGCGGGGGAGCATCGCTTCTCGGGCGGCCTCGTGCCCGGGCACCGGCACACCGACCCGGACATTGGTCCCGGATACGGCACCGCTGACGGGAAAGAGTCTTCGCACATCCTCGGCCGCCTCCGCCGTCAGTAGGTCGGTCTCGATGGTGATGCCGGACGTCGGTGTCGCCGGCGTGACGGCGACCAGGCTGTAGGGCTGGCCCATGCTGTTCCGCCCTCCCCCGGCGAAATTCGGGATATAGGCCTCGAGGTCGGCGATGGCCACCGGCCAGGCATACCCGTGGTCCGGGTTGAGCCGATAGCTGTAGAGAGCCTCCTGGATGAGGACGATCCCTTCCGCGGTGCGCATGGCCGCGGCCTCGCGGTTCTGGCCATGTTTCCAGTTGAGATACGCGGCGGACAGGGCCGCGATCACGGCCAGGGCGAGAGCAAGACTCAACAGCACCTCCCCCCGTTCCTTTTCTCTTCCGGAGTTTCCTTTCGGGTCTCCCTTCAGGTTTCCTTTTGGGTTTCTTTTCGATGGACGGTTCAACATGATTTTTCCTCCAGCAGGAGCTGAAAGCCGGACCGGTTGGGCGACGTCTTTCGGCGTTTCAGGGGAATGGCCACGCCCGTGGCGGTCCGGACCGCGCCATGGCGCTCGATAAGATGCGTGACCCGCCAGTCGGAAGCGCCGGCGGCATACAGGGCCTCGAGGGCGAATCCCATCGTGTGCCGGGAACCCGGCCGGGTAGTGAGACTCAGCGACCACCGGTCGGGATGATCGACGGAAAGCCCGGAATAACCGATCTCGGTCGCGGCCGCGGCGAGGCCGACCGGCGCAGCGGGAGGGGAGCCGCACTTGTGCGCGGCGTACCGCACGGCAACGTCCCGCACCCGCGTGACGTCGATGTCCAGGTCCGCACGCTTGCGGTGCTCTCCGTAGCGCGTCATTGCGGCGACCGCGAGCGCGCCCATGAAGGCGACCAGGAACGCGTATCCCATGAGCCGCACCATCCGATCCCGACCGGTCTCACTCGACCGTGAAATCCAGCGCGTGGGCGGTGCTGCAAGACGGCGCGGTGCCGGTGATGAACGGCTGATCCGTGATCCGGAGGAGCAGCTGGGCGCAGGCCTCGGCGCTGTCCGTTCCGTAGTCGATGTTCGCGTCCTTGTCGCTGTTGGCCGACGCGATGGCCAGGTCCTGTCCATAGACGTTCTCGCCCACGCCGTCGTCGGTGAATCCGGGCAGGACGAAGCCCTTGTCGACCAGTTCCTCGACGCTGATGCCGTCGTAATCGCCGGTCACGGCCCGGTAGGACTGCGCGGCGGTCACCGCGTTGTTCACCTCCTGGATGGCCTGCTGGGTCCGGTTGCCTTCCAGGATCGCCGTCCCGGCCGCCAGCGCGACGGCCGCGAGGCCGGCGGCGACGATCAGCCCGAAGCCGATCTCGGCCAGAGTCCAGCCCCCTTCCCTGCCGGGCGTGGCCTCGGGGTGTTTCAGGAAATCCGGGTTGGCAATTACTGTGTCGGTCTGCGTATCTGCGATTGTCTTCATGGGAATATCACCTTAATGACGGTTGGTTGATGGATATGGTGTCGGTCATGCCGTAGATGCCGCTGGCCAGCGTCAGGATGATCCCGGCGATGGCGGCAAGGACGGCGATCCGGAAGAGCGCAGCGATGCGGCGGTACTTGAGATCCAGCATCCGGCCGATGACGGCCTGGAGGGTCCGGTAGGCTTCCGGGTACATGGACCGTTCCTCCCCGGGCACCAGGCCGGCCAGCAGGCTGGCGTGCTCGGCCGAGAGCAGCCCGTCGCTGATCGCGTCCTCCCACCGGGCGCCTTCCTGCAGCACCATCCGCCGGGCCCTGCGGATGGCCGCGGCGACGAATCGGCCGCGTCCGAGCACGTCCCCGGTGGCATCCAGGATCTCGGTGTGGCTCGCACCCTGGCGCGACAGCATCGCCGCCAGGCGGACGAAGGCGAGGGAGACCCGGTAGCGGGACTCGCGGTCGAATATCCAGAGACCCCGGCGCAGCACCGGGCTCACCCAGTTGTTCTTTCCGTGCCAGACCACCGTGATACCCGACGCCACGATACAGAAGACAAAAAACCCCCAGGTCCGGAGCCATTCGGAGAGGATCCAGGCGGGATTGGAGGACATGTCAAACTTGAGGGTCCCGAGGAAGCCCTGGGCTTCCCAGGCCAGTCCGATCACCACCCCGAGGATCGCGAGGTAATAGAGGTTGGGCAGGACGACGCGGCGCAGGAAGCTGAGGTTCGAGCCGGCGCTCTGCTCCAGGGCCGCGAAGGCCTCGGGCATGGTGCCGGTGCGTTCCGCGATCCGGAGGACGCCGATGTCGTCGGGCGGGAACAGGTTCGTCTCCTGCCAGCCCTCGGCGATCATCCGGCCCTCGTGACCGGCCTGGGCACCCGCCCGGGCGATCCGGTACCAGGGTTCCGGCAGATCCGGCAGGGACTGCAGGGTTTCGCAGGCCGACCTGGCCACGACGCCCGCCTGCAGCTGCGCGCGCAGGACCCCGTAGAAGGAAGCCCTGTCCTCGCGATCCATCACCACGGCGCAGTTGATGGCGTTCGCCAATCTCTCAAGCATTTTTCTCATCCGCCACGAGGCGGGCATGCGAACCGGCCAGTTCCGGAGCTGATCCTGAAGCCGGAAAAAACCGCCATTCGCCGACAATGGCCTCGGTCTCGTGGGGGTCGATGAGGCCGGCGAGCACCTTCTCCCGGGCGTGATCGAGCTTGCTCTGGATGCTCCATTCCCGCTTCATGTAGTCCTCGAGCATCCAGAGCTGGTCGTCCGCAATGAACTGGTGGGCCTGCTTACGATCGAGCCCGAGGGGGTACACCTCCGCCACGAGGGTCTGGCCGACGATGCCGGTGTGGTTGCATTCCTTGCAGCCCTTGGGGTTGATGTACCGGAGCTCCGCGTCCGGACCGAAGATCTCCGCGTAGCGCCCGGCATCCCCCCGTACCGGCTTGTCCAGGCAGCACTTCCGGCAGAGGACCGGCACCAGGTTCTGGTTCACGATACCGGCGATGAATTCCGGCAGGGAAAGCAGGTGGCGGTCGACGCCGAGGCTCTGGAGCCGCGGAATCGCGGCCACGCAGCTCTGGGTATGGAGGGTGGAGAGAACCCGCTTGCCCTGGATCGCCATGTGCTGGGCCGCCGCGGCCGTGGGCTCGTCCCGGATCTCGCCGAGGACGAGGGAATCCGGGTTCTGGCGCACCGTGGCGGCCATGAGCTTCCCGAAGTTTTCTTTTGCATCATCCCGGTAGTGGTCGAGCTCGATGTGGGTGACATGATCGAATTCGACCTCGCAGGGGTCGGCCAGCTCGATCATCCGCTGGCCCCGGGGCGCGGTCAGCATGAGGGAAGCGAGGGTGGTGCTCTTGCCGGAGTTCGTCTCTCCGGAGATCAGGATCATGCCCCCTGGAGCCCGGCAGATCCGGGTGATCAGGGCCACCTGGTGGTCGCTGTAGCCGGCCTCTTCCAGCGCGAGGGTGTATTCCGGGTCCCGGATCCGGCAGGACAGCGAGGCGCCGCGGACCTCGGGCATGCTGTTGCAGCGGGCGCGGTATTCCCGGTCGTCGTGCCGGAAGCCGAAGGAGCAGTCGCAGGGGATCTTCTCCTCCCACTGGCCCCCGGACTGGCGCGAGTAGAACCCCCGGGCCACGGCCCGGCCGAGGTCCGCCGGCATCGAGTCCAACTGGCGGACCATTCCGAAGGTCCGGAAGGACAGGGTGGCGACCTTTCGGCGGATATCCAGGTAGATGTCGGAGGCCTGCGCCTCGACCGCCTGGGACAGGATCCAGGTCACGTTCTCGTTGGCCACGTGCTGTTCCGCCTCCTGCTGCGACCCGGACTTCTTGTCGGCCTGGATCGAGTCGTGGTGGCGCTGCCAGAGAATCGGCGACAACCGGTGGAACGTGATTTGGGAATCCGGAATCCGCTGGGCGACCACCATCCGGATTCCGCGGATGTGCCGCTGGGTCACACCGTCGGTGATGGCCACTTCCGCCCGGTCGGTCACGAGCGCCTTGATCCGGTTGGCCTCGATGTAGCCCAGCACCTCCCGGTCGCGGGTCCAGGCGCCCGCCGGCGTCCAGCTATCTGCCGATGTCTCTCTTGCATCAGTATGCGGCGGCCCGGAACCATCGGAAGATGCCGCCGGCGGCGGTTGGGCAGTTCCGTTTTTTCCGGAGTCCCCGCCTCTCCCGGTATTCCCGGGGCTCCCGTTCCTGTTGAAGATCCGATCCAGCATGATCCTGAAGCCTAAAAAAATCAGTCGAAGCGGATGCGGGTGAGTTCGCCGTCCTCGACGAAGGTCAGGAGTACCCGGTCTTCCGAAGAGGCGATTTCCCGCAGGGTGATCTGTTTGCCATGAAAGAGAACCGTCTCATGCACGTCGAGCTCCGCGGTCTCGGCCCCGGCGACCAGCGCAACCCGGCCGGACGTCTCGAGCGCGGGATCGGGCAGCTGGAAGTAATGGACGTCGCCGGCGGACAGACTCCAGTCCGGAGCCGCCATGTCCGCGACCACGGGCTCCGCCGGCATCGTCCCGAAATGTTCCGACATGCCGGCGCTTTCGATCTGCATCCGGAGCGCGGCGATCTCGTAGCGGATCTCCTCGAGTTCCATCCGTCGCTCGCTGTCGTCGAATATCTCGACGGGCGCCGGCGCGGGGGCCGTATGGGCGGAAGGCGGCGGTGTCATCCGTTCGAGAACCGCATGGATCCGTTTCTCGTACGGGAGGCTGTCATCCAGCAGCGTCAGCACGGCCGGCCCGTGGTTGGCGAGCGCGGTCAGAACCTGTGCGATCTGGCTCAGCTTGTTGAGCAGGGCCAGCTGCCGGGTCATGTCCGTCCGCATCCGGTCCATGGGGTGTATTTCAATTTCAAATTCGGCCGTGGTGCCGGAATTGGCTTCCTTGTCTGAAGATTCCCCTTGCGCCGGCAATGCGGCCGGATTCGGTTCCTGCGCATGAACAGGCCCGCCCGCAAGCGCCATGACGATGAACAGGGACAGCGACAGGGGCAATGTGAGTGATGTGGAAATAATCATGGGGACCTCCCGGTCAACTTGGGTCAAACGTTTCCGATTCGAACCGGAGCGAGCAGTTCTGCAGCTGCCAATCCCGGAATTCGCAGGTTGCGCCGGCCAGGCTGACCGGCATGTTGTCGAGGCCGGCCGCGGCGTCGACCAGGTCCTGTGCGGTGATCTGCTCCAGGTCCGCACGGAACGCGGTCCGCGTGACCGGCAGAATCCGGACATTGCCTCCCGGCTGTACGGAATCCCGCCGGTCCGGCCCGGCAACCAGGCGAAGGCGCATGGGGTGGCGCAGCAGGAATTCCAGGACCGGCCCGGTGGCCACGGTTTCCCTGCGGGCATGTTTCCGCTCATTCGGGCCGCCCAGGGGGACCGTCAGCCTCCAGCCGTTGCTGTCGAGCGCCCAGACCGTGTCGAGGCTGTCCGCCGCGGCGCGGACGGCCTCCGGATAACCGCCGTCCGGCCGGACGCCGTGGGCCGTGACCGTGGCATCCTCCAGAATCATCTCGGTGAGCCCGTCGCCATGGAGCCGTTCCGCCAGCACGACGTGCCGTGCCAGGTCCCGCAGCTCGTCCGCTGCGGACCACCGTACATGCGGAACCATGGTGCGGATCGGCGCCGCCACGGTGTCCTGCGTGTCGACGAGCACGGCCTCGGGGGCGCCGAACCACCGGGCCAGCGCCGGCAATCCGGTCTTCAGGAGTCCGACGCTGAACTGCGCGCCGACGGCCAGGAAGATCACAAGTGCGAAAACAGCGGCATGCCTGGGATGGAAAAGGCCGCGGCGGAGCATGGCGAAGGCCGGTCCGCCGAAGCGGAACCGAAGCAGGTCGAAGGGCGGTGCCTCGAGTTCGAGAAACCGTTCCAACGGCTCCGTGCAGCGTCCGGCGGCGAATCCATAGATCACGTCATGGCCTTCGGCCTCTTCCAGGCGTTCCAGGGCCGGTTCCGGGGCAAGCACAGCCTCCTCGCGGACCATGCCCTGGTCGACCAGGGCAAAATAGATCCGGGTGTCCAGCGGTATGACGACGTGAAGCCGCTCGGGCAGGGGGTTGGAGCCGGAGTCGGCCATCCGGATCTCCAGCCAGGCGTCGATCGCTGCGGCGAAGGAGACCCCGGCTTCGTCCGCGGCCCACCAGGATTCCTCCTGCCCGTCCGCAGAGCGGGTCACGAGCGCGGCCTTCGACCGGGTGCGGGACAGGTGTCGCAGGATCTCGCGCGAGCGCTCCCAGCGGCTGCCGGCCGTGGACAGCGCCAGGGGCTCGCTGCCGTAGATCAGCGCCAGGCGCTTGCCGTCGATGCGGTCGTTTGCGGTCAGGCTCATTTCTTTCGTATGCTTGAGTTGTGTCGTCCGTCCCTCTGCTTCCTAACCCTGTACCTGCGTCGCGGTGATCAGCAGGAGGGTCTCGCGGCGGCGGAACCGGTCCTTGCCGAGGGGCCCCAGGAACGGGATCCGGCTTCTCTTCTCGTCCCTGGTTTCGTTCTGGGAAAACGACGACAGGAGCTTCGGCTCCCCATCCGTCAACGAGACGCTCAATACCCGGTTGAAATCTTCCGTCACGAAATTCGTGCCCTGGATCCCGCTGAAGTTGTAGGGATGCTCTCCGACCTCGGATGACCGGGACATGCCCATGCGGACCGTGATGCGGCTGTCGACGAGCGTCGGCTGCAGATGCATGACGAGCCCGGTCCTCAACTGCTCGAACTCGACCTCGGGCGTGGCGATCGCGTTCGCGCCCTCGCCGACCACCTCGAACGAGATCTTGGAGACGTACTGCCGGGTCCTGGTCACATCCACGCTGGCCACCCGGTTGTTCTGCACCTCGACGGTGTCGTCGAACTGGACCGACGCCTCGCCGAACTCGTCGAGCCACTCGATCACGGCGCCACTGCCGGCATAGCGGCCGGGGGCATCCGACGGCCCCAGGATCCCGAAGTTGGAGGAGGCCCCCCCGACATAGGCGGGCAGACCTCCGGGTAGCCCCATGATCACGGAAAGTGGCAGATCGCTGCTGTCGCGAAGCAGCTGCAGCAGGAGATCCCTTTCCTTCCGGTCCGAGAACTCGACCTCGAGTATGGACAGTTCGATCCGGACGATGGCGGCGCTGGAGCCGTTATACCGGTCCATGATCCGCTCGACTTTCCTCATCGCATGGGGGCGGGCAGTGACGATCAGCAGATTGGCGGAAGGCGCGATGGTGACCCGGGTGCGCGGATCGATCGCCAGGCCCTCGGCGTCACCGCCCAACCCGAGCACGCCCTCGACGGCCTGCCGGATCTCCGCCTGGTAGGGGTCGAAGGAGATCTCCGCGGTGTTGTCCGTCTGTGCGGCGCCGGCGTCGGACAGGTTGCGAAGCCCCAGACTGGATTCGATGCTGCCGGGCTGCGTGGCCAGGGCGAAGTGCCGGGTCTCGATGTCGTAGACCTGGATGACGTCGCGTTCGACGACATAGCTCCAGTCGGCCTGCGCCGCAATAGCGTCGAGGTGCTGGCGGATGGTTCTCGCCCGGGACGACCACCGGACCCTCGGCGCGTCCTCAGCCACGATGAAGTTGAACCGCACCGGGCGGCTCTGGGCCACCCACTGGAATGCTTGATCTGCTCTGGCATCCTCGTATCTCGCGGCCAGTTTTCTTGACAGCCAGGCCTCGACACGAGGTACTTCAATCCGCTTCGCTACTGGTTTCGAATCCGGAACTTCCTGCCGGGCAGTCTCAATGCGCTCCAGGACATCGCGGATCTTTGTGTCTGGATCATCCGCCTTCTTGCCCCCGCCGCAGCCGGTGAGGAACACGACGGTCAGGAAGGAGACGAAGAGTCCCTGGATACGGAATGGAAAATTCATGTTGGATTCCTGTCTACAGTTCATAGATGTCCACCATGTCCGTGCCCGGGCGGACGACCCCGACTAGGCCGTATTCGTGCAGCAGCCCGAGCAGGCCCTTGATGCCGGCATCGTTCTCCACGGTCTGCATACCGGAGACATCGAAATCGACGATGGTTTCCTCGTTGCCCGGGTCCCAGTTGCCGAGTTCGTGGCCGCATTCGGCGAGCAGTCTGGCCACGGTGGCATACAGGCTACCCGGCGTGACGACGAGCAGAGAACAAACCGGTGATGCGCCGGAATCAGGATTCGAGTTATCCATAGGCGCAACCACAACAGTAACGGGCACAACCTGATCCGGTTCATCCGCTACAGGTGACCCAGCCGACCGCGGAGCCTGCCGCACTTCTTCCGGGGAAATAGCGTTTGCCGTGTTGGCGCCTGGCACGGGCCGTTTCCCGACATCGGAAGAAACCGGCATGGCCAGCGGAAAGGATGCCCGCACTGTCCTTGTCCCCTGGGTGGCCACCACCATCAAGTCACCGGCTTGGGATTCAGCCCCAGCGCTTTCCGAAAGTCTCACGACAGCCACATCTCCCAATCTCATGATTGCCGTCTCGAGCCTCCGGCTCGGAGTCGTAACCACCAGATCGCCGAACCCGAGGCCGGTCAGGCGAATCTCACCGTCGGCATGTCCCGGTTCCTCCTGTTCGTACCAGCTGATTTCGATTGCTTCAGCCGGAACAATGAACAGCATGACCATGGCGACCAGGAATCCGGATTTGTTATTCATTCTGTCCATCCCGTAGATTCCCTGTTCCCTCCCCTTTGGGTCATGTCCGGTTGCCCTGTAAATTCGCCACTGCATCCCCTGTGCAGTTCTCCGATCGGGGATCCCAGTACACCGCACGTTCCCTCCGAAAGGATCTCCGGAAGATGTCGTATGGGAGCCGTGACGGAATCCCCGTTCTCCAGGCACAGGCGCAGCTGCTTAAACACCCGGGGCGAACGGAAGCAGTCGGTTCTGTAGGGAACAGGAAAATCTTCAAGGACATCTTCGTATGGCGTTCAGTGCAGTGTGCGTCCCCAGAAATGACGAGTAGTGATCCGCCTTTTTTCTTTTCCGGCAGTTCCGGTGGACCCGGAAACCGGGCGATCCGGCCCAATCAGCTTCTGGAGGTACTCTCCAGCCAGGTCCGTCAGGAACTGGAAGTCGGTCTCCAACTGCTGGCACAGCCGGATACGTTCCGATACTGGCTTGCCGGCCAGGAGCCGGATCAGGAGCCGGGACGGATTCTCGGGAATGCCGAAACCATCTGTTTGCTGGTCATGCCCGTCACGGCACTGCAGGTCGGAATACTCGGCCGCCAGCGCCAGCAGGAGATGGGATCGAGAAGAATGAAGCACGGTCGACATGGGAGTGCCCGGGAATACCGGGAACTGGGCGACATCCAGGCACTTGTAAGTGCCGGATTTGTCATTTTCCGGCATGGCAACTACCCAGGAACGCCACCTGGTGCTACCGGCAAGGTTCCAGCGGACATCCACATCCCAATCATCCAGCCGCTTTTTCCAGGCAGGGCTGATTACGTCGATTGATGACACCAGGAGGACCTCTTCGGCGCCGGCTTCGGTTGACAGGAGATCCAGCATTGTCCGGAACTGGCTGCCGGTAACCTGGGTCGGCGGACTGTGCGGAATTTCCTGGCGGCTGATCAGTTCCCGGCCACCCGGGTCGGAGAAGTCAAGGGAGTCAATGATTACGATGTCCGGCCGGATACTGTGGAAGGTGTCCCAGACCTTCCCGACCCTCCGCACCAGAATCGCGCCATCCAGGACGGAAAACTGCTCGTCCCCTGATGCGACGGCCACTTTCTTTCCGGACCTGAGCCAGGACCGGGCCCGGTGGAGGATCTCGGCGGGGCGCAGGCAACCGTTGGCGGTGGGATAGAGGGAGATTTTCATCTTCTTCATGTCACGTGTGGAATTTTTCCGCCAGCCCAAAACATAGATTCGAATTCGGAAGAAACCGGCAACTGGCCAATACGATCCATGGAAATTTTTTTTCTCGTTCCCTTCACCCTGTTCTGGGGAATTTTCCAGGAAGCGAAGTACCTGGCACGGACCCATTTCTCCGACGATATAGAAACATCCCGCATCCACGATGTGCCTAAGCGAGACCGCTGTACTCTGGACGTGGAGAGATTCGACCTGTTACTCGCCCCCCCTAGACGCAAGCAGAACAAACAGAAGAGTGCGCCTTCAAAGCTCTCGACCAACAGCACAGAACGATGAACTGATGCAGCCAGCCGGGAACTGACAGGCCCAGCTGATAGTGAATTCTGGCAGTTCCGGAAGGGTGTTATAATCGTGCCACCGGCGGGTGAAACACTTCGGGACACAAAACAATGACAATCGGATTCGGACTTGCTTCCACACTCCTTCTGCTTGGATTTGTCGTCTTGGTGTTTGTGTTGTTCGCGGCCGCCGCTAAGGACGCCGGCTACAAGCTGAATCTGAAAGGCTCCAGCGGCAAAGGAAAAAAGAAAAACGTAGGACGGGTAGTAGCCGCCGGGTATGTTGGGATCGGTATATACGACATGGCGCCTGAAGAAGGCGGAGTTGTCATCCATAAAATAAAATAGGAAAAACATTTGGATTTCGATCTTAGGGACGAGGAACTTCATTCCGCACCTCCCCTTTTCCGCCGCCTGTATTTCTGCGTTACTTTTCCGGATACTTCCTTACCTTTGTTGTAGGCTGCACCTCTTGTACTACCCCCTGCCCTTCTGGCTTGGCCGTGTAAGAATGCACCCACCACACCTCCGCCTGCCATAGCGTCCATACCCGTAGCTGCACCCACCCCAATCGCCCCCATGATCCCAAACCAAAGCACTGGGATGATGACGTAGTACCCCATCAGGACGATATTGATCAGCCATTCCTTTTGGGTATTTCCGCCAAGGTGACCATGACTTCCGATTAACCAAGCTGACAGCGGCTGGGTGGCGCCATCGTAGAGCATGACCGTGAGGTAATGGTCCAGCCACCCGGCGAAAGCCAGCAGGGCGTGGAGGAATACGAAGGAGAAGTAGAGGAAGGAGAGCCTGATCACTGCACTGATCCGGAAGGTGCTGAACAAGAGTCCGAGCGGAATGACCATGACCACGAACAGGAGCGTGACTGCAGCCATGATCGGCAGCGCCTGTTTCATGACATTGACAACCACGGTCATGTCCAGCCATTCCTTGGCGATCGCCATACCCCCCACGATATCAACGCCCTCCTGGTACCAGGATGTCCTACCCGTGGTGTACTCGGCCGACAGGCCTTCCCTCACATGAAAATTCTCCAGGGTCTTGCGCACCAGGATGTTCTCCCGCTCGCGCTCGGTGCTTGAGCCGAGAAACCCCGTGAGCGATCCCCACATCCTGTCGAAGGTTCCCTGGTCGGCCCGGGCCTGGTCCAGGATCTTTTCCCGGATGGCCTCCCACCAGTCGGCGCAGGTATCGCCGAGTCCACGCCTGGCGAGTTCCCCGGGATTGGTGCTGAACTGGACGTGCAGAGACCCGGGCGCGTTCTTGCAATTGGTATTGTCGGTGCAGAGCCGGTAGCCCCCGGGCATGTTGACCAGGAACTCGCTACCGGCCCAGCTAACATCCTGTCCCGACACGACCACGTTCTGTTGCGCCAGACGCTGGTAGTTGTCCTTGGCCGGCCAGTAGCATCCCTGAAGGAATTCGTTGTAGTCGGCCGCAACCGAGGGATCCTCGATGTTCCGGGATTCGAGGAGCATGCGCGCATCGCGCAAATCGCCCGGGGTCCGGAACCGTTCAATCACCGCGTTGGTGAGCCCTGCGGACAGGGAGTGCAGCAGCCCCCACCAGGCGGGGATCCGGACCGGCGCCATGGATTGGCCGAAATGCCCGGCATAGGTCGTCGGATCGGCTGTTGCATCGACTTCGACCGGCGTGCCGCCCGGCGCCGCTGGCAGCCTGAACTTCACATCGGTGGGATTGATGGAATAGACCGGCGCCAGGCAGAAAATGATGACGATGATTGCGACCACCATGTTCTTGATGTGGAGGACCACGGTTTCGTGGTTCTCCCCCCTGTCCTCGCCGAGGGACTGCGTGCTGGTGCTGACCAGCAGCCAGAGGATCGGCAGGACGATGAGCCCGGTGCCGACGAGGATCTCGTAGATCACGCCGTAGAGGTGCCAGGCGATCAGCGTCGTGTGGAGTTCGAGATAGGAAAACACGTACATTGGCCGGTCCTCCTCAGAACAGGAAAATCCGCTGGACGAGCACCAGCTCGCACACGGTCGCGACGATGGACATCGTGAGCCGGACGCGGTCGAGGCCCTCGCCCCTGGCCCCGCGCCATACGGGTCCGTACCAGACCAGGACCAAGTAGACGGTGATGCGGATCACGGCAAGGGCGATGGCATGGGCATCCAGCGCACTCTGGACGGCGTGGACCTGTTCCGGGCTCGGCCCGTATCCCAGGAAGACGATGACGAACGGCGCAAGAGCAAGCAGGAGAAATCCGGCCGCGCCGATCCGGAACAGCCGGATCCATCGAGCGAACCTGCCGATCGCGGGGATCATGCCGGTCATCGCAACACCCCTCCCCCGGTTACCGGCGCCGGGCTGACGCCGCCGTCGCCCCGGTAGGTGTCCCGCTGTTCCCGGGTGCCGGACCGGATGATCTTCGCGGCCGTGGAGCTCGCCGCGCGGGTTCTCAGGTCGTATTCGTCCTGCAGAAGCCGGGCCTCCATCTCGAGAAGGGGAAGCGCTTCCTCGCGGATCAGGTCCCGCGCGGGGCTTGCCTGGACTTCCGGGACGCGGGAGCCGGCCAGGATGATGCGCCTGGCCAGGTGGACCTTCTCGAGGGCGCGAAGGAGCGCGATCTCGGTGGCGATCCGTTTGATGGCGGAGACCTGCAGGGCGGGACTCAGCCGCCGGAGCGACCGGACCAGGGTGGGCGTGACTGTGAGCCCGGGCACACCCAGATCCTCGAGGCCGTCCCAGGACGCCGGATCGTCGATGGACCCATCGACCGCCTGCTGCAGTCGTACCGTGAGGGCGACCGCCTCCTCGTGCATCCCTGCGCCGAGTCCTCGGGGCGGCATTCCGGATGGGGGAGTGGTTCTGGCATTGGTGATGAAGGTTTCTCCCGTAATCTGGAGGATTTCCTCCACCGCGGTATCCGCAGTTGGCCAGTAGACCTTCAACCGGGAAGGCGCCGCACCCTCGGGCGCACTGCCGGCAGGTTCATCGAGCAGCATGTAACCTTCTGTGGAAACGCCCTCATAGACGGGAATTTCCCGGTTGTCGAATTCGTCGCAGAAATACCGTTCGCCCCCGATCCAGGTGATGCATCCATGCTGCTCCGCGACCGTCTCCCGGGCCTCATCGACTGGTGCGCCGGATCCGGCCGATTTGCGCCAGGTGTCCTGCTGGCCCCATTTGATCCAGTCGTAGAACGGGTTCTCGCCGGCGAGGATCTGACGTTCGGCGTCGCGGCAGGACTTGACCCCGAGACGGTACTCCTCCTCGTAGCGGAGCATCATGTTCTCCATCATGTTGGCAAGGTTGGGATTCGCCTGGCGGAGCAGGTAGAGCGGCAATGAAGCAACTACGCCGGTGGCGGCATACGTCAGGCTGTCGACGGCCCGGTCGAGTCCGTGGGTGAGGTTGCCGAACATGTGCCGGAGGTTCCGGGAAAGATCGAACCGGCCGCAGGAATAACCGAATGCCAGGGATGCGTCGCCGCCGATCCGGGTCTGGCGCCGGTAGCTTGCGGGACCGCCCAGGGCCTGGCCGCCACCGATCTCGTAATAGACCAGGTCGTCGACCACGGCCTGCTGCGCGGATGCGGTTCCGGGCACGGTCGCGGCGGCCAGCAACCCGACCAGGGAAACCGGTGTGATGAACCCGGTCACTTTCTCTTTCATCATCTGTATATCAATTCGAAAAAAAATCAAAACCGTATCCTTGCGATCGTCATTCCGGATCCCGGGCAGCAATGATGGAGCGGCCAATAGACCCAACCGTATCCACCCTCTCCCGGGCCGGAAACGTTCTCCCGATCCCGGTAATAATTCCGGTCCTCGCCGAACGTGGTGCACTGCCTCTCGCTGCGCGGATGAACCATCTGCCACCGGTCTGTTTTTTCGTCGCTCTCCGATATACCCGGGACCCGGATATATAGGTGCGGCTGGCCCGCACGAGTCGCGATGTCGACGGCCCTCTGCGCGGTCACTGCGCCGGCAAGCACGTCGTGGTACTGCTGCACGTGGCCCTGGCGCGGATGGATCGTTCCCCACATCCCCGGGGAAAACCGGCCGATCGGGCGCATCCAGGGCACCCAGGTGGCCGGATAGAGCTGCTCGGTCAGTCCGGTTCTCCAGGCAGCGGCATTGACCTCGCTGGAGAAGTAGAGCGCCATGGGGGTGACGTTGGTGCTGCAGGCGACAGGAACCGCCCCACTGGTCAGCCACTCCCGAAAGGCAATCGTGGCGGGGTTGCCGACGATGGAGATTTCCTTGTACCGGAGATTGTCGCCGGACTGGGAACCCGCATCAGTGCTCCCTCCAGGGATTGTGACGGTGCTGTGACCACCCCCGAGGGGCACACCCACGGTGTTCAAGGAGACAACGTCGGCGGCCGCTGCAAGCGGCCGGCCGTACAGGGTCCTGGCGTCGGGCCAGGGCTTATGCCCGGGTTCGGTGTTGGCGGGCACGCCCCGGTGTGGAATCCGGTGCTCCACCCCGGGCACGGTCCTGATCCGGCACCCGAACAGCCCGCACTTGAGCTTGAGACAGATGCCCCGGATCTTCCAGTCGAGGCAGTCGACGGCTGTCGTCGCCTCGACGATGTCGGCACTGGTGAATGCCGGGGAGAATGTGGAATCGGCGTGCGGAACACCCGGGGCCAGGAAAAGAACCGGCAACAGCAATCCCATGACGGTTGACCCGAACGGAGCATTCATTTGCCTACCTCCGTCTTCTGCCATCCCCGGTACATCGTCACCGCGCGCCGAAGGTCAGAACCGAACCAGACTGCTCGGTCGTCGAGGATGATCGCCGGCAGATGCGTGATGTTGTCCTGCCTGATCCTGATGAGCGCTTGCCAGATGTTTTTCAATTCATTTTGCAGGGCAACAGTAATGCATCGTTTAGCAGCCTCGGGCCGCTCTCCAGGTAACATCCGATGCAGATTCCGGGCGATCTGCTCCTCGATGGCGGGGATGCGATCCAGGTTGATGACCATCGTGATGGCAGCCAGGTTCCGGGGCACTGTGACCGGAATCGTGCTGATGGTGTAGACGACGATATGTGTGGGACCGCCGGACGCGGCAAAACCGCTCGAGACGACCGCAAGGAATGTTGCAGCAAGGATGGACATAATGATCCTGTTCATTGGCAGGTCCTCATTCATTGCAATCTCCTTTCCCGGATCCTTTCGGCGACCAGGTCCACGGCCTCAAGCTCTGTTGCGAGTCCCTTCTCCTCCACGAGCCGCCGACGTTCGGCAACCTCCGACTCCTCGGTCTGGGCCAGGGCCATGGCAATGGCCGGCGGTACGTTCCGGAAGAGCATGGGAGGACGACCGGACAGAAGCACCCCTTCGCTATAGCGCCCGGGTGCCCGGCGGGCTTCTTCCAGGAGCAGCCGGTCCTCTTCGCTGAGACGGCGGAACCGTGCGACCTCCTCGATCTCCTCCTTCGGCATGGACAGGCAGAACCAGAACTCGCACATGTTCAGGATCTGCCTGGTGCCGTCCGGAAAGTCCGCCAGGCTCTGCGTGGCCATCCAGAGCCACAGACCCCACTTCCGCCACATCTTCGAGCCACGGACTAGGTAGCCGGACAGGTGTCGATCGGTTGTCGTTACGTGGGCTTCGTCGATCATCACAACGGACTGCCGACCGCTGCCTCGGCGTCGCTCGGCGTCACGCTGGATGCGGTTCATCAGGCCGATAAAGGCGATGGACAGGATGTCCCGGGTGTCGTCGCCTTCGGCAAAGCGGCCGAAATCGACGATGGTGCAGTCCGCCTCCGGCCAGGGCTCGCCATGGCGGTCGAACAGCCGACTGCGTTCTCCTTCCAGCGAGAGCAAGGCATTGTCGTGCAGGCGCTGGATCCGTTCGATGACGTGCGGATCGGCCGCGGACTGGAATCCCCAGGGCACCTTGCCTTGCGCGTACTGCTCCAGAACGTCGACCAGGTCGGTGATGCGGGCATGGGCGTCGCCGCGGTCACGGGCGACGACGGCCGCATCGATGAGGGCTGCGCGCACGTAGGTGCGGTCCTGGCGGCTGTAGAGCGCCTCCTCGGCGGGGTCGCATCCGGTGATGATCATCCGCGCCGCGGCTTCCATCTCGCCCAGGAAATCGACCCGTTCATCTTCGGCGGCGTTCCCGTCTACATCCTGTTCCAGCATCCTCCCGGAGCCGGCGAAGGGAGGGAGCGAGACATCGCCCTGGTCGAGGCGGACGTAGTTGACCGACAGTCCCTTGCTTCTGAACCAGTCTCCCAGGAGCCGGAAGGAATCCCCCACGTCGACGATATAAAGATGTGGCCGGTGGACGGCCATGACCTGCAGCGCCAGATAATTGAGGAGCGCGGACTTGCCAGTGCCGGTCGGCCCGAGGATCAGGCAATGGGGCGCCTTGTCGCGATCCTCCGGATGCAGGATGTCCAGCATCACGGGCCGGCCCGACCTGTCGAAGAAGGTGAACCCCGGACGGCCCGAGCCCTGGGCCTTTCCCCACAGTGGAGATGCCGACAGCGCGTTTCCAAGCCACTGGTAGCGTTCGCGTATGAGATACCAGTTGTACTTGCGGTCGTATCCGGCGGGCAGGTAGCGGACATATTCGTCGAGCGGGAACACATCCGCGTCCGGATCGACGGTCTCGATTCCCTCGTTTGTGCAGAGCGACTGGATCCTGGCGAGACGGTCCTCGAGATCGGGCAGGTCCTGCCCACGCACGAAGAACCCCATGACGGTGGGGAACATGAGGTTGCCTTCGGCCAGGGCGGAAAGGCAATCCTCGACATCGCCGCGGACCAGGACGCTTTCGGGGTTGTCACTCCTTGAGCGCCGGGCGATGAAGTCGAGGTGGGCAGCGACCTCGTCCTGAGGCTGGAACACGATCTGGAGAGTGGTCACGGTGTCCGTGGGCAGGCGGTCGACGAAGGCGGCGGCGGTCCTGCCGCGACCCGCGGATTTTTCCAGGGTAAGGAGGCCTGCCCGGGGCTCGGTCCGGAACCCGGTCACCGGCAGAAACCTATGCGGGCGCTTGCAGAACCACCAGACACCGTTGTCCGGGTCGGATATCGGAAAATGCCTGATGACCGCATTGCAGAGGTCAAAAGTGGGAAGATATTCCTGTTCGTCCGGATCGCCGTGCAGGCCCAGGTGTTCCCATGCGTCCGTTCTCGCGAATGTCGGATTGAGCCAGGGGAACATCCAGTTGGAGAATGCCCCGGGCGCGAGCCGGCGGCTGGAGATGCCGGCGGCATCGAGGCCGTGCTCGATGTGATTAGCGAGTTCGTCAAGTTCGTCGACGGGCCACCGCCCCGCCCGGTCGGGGTAGGCGGACGGATCGAACCGGCGGTACAGCACGAGGCGGCAGCGCCGCATCCGGCCTCCCCAGCGCGCGCCGGTGTGGGTGTCTTCGAAAATGCCTCCCGGCTTGCCGATATCCATCAGGTGGACGCGCATGACGTCCTGGAAATCCCGACCGAAGCGGTCGTCCACGCTGCTGGCTTCGACGGTGTATTCCTGGAGCCTGCAGGCCGCGTCCAGCAGGGGTTCGTCCTGCAGGTACAGCTGGACGATCCAGGGGTCCCGGGGGCGTTGGGGGATCACCTTGAATACGGATTCCATCTGGTCGAGCATTCTCTCGAGTTGGGCGCGGGAGCGTGCCTCGGCGTCCACGGGATCCAGTTCCAGGATCGCGGCCGCGGACGGCCAGTCCTGCAGCAGGAATAGACGCGTGCGGCGGTCCCAGGCGCGGACCGGGAGGAATCGGGCAAAGGATGGCGGGGGCTCGTACATGGCCCTGTGTTCGGACCAAGAAAGGCGCGGGGTGCCGTCGTGAAGGAAACCGAGTCGGGTCGCGAGCCGGCGGAGGTTTCCGAGCCATTCCGGGCGCTGCGCAGGAACCGCATCGATATCGGTATCCCGATACCTTGCCGGAATCTTTTTCTTCAGATTTGGTATACCCGTCATTATTGGTTGCTTTTCTTCAGATCCGGCATACCCGTTATTTCAGGACTCCCTCGCGGAAAGCCTCGCCCGGCAGGGCGAAATGACTGCTTCCCTCGAACAGATGGAAGAAAGTGGCGTAACCCGGCACCGGCGCTCCATCTACGGTCAGGTGGGGGAAGACGTACAGGGTGATCCGGGGATTCCGGAGTTCCGGAAACAGGACAGAAAGTTCGTTCTCGGCAGAGCGGGTCCACGCGGCTGCACCGGCGGCACCGCCCAGGTTCCATCCGACGTGATCGCCGAGAAGCGCGGTCACCGGTCCGGCACTGTGCCAGACCTGTTCTGTGGTGGGGCCGCTGTCGTCGAAGACCTCTTCGCGCACTGGTGCCGAGCACCCGGACAGGACCACCACGGCAGCCACGATCGCCGCATCGATTCCGGCAAGAGTCACCCCGCCCAACCGAATCCTCCGCCGCCACATCCGAGGCACGAAAAACATCAATCAAGGCCTCCCGGTTTTTTTCCTGGGTCAATGGCGGATAGCGGGGAAACGTGGCGGATCCTGCGCCCTTCTGGCGGCCAGTCGACCGGTATGGACCGGTTTACATGAACGGTCAGGGTCTGCCCGGGAGAGACGACCACCGCGTCGAATGCATCCCTGGCGCGTTCCGCGACGATCCGGGCCCACTCGTCGATGCCGCCGGCAATGCCCTGTCCCAGGGCGTACTCGCCGGGATTGCCGGTAAACGACCTGGTGACTGCGCCGCCCTCCCGGATGGTCGTGGCCTGCTGTTCGCTCCATGCGCGTGCGAGACCGGAGGCGAAGGACGTGGAAGTGATCTTGCCGATGTTCTCTTTCAGGTTGCTGACGAATTGACCGGGGATGCAGGGGTACCCCTGCTCGTTGGAAATCCAGCCGAGACGTCCGGCACTATTTTCCGCGCTTCCTCCCCCGCCCCCCACCGGCCAGGTGCTGATCGAGCCGTCCCGGAAGATGAAGGTGACCTGGTTGAGCTGGCCGGTAACGCAATGGAGAGTCGCATCGCCGGTCGCCGTACCGGACCAGATCGCCTGTTCGAGTTCGGGCAGGACCTGGCCGCCCGCGAGCAGATTGTCGCGGCCGGTGACAACCTTGAACGGAAACGGTTCGACGACCTGGCCCTGCAGCGGCACCCGGCCGATGAGCGCGGTGAGGCTCCGGGAGCGAACCAGGGTGGCGTCCGACGGGATCGTGTAGACCGGAAGAGGTTCCGGCACAATGGCGTCCGCCCGGGCAAGGGAGAGGGGGTCGGAGCCGGAAAGCGAAGCGAACCGGTCCTGCAGGGCGGCAAGCCCCCCGACGGAAGCCGGGCCATCGATGGGGTCCGGATTGGCGGCGGAGTACCAGAGAAGCCCATCCTGCCCGGGCACGCCCCGGCCCCGGTCGGGATGAATTCTGCCGTCCACGGGATAGTCTGCGTCGGCCCGATTCCCGAACTCGTCAATCATGGCCTGCATGCTGGTCAGCATCTCGCCACGGAGCTGGTCGATCCGTGTTTGCATTCCATCTGTTTCGGCCATGGCGGCCTGTTCCGTCTTCAGGAAGGTCAGTTCCTCGCCGATCCGCAGTAGCTGGTCGCTGAGGCCGCCGATGCCGTAAGCGACGTTTTCGGAGATGCCGTCGATGCGGGATTTGAGGGTTTCCTGGTCCGCGGCCAGCGCCTGTACGGTTTCGCCGGGCCGGTCCGCGGATGCCTCGCCGGTTCCCGGACGGTTCGCACCGGCATCGCCCGGCACACTGGCAGTGCGGTTTGCAGGAACGTCCGGATGTCCGGACATGAAACGCCAGGCAACGCCACCGGCGACGGCCAGGAAAACCATGCCGATGCCCAGGATCACCATTCCGCTTGTCCTGTTCCTCGCCGACATTATTTTTTGACCCCTGAAGTGTTGCCGGAGAAATTTGAGGAAACGTGCGATTTGGCGGAAGCCGGCGGTTCGGACAGGATGCGATGGATGCCCATCGCGGCTTCGAACGGCCCATCGGATACGAGATAGAGCGCAGTGGCCGCACCGGGTTGCAGGCGACCGTGCTGGAACGCCGCGGCCCGCCATCTGCCCAGGATCTGACGCGGATCCAGGCGAATTGTCCTTTGCTCCAGGTTGTCGATGCGGACGGCCGTGACCACGAGGCCACCCTCTCCCCAGCCTGCGACCGGTATGGCTTCGACGCGGACACCGCGGATGAGCCGCCGGTTCTCGTGCGATACCGGGACGCTGCGGATTCCCGGGCGTTCTGTCCAGAGGCGTTCGGGCGCGTACAGCCGCTGCGCCGCATGGCGAACCAGGTCGATATAACCCGGCGCCGGTGCCGGTTGCGGGAGCGCGGAAACGGGTACGGCAGGTGTTTCATCAGAGACTTCGGCAGACGAGGACGGCACGATGGAGATCTCCAGCGGCCCCGCAGGGCCTGCACCGGCAACGGACCGGATGTCCAGCGGGATGATCTGGCCGGATGCGAGCTGAACTCTTGCGCGTGTGGAAACCGGGCGAATGGCACGAAGGAGAAGATGACGGTCGTAGATCTCCAGGTCGAAAAATCCGGAAACGGCGGGTTCCATTCCGATCCGGAAAGGCTGCTCGAACATGAGTCGTCGCTCCGTACCGACACCAACGACGATCGGAACGGGGGCGCCGGAAAACTCGACCCGTACAGGGGTGAGATCGAGCGGGGTTTCCGGCAACAGGCCGAAATCACGCAGCATTTTTTCATCTTCCGTGACCGGTTCCGCGGATGCTGCCTGTATGGACTCGATGAACAGGCCGATAGAGACCGTGCCCCAGAAGACCACGATCACGCACATGAGCAACAGGAATTCCCCGACCGACATGGCCGGCTGTTTCATGAACCGCGAAAGGGATTTCAGGCTATGCCTCATCTTTCCCGGCGCTGTTGTCGAATTCCCGAAAACGTCTCCAGCGGTAAGCCAGGACGCAACACGCAGATCGATAACATCAACAGGAACGGCCCGACCAGGAATCCGGATACGACCGCCGGGGCGGGCGATGAGGGCAGGATATTCATGATCCCTCCCCCGCCCCAGATATCCGCACTGGCTCGCGCAGGAAGCCGTCGAGCTGCAGACCCCAGACATTGCCGGACGGATCCACGTCGGACTGCACCACGCGCAGTTCGTAGCGGATGGATATGTCCTTGACCTGCGTGGATTCGATGGTTTCCAGCAGACGGAACTCGAGGGTCACCGACCAGACGCCGTCCCCAACCCATGTGATCCGGTCCGGGGAATAGAGGCGGTCCGGGATCGGGAAGAGTGCCCTACCCCGCCCTTTCAGTTCGTTGATGCCGGCCCGATTCGAAAGCCGGGCATGATCTTCCATAAGCTGCCGGCGGAATGCCGGTGTCAGATAGGGCGCCTGTGAATCGATGGATGCAAGATAATCCTTCTCGCCGTCGGCTGGCCAGTGGTAGAGGCCCTGCAGGGTGATCGCGGCGAAGCCATAGACGGTCGCAGGCGACGGCGTGCCTGCCGTGATGAAGGAACCGCGCGTGATGTCCGGCGGCACATATACGGTGATCCAATCGCGGCTGGACATGAGCGCGACGGACAGTGCGATCAGGGCCGCAGCAAGGCAGAGGATGATGATGAGCAGCGCCCGGTTGATGGCGCGGACGGTCTCGATGGACTGCACGAATCCGATGCCCTGGCGCTCGAGCAGCCCGGGGCGTGTTCCCGCGCGGCTGCCTCCAGCGAATTCGGGTCCGGTATCGTCCTTGGGCTGACCGGGCATGGTGCGGTCGGAGCCACAGCCTTGCGATTCGAATTGTGGAAGCGACCATTTCATCGCTCGTGCCTCATGGGGTCCCAACGACCTTCGACCGCCACGAGGTCCGGAATGGGTTCGATGCGGTGGCGGGCACCCAGAACCAGTTGAAGGGGATAACCCTCTGGTTTCTGGCGCTTGACATGTACGATCGACGAACGAAGCGCGATGCCCGCGGCCACCCCGGCGACGCTACCGGCCAGCAGGCTGAAGTGGAACGCACCCATGATCGGCAGAGTGACGGCGCCGACGGTGATGAACATAAGGAATCCCAGGGCGATTGCCATGAGAAATTCCGATCCCGTGAGCCCTGCAACCATGACCGGCTGATGAGAGACCCGGAGGGAGTTCGGCAACCGGGAAAGCCGTTCCGTTTCCGCCATGATCAGCTGTTCCGGATATTCGCGATCTCTTCCTGACCGGCGGTAACGAAATAGGACATGAGAACCACCATCACGATGGCCACCAGAATGCCCAGGGCGAAACGACCAACGCCCCCCTCGCGGTCCTGGAACAGACGGATGCCGCCGGTGATGATCATGTAGGCGGCAACGACATAGCCGCCCGCCAGGAGTATCCACATGCCGATTTCCATGACATCGGCCAAATTTTCCTTGGCGTCATCCAGGATATCGCCAGCCTGGGACAGTGCGGTTCCCGGAATGATGCCGATGGCAGCGACTAGCAATGCCCCGGACAGGCGTTTCAGCCATGCGGGCAGGTACCGTCCGCGGGGCTGTTTCTCCGAACCGGAACGGGAGCTTTCGGTGACTTGATTCATGCTGTTCACAGGGGTTGTCGGTTCAGTGGTATCGGTCGTCAGGCTCTGTGTTCAGGAACCTGCGCCGTATTCGGCCATCGTCCAGAAGACGAAGAAGCACAGGATCAGGGACAGGAAGATGCCCATGCCGATATGCGCCATGTCCAACTTGTCCCACCCATGCGCCATGACCCGTCTGAGGTAGAGCGCGCTCCAGCCGAGGACAACTGCGATGGCAAGTGAGACGATCACTTCCCGCAGGGTGACGGGATCGATGGCGGAAGCGGCCTGGAAAGCCGCCATGGAAGGTTTCTGAGCCATCGCCTATTCGATGTAGTCGCGGTTAATGGGCGGGAAATCCCGGGGCGCCGTGCGCGGTTGCAGGAGGGCCTCGACGAGGCCCGCCCGCACTGCTGCGATATCCGCCTGGATCCTGACGAAGTTCACCCGGTATTCCCCGGGCTCCGCGGGCAATCGGCTGACGGTGTCGATCAGCCGGGCGAAGTGGTCGAGTTCCTGGATGAGCGTGGCCATACCATCGCCCTGCCCCCCGCCCGGATAACGGCCTGTGGGCCAGCTTGGTGCAGAAGGCTGCATCCAGGGGGACCCGAGCGGCACCCAGGGGGTTCTTTCAGGCACCAGCATCTCCGTCTGTGCCCGGGCTGGAGGAAACAGACCGTTCCAGGCCCTCTTGATGCCAGCGCAACCTGTCATGAGCAACGAGACCGCGATGATCGTCAAGATCAGGCCCGGACGTTTGATGTGGTTTTCCAGATCAGACATATTTCGTGAAGGTTGCACTGACGACCATGATGTTGATGCCGAGGGCGAGCGCGAACGGAACGAATACCCAGGCCGGGTTGAGGGAATCCGGCCAGGCGAGGTAGAGGAACACGGGAGCCGCCAGGATGGCACCGGCGACATGCTTGGCCCAGTGATAGATCATCCCCCTTTCGATATCGCCGCCGTAGCGCCTGAGGTCGCGGCGCACCAGACCTTCCATGGCCCCCCACCATGCGAATGCCAGGAACAGCGGAACGGCGGTAATGGTGATGGCCAAGCGCACGAAAAACGTCTGTACGGCATTGAGCGCGGCCTCCAGATACACGGCAAGCAGAACGGAAGCGGAGGACAGCCAGGAGAGAACCTGCTCAAGACCGGTCCAGACGAAAACGGCCCGGTAGAGACTGTTCGAGAGCTCCGCGGCGATCGTCGCCGGCGCCGGAACCGTGACCAGGGGAAGGACGATGGGGCTGGTTGAGGTGCCGCGAAGCCAGGCGAGGTCCTGCTGGAGAACTGCGCGGGATCGGGAGGCACCTTTTTCCGGCCAGAACAGGGTCATACCGACCCATTCGATGATCACGGCAAGCATAAGAGCGACGGTAATTGCCGCGGCAAGCCCGAGGGTCCAGCGGAGGAGACGCGCCACAAGTCCACGCGGGCGATCATGTGTGCGGACCAGGGCAGTCATGCTGCCGCCTCGCTATCTGGTTGCCCTGCATGGTCGGTACCGGGATGCAGGGGGCCCGGCAGATGAATCGGTGACCCGGGTCGCCCCCGGGAACTGTCCGGCAATTCCTCGTCCACCGGCCCGGTGAGCAGAAGCATGTCCCGGAAGTCTTCGGAGGTCTGCTGATCGGTAGGCATCGACCTGTTCCACCAGTGATCCTGTTGCCAGTCGGCGGAGCCCTGCGATTCCCCCCGCATGAGTTCGGCCAGCTCGCGAATGCCATCGGGCAGCGGGCGCCTGTCGGGTGCCGGCAGCGGTACCCGGAGCTTGTACAGTTGGCCACCCTCCATGACGAGGAAGGCGTGTCCCTTGGGAAGACGGGTGAGGTCCCCGGGCTCCAGCATCGGTGCGTCCGATGTGGACACCCGGTCCTGCACGCTGGACCCGAAATGTTGGCTGGATCCGGGGTCGTTCTGGTGCTGGGCGATTGACACCGTGGTCAGGTGGGATACCTGGACATTCGGAAGCATGTCGGTCAGCAGTTCGGCGGTCTTCTTCGAGCGGACGCGGAGCATGACGACGGTGTTGAAGTTGCCCTCGATCTGCTCGGCCTTGGCGCGGTTGCCGGTCCGTGCTTCCACGTCCGACCAGGTCTGGGTATAGGCGGTGACCTGGAAGCCGGCGCCGCCGGCCTTGTTGAGCATCGGGATGAACTCGTCCCCGATCAGTTCGTTGAATTCGTCGGCGTGAAGGGAGATCGGGTTGATTGTTCTGCTACCGGAGCCCGGGACCTCGGGATTGGGTCCGTTTGCATACAGCTCGCCGGCCACAGCGGTGAGATCGGCGAACATGGCGTTGCCCACGGCGCTCGCGACGGTGACGTCCTGCAGCGCGGCGAGACCGACATACACTACGCCCCGCTGATTGATCACGGACATCCAGTCGAACACGCTTTCGGCGTCCCGTTCCTCGTGGTTGGGATTGAAGAGGGCCGAAACCGCGCCCGTGGAGAGTTTCTCGAGAAACGGGAGCAGGGACGAGACGATCTTGTCGAAATAGGTGCGGTCGTACTTGCATGCCGATAGCAGGCCTTCGGCAATGGGGTCGTGCTTGCCGGTGGATTGAAAGACTTCCGTCAGCACCCGGGCCATGCAGACCGCCCGGATGTCGCGGGACCGCTCCGAGGGCGTCAGGGCCGGCAGAACGGGCCGCGTGGGATCGTCCTTGGATCCGGTCAGGCCATGCTCATACAGGGCGAGGAGTTCGGTCCAGTTACCTGGACCGTATTTGTCCAGCCACCAGCGGCCATACCGGATGAGAAGTCCGTCGATGTTGTTGACGTGTGTCTGGATCGCCCTGTAGGTCGGCGGTTCACCCAGCCGGTCCAGGGCCTGGGCGATGATGTTGGTGAACCGCCAGCCGAACTCCTTGAACGCGGACGAGTTCCCGGAATCGGGCAACGCGTTGGCGATCCGGGTGGCGACCTGGGTGATTCGGGAATAGCTTCCCACGGGGTTGTAGCGGGCTGAATGTTCGGGATGGGCGAGATGGAAGATGCGGAATCCCTTGAGGCGACCGCTGCCGCGGCATGCCGAGTACATGCTGAGCATCAGGTCGGTGTTGCCTTTCGGATCGAATACGATCACCGTATCGCCTCTTCGGATGTCCTGATTGATCAGGATTTCGGCGAACCTGGTCTTGCCCGTCCGGGTGGTGCCGAGCACCAGGGTATGGCCTACCCGCTCCCCGATCGGCGAATACAGATTCCGCTCTCCTTCCCACATCCCCACACCGTGAATCTCCGGACGGCCGCCAACGGCCGGCGGAGGACGGAAAGGGTTGAGTACGCTGTCCGCAAGGAGCATCGAGGCGAATGTGTGCAATCCATGTTGTTCCAGCGAGGCCGCGATGGATTGCGCCAGGACCTGTCTGCGAGGTTGCCGGAGGAACCGGACGTTGTCCGGCTGGAGGCAGTCGCGCAGGCGCTGCGTGTGACGCGCCTGCCAGCGAAAACCCCGTCCCAGGTACAGCTTGCGGGTGGAAACCGGGATCCGGCCTCGGCGAATTGAGAAGCGGGGCTGCTGTCCCAGGCGGCGCTTGTAGCGAACAATACGGATGCCCTGCCATAGCCTCCATGTGCCGTAGCCAGCGAAGAAAGTCCCGCCGGCAAGCGCGAGCAGGCTGGGAAGAAACAGGTATCCGTGCAGGCTCATGACGATCGTCGCCATGGTGAAGGCCAACAGGGACGACCAGAGTTCGACGGCCGGCCGCAGCAGTGCCTCCACTTGGTAGCGCGCGGTCATTTTCTGCCGCCCTCCTGTCCTATGAGTAGAACCGGAACGGTCCTGATCCCGTAGGCACGGGCCAGTTCGTCAAACGGAACAGGAAGGACGGGGACAGGGCCTGCAAGCTGTCGAAGCGAATCGACCGACTCCTGGCCGGAGGTCTTCACCAGAACACAGCTGGCGCCAAGGCGGGCGAGTTGCCTGCGATTTGCGATCAGCCATCTTCTCGATACACGGTCCGTACTGATGACGCACAATGGCGCTGTCAGTGGGATATCGATATGACGGATGCTGGCAGAAGCGGCCGAGGGCACGAGCCGGGAATCCGACGGAAGTCCCGCGCCTTCGAGGAGTCCCCTGCCCTGGCTGGTTGAAATGACCGGCGCCGGACCCCGTTCGTTTTCAAAACGACCAAGCAGTTCGCCAATGAGGGATTCCGCAGGCCGGGCTCCCCGGTCGTGGCCGAGCACCACGAGCTCACCGGGATCCCAAGCGCTTGCCGGCACGGTACCGAAAGCAAGTGCCGCGGACACAAGAACCGGAACAATAAAATAGCGTTCAGCCGCCATAACCGGTACTCCCAACCAGGCCGACCAGTCGCCGGGCAACCCGCTTGCGGTAGGCTTCCGCGAGGTCCGGCGTTGTGCTGTGGAAAAGCCCGATGGCCCGCCATACATTACCACCGGCGGCGACAAGACCCTCCGAAAATATCTCGGCGGCCACCCGGGAATTCTCGTATGGGTCCAGCATCGCCCCGGGCGAGTCGAACCGGTTCGAGTGGAAGCGGTATTCGACCTGGAAAAGGCCGACGCCCAGTTGCCCGGGCCCGTGCTGTATGGCCTCCAGGAGAGCTGTCCGGGTTTCCTCCCGCGTCGGAAAGAAATAGGGCTCTCCGTCGATGGACAGGGTCCATGGCCAAGGCCTGAATTCAGCGGTCATCCGGCTCTGCCCCGATTCTGTCAGCGCGATCGCGTAGAAGATCGCCGGACTCAAACGGTGATTGGACGCGGCTGCATGGTAGCCGGCCGGCACGTCGGGAACCTGTGCCAGTCCGGCAGCCGGACAAAGGAGCGACAGGAATACCAGCAGCCGATTACTCACCTGGACCTCCACGGATCACGCTCTTGAGTGAGACGGAGGTCGTCAGGGACGAGTCGTGAAACAACACCGGAAGATCGGAGCGGTTCATGTCGGTCCGGGCCAGGGTACCGCGATCATGATTGAGCGTGATGCTGCGGTCGCGGACACGGGACGGCGGCAGTCCGATCCGGCGCGCCCAACGGGATATCTCGGCATTTGATCCGGCACCGACATAGTAGATGTCGAACGACCGCCCGGCCACGACCAAGTCGAGGACAGACCGGTCGCAACGGGGGCAATCCGGCCCCACGAATATCAGTACCCGGGCAGGGAAGGGATCGGGAATGGAACTACCGGAAAGATCGTTGATATCACCGAATTCGCCGAAATAGCTGAAACCCGGAGTGGATCGTTCGGCGCGGGCGATTCGCTGGTAGGCGCGATTGAATGCGAACAGGTCATCCAGGCGCTGGCGTTCCTGGTCGTACACGATTCGGGCGAACCGTTCCCGTTCGGATTCGGATTTCGCATTGATGCCGAGGACGAAAGCCGGATCGAGTCGGGAATACCACAGACCGGAGGGACCCCGCATCAGTTTCGTGTAGGTCGACCAATCGGTTTCGGATAGGTCCCAGGCCCCGCGGCCGGATTCAGTAATGACTACCCCGCTCGCCGTAGTCTCGACGACTTCGGTGTCGTCGATTCCGGTCTGAACAATGGCCTCCTGGGCAACAGCGGGAATAACCACCAATACCACCAGGAGGATCGGGGCTGATGATGAAATCCTGAAAAAAGTCCCGCGTGCCAAGGAGGCCAAACTGAAACCGGAAAGGACTGAGGGGAAATTCACTGTTCCAGGCTCTGCTCATGTGAAGCCTGGAGGTGCCGGCGATACGGGAGGCTTGCCGAGGGTGCGTCTACAGGAAGAATCGGGACAACCCGAACCTGCCTTGCGGTATGGTTCACCTCGAGTGTGAAGCCGCGCCCTGCACCGATCACGGCCGAGACTACCGAGTCGATCCTTTTTCCGGCGAAGTTCTGATGGGGGATTGCAAGACGCGATCCGAGAAGTGTGCGCGATTCGGAGTGGGGATGAGCATCCGGATCGAGCAGATGGTAGCCGGTACCGACCAGTGCGGTACGCAGGGCTTCGCCGACGGTTATCCTGGAGCTGAACTGCAGGTTGGCGACCTGCTCAAACGGGTTCAGCTGTGCCGCTTCATGAACCAGCATGGCCCGGTCGATGTATCGGCCGGCACGCCTGGTATCGTCTGCGTGCACAACAGCAGACAGCGAAATGGCGATGACCGCGGCTACTGCCGCGGACAATGGCCACGTTCGGGAAAACTGCGAAGTCGATTGATGCATTAGCCGTCATGATGAATCGGACGGCTAACTTTTTATTTCATAGAGGGAAGCGATTCCAAAAAGTTAACTGATCAATAAAAAACGCAAAATAAATCGAAGTCGCTTGACTTGCAGCGAAAGATATTATTCACGTTGATGAATATGAGTTGATGGATTGGCGTAGCTCTCTCATAAATTCGCGTTACGTATATAGGGGGAGAGTTGACATATCAGATTTGATATCTACTTTGGGCGAAATTGGTATTTCACAAACCGCTTCCGTATGCGATTAAATACATGGTGGGTGAATATATCGAGTGATGATTTTTCATTCAGCAATATTGAACTATTATCATTGCTTTATGCTTGATGACAATGGTTTGAAAATTGGGTGGGACCTTGACAGCCAACGCAAGGCAAGCGGTTATCAGTCCCGGTGGACCGAACCCTACCGGGATCGGTGAATCCCACAGGAAATCAGTAATGAACTCGAAAATCCCCGCTGACCGATTTCTAGATGCTTTCCGGAAACAATGGAAGAAAGAAGATCAGAACAGGATTAAGGAAAGTTTCTGCAGTAATACGGATTGGACAGAGTTTATGCTGGGAAATGGAAACCTAGAGGAAAATGCGTTTTTGTATCGGGTATCGGAAAGGCTGTCACTGGATATAAACCGGGAATGGTACACACTGGACTGCGTGTATTACAAAAAAGAATCCAACCAAATCAATGGTCATGACACATATCCAGCATGTCTTGATATAATTATCGAGCACGAAAACTGTGATCATGTCCAATACGAAATATACAAGCTTATGTTGTTCCGCTCCCCTCTCAAGGTGCTTATTTTTTACGATTGGAACGAGTATGAGAAGGAACGCAGCGAAAAGAGAAGAAACTGGTTGAGCGATAAGCTTTCAGGGTTGCTGAAGATGGGATCGGAATTCGGTGCCAGGTGGCCGGAAGCGGCCGATACGGAATACCTGTTCCTGGTGGGAAATCGGTTGAAGGAAGGAGAATTGCCGCACTGGCGTCATATGACCGTCAAGAGCAGGGATTTTGAGCGGCTCAGCCAAATGTGCCCTTCGGAATATCTGTATCGTCTCTGGATTTGAAAATAGTAGTTACACAACCGGAGGGCACGAAATGGAGGAAATACTGGATCTGATCGAGCGGCGGATCAAACCCGGCACCGTCATCCCCAAGCCACAGGGGCGTGGCGATTTCGTTGTGAGAGAGTGGGGGGCGCGCCGTGGCGAACGGGCCCTCATTTACAGCACCCCGAATCACGGAAACCCGTCACGGCCCCATCGGAAGAAAATCACTGTATCGGAATGGAGGATGGCATCCAGCCAGTTGTTCCGAACCGGGAAGTTCACCAGGAAATGGTTTCAGGAAAATATGGTTGATTGCTACAAACGTTCATGTTCGCGGCCGTGAACACCCCGCCCGATGTAACTGACTGAGGC